>JBJEUL010000098.1:0-5627 GCA_051883835.1 Aristaeellaceae bacterium
ATGCATAGCGATCCTGAATGGGATGCGGCAGAAATTAGCTGGAAAAGCGAAAAAAGGCTGAAATCATTAGCTGAGAACCGGACTGGACAAGCGCACTGCTTCTCAGACAGGAAAGGAGGAAGAAAGCCGGAAACCCTGATGAAACAAAGAAAATCGCCTCTGCGAGTGACCTCACAAAGGCGATTTGATGGAGCTGATGACCGGATTCGAACCGGTGACCTCATCCTTACCAAGGATGCGCTCTACCGACTGAGCTACATCAGCACGTTACCTTGCGGCAACGGTGATATAATATCACATCTTCTGAGAAAATGCAAGGGGTTTACAAATATTTTTTTGAAATTCTTCATTCAGGGTCGCGACCTGTCAGCAGCCCCAGGAAAGCCGCGCAGGATGGGCTTCCTCCGGGACGGATGCCGCCTGAAGCGAATCCAGCAGCTGTGCAAAGACCTCATCCGCCAGCGCGTCATGCACGGCAGCGGATGCGGACACCCCGGCCCGGTCATAGGCCACGGCAGCAGCACAGTAGAAGGTGAAGCCCAGGGCACTGGTGGGGGTGCGGGATGCACCGCAGGCCGTGGCAACGGCCCGGGCGGCAGCTTGAGCAATCGGGTCAGTGGCGTCCCGGGCAGCCTGCTGGGCGGCCTTGAGCAGCAGGGCAAGCCTGCTTGCCGTGACTTCACCGGCCAGAAAGCGGCGAACGGCGGCAAGGGCATCCACCAGGCGGGTGTCCTGCGGATAGGTGCGCTGATACAGGGGCAGAGCCAGTGCCTCCGCCTGTTCCGTCGCCCAGCGGGTCAGGGTGGCATGGCTCTGCGTTTCCATTTGCCGCATCAGGGCCAGCACGGTGGGATGCTCCGCACTGCCCAGCATCCTGCGCAGACGCGGCATGCTCAGGTCTCCTCCCGCAGGAAGGGGACGCAGCTCGGCTCCTGGCGCATCAGCTCGGCTACCAGACCGGCAATGACCTGCGCACCATGGGCGTTGAAATGCGTTTTGTCATCGTGACCGTTGGGGAAGTCCGGATGCTCACCGGGAGCCAGACGGACGAACAGCTCGGCAGTTTTTTCCTCGCCCAGGGACAGATACAATGCCCGGGAGACACGCTTCAAATCCAGCAGCGGAATGCCGCGCTCGACAGCCAGACGGCGAATGGCCGCGGGATACTCGCCATGGGTGTAGAGGATGCTGTCCGCGCCAACAAAGAAACGGCGGCACACGGGCGTTATCAGCACAGGCTGCGCACCCTTCGCTATGGCCGCATCACAGTAGCGGGCCAGCTGCTGAGGAAAGGTATCGGCAGGGTCGGTGTGACGCTCGGCATCGTCCTTTTCGTCATTGTGGCCGAACTGAATCAGCAGCAGGTCGCCGGGCTGCATGGCTTCCTCCACGGGGGCAAAGCGGCCCTCGTTCATGAAGCTCAGGGAGCTGCGACCACTCTTGGCGTGATTGACGACCTTCACGCCGGGGGCGGTATATTGGGGCAAAGCCCAGCCCCAGCCGCGGAAGGGCGGGGTGTTGTCCTCTACCGTGGAATCACCGATGATGTAGATGGTCGGCATGGTAGCGTCTCCTTTCGCAATGGGATATCAGCAGTATAGCGCGAAGAGACAAAATGCGCAAGCATCCCGGCACAATCCGCGCCCCAAGGCGGGGAAATTTCGCCCGGATGAACAGGGCCATCGGCGGCTGCCTGCCTTTTTCCGGCGCATGGATGATTTTGCCTGCCGCCCGGGCAATTTGTTCTTGCAAAAAGCGGCAGTATCCGTTATCCTTAACATAAACGATTTCATCGTTCATAAGGAGGCATCGCCATGACGTATATCCCTGCCCAGACCCGTTATGACAGCATGACTTACCGCCGCTGCGGCACAAGCGGCATCAAGCTGCCCGCTATCTCCCTTGGCCTGTGGCATAACTTTGGCAATATTACGCCCTTTGGCGTGCAGCAAAGCCTGCTGCGCACGGCCTTTGACAACGGCATCACCCACTTTGACCTGGCGAACAACTATGGCCCGCCCTACGGCGAGGCGGAGCGGAACTTCGGCGTGCATATGCTCCGGGACTGGAAGCCCCACCGCGATGAGCTGATTCTTTCCACCAAGGCCGGCTATGACATGTGGGAAGGCCCCTACGGCAATTTCGGCAGCCGCAAGTACCTCATCGCCAGCCTGAATCAGAGCCTCAAGCGCATGAACGTGGATTATGTGGATATCTTCTACCACCATCGTCCCGACCCGGAAACGCCCCTGGAGGAAACCATGGGCGCACTGGATCACATCGTGCGCAGCGGCAAGGCCCTGTATGTAGGCATTTCCAACTATCGCCCGGAGCAGGCGGCCAAGGCCATTGCCATCCTCAAGGAGCTGGGGACACCCTGCCTGATTCATCAGCCGAGCTATTCGATGTTCAACCGTTGGATTGAGGATGGTCTGACGGATGTGCTGCGGCAGGAAGGCGTGGGCTGCATCTGCTTCGCGCCGCTGCAAAATGGTCTGCTGACCAACCGCTATCTCAACGGCATTCCGGCGGATTCCCGCGCCGCCCATGACCCCCGCTACCTCAAGGCCTCCGACATCACGCCCGACAAGCTGGAAAAGATTCGCGCCCTGAACGATATCGCCCAGGCCCGCGGACAGGCCCTGTCGCAGATGGCCCTGGCGTGGGTGCTGCGCGACCCGGTAGTGACCTCCGCACTGATTGGCGCGAGCCGCCCGGAACAGATTGTGGAAAACGTGAAGGCCCTGAACGCCGCGCCCTTCACATCGGAGGAGCTGGCATCCATTGATGCCATCCTGGCCCGATAAGCCCCATCATCCTGCCCCTTGTCGGGCAGGGTATTTTGCATCCCCACCCCCTCCAAGAAACCGCGCCAGCGTCGAAGGGGTCAAGGGGCGATGCCCCTTGTTCGGTAGCAGGGGCAAGGCCCCTGCGCAGGTCTGGGCGGCAGCCCAGCGCAACACGTTAGTGCACGGGAAGGAGTATGGACAGCATGAATGTACAGAAGTATCTGGACGCGCTCCGGCGCGAAATCAAGCCCGCGCTGGGGTGTACGGAGCCCATCGCTGTGGCATTGGCGGTGGTGAAGGCCCGGGAAGCTCTGGGGTGCATGCCGGAGCGAATCGAGCTGCATGTCAGCCGTAATATCCTGAAAAATGCCATGGGGGTGGGCATTCCCGGTACAGGCATGGTGGGGTTGGAAATCGCCTCGGCACTGGGCTGCGTGGCAGGGCATTCCTGCTACGGGCTGGAGGTGCTGTCCGGCGCGACCCCTGCGGACTGTGAGCAGGCCCGGCAGATGGTCAGCGAGGGCCGCATTCATGTGCAGCCCAAGGAAACGGACAAGAAGCTCTACATCGAGGCCCATGTGAACCAGGGGGCGCATGAGGCGGTGTGTATCATTGAGGACACCCATACCGGCGTGACCTATCTGGCCTGTGATGGTCAGGTGATGGAGGAACGGGAGAATCAGGTGCGCCATCCCGGCACGGAAACCGTGCATGACCTGAGCGTGGCAGGAATTTTCGACTTCGTTCGGACGGTGGATGTGGCCGAGCTGGCCTTCCTTCGGGATGCCATCGCCATGAATGACGCCATCGCCGCCGAGGGCCTGGCGCAGGACTACGGCATGCGTGTGGGCAAGGTGCTCCAGGATGGCCGGGCCATGGAGCATATGTCCATGGGCGAGTACGCGGCAGCCTACACCGCAGCGGCGGCTGATGCCCGCATGGCAGGCTGTATGCTGCCGGTGATGAGTACGGCAGGCAGCGGCAATCAGGGCATCTGCGCATCCCTGCCCGTGGCGGCGACGGCCCGCAAGCAGGGTGCGTGCGAGGAAACCATGCTCCGGGCCGAGGCTCTCAGCCAGCTCATTACCATCCATATCAAGACCTACATCGGGCGTTTGTCGCCGCTGTGCGGCTGCGCCATCGCGTCCTCCATCGGCTCTGCCTGCGGTGTGGTGTACCTGATGGGCGGTGGCCTGGAGCAGATTCATTACGCCATTCAAAACATGATTGCGGACATCTCCGGCCTGATCTGCGATGGGGCAAAGGCCAGCTGTGCGCTGAAGATTGCCAGCTCCGTGGCCAGTGCGATGCAGTGTGCGCAGCTGGCCATGGCCGGCGTGGGGGCCACCAGTCTGGACGGTATTATTGCTTCGGATGTGGAAAGCAGCATCCGCAATCTGGCGAATCTGGGCAGCGAGGGTATGAAACGCACGGATCGCGTTATTCTGGATATGATGATTGCCAAATAACATACAGGGAGGATACAGCCATGAACAAGCGTGAACGGGTGCTGGCTGCCATGGATTGTCAGCCGGTCGATCGCCCGCCGGTGGGCTTCTGGTTCCATTTTCAGGCGGAGCAGGGTGTGGGTGCAGCCTGCGTGCAGGCGCATCTGGACTACTACAACCATATCGACGTGGATATGGTGAAAATCATGTGCGACAGCTATTTTGACTATCCCAATCCCGTGGCCAAGGCCGTGAAGGAACCGAAGGACTGGTATGCCATGCAGCCGCTGGGCAAGGATTCGCCCTTCATTCGGGAGCAGGTGGAGCGTGCCCGGGCCGTGAAGGCGGGCCTGAAGGATGACATGGTGGTCATCTACAATGTGTTTGCGCCCTTCTCGCTGATTCGCTTTGGCGTGGGGGACGAGCTGGTGATGGAGCATCTGCGCCGGGAGCCGGAAGCCATCGCCTATGCGCTGGACGTGATTGCCGAGGATTGCTGCACCCTCAGCGAGCTGCTGGTGACGGATGCAGGCATTGACGGTATTTACTACTGTGTGCAGGGCGGCGAGAAGAACCGCTTCACCCCGGAGGAATACCGACGGCTCATCACGCCTACGGACAAGCGTGTCCTGGAGCATGCCAACCGCTTCAGCCAGACCAATGTGCTGCATTGCTGCGGCTGGGCAGGCATCCCCAACAACCTGGAAGTCTGGCAGGACTATCCTGCCAAGGCGGTGAACTGGGCCTGCTTTGTGGAGAACATGAATCTGGTGGAGGGCATGAAGTTCTTCGGCGGACGCTGTGTGCTGGGCGGCTTTGACAACCGTCCGCAGGGCGTATTGTACAGTGGCAGTCGGGAAGCGGTGGAAGCGGAAACGGCCCGGCTGATTCAGCGTGCAGGCAAGACCGGCGTGATGCTGGGTGCGGACTGTACCCTGCCGGCGACGGTGGATGTGAACCGTTTTGGCTGGGTGGTGGAGGCTGCTGGACGCATGGCATGAGGCAGCGGCCGGGGGGCTGGGCTGCCGCCCAGACCTGCTTGGGGCCTTGCCCCAAACCCCACAAGGGGCATCGCCCCTTGACCCCTTCGACGCTGGCGCGGTCCCTTGGAGGGGGCCGCGTTTGACCTTTTGGGGACGATGTGGTACACTCTCGGTGTGGACAAGGAATCTGAGTATGAGGTGATGGATGATGAATCAACGGGATATTGCTGAACTGCGCCGCCGGCTGAACCCGGAAAAGCGCAACCCTACGGTGCTGCGGGGGTGCTATGTGGACAGTGAGGGCAAGATGATTTCTACCTTCGCGCAGGCTGTGGCACGGCTGCCGGAGGACGAAAACGAGAAGTACATGGCCCTTTTCAAGCGGTGCCTGTCCGGCACGGCGGGGC
>JBJEUL010000099.1:0-5549 GCA_051883835.1 Aristaeellaceae bacterium
ACCGCAGCCGCACCAAAACCAGACCCGGCGGCCAGCATGGCCCGGGCGGGAGCGGATGCGGCGGGGGAGAGGATTATTCCTCGCCCTCGTAGATCTGGATATAGCGCGGCGCGGTCTGCTTCTGCGCGAACAGCAGCGCGCCCGTCAGAGCGATGGCCAGAAACGTGAGGACAGCGAGCAGAGCCTTGAGAAATTTCATGGTATCAAACCCTCCTTGATGATCCACGGCGGAGCGGGGGACGTTCCGCGCGGCGGCTGCCTTTAGTATAACATAAAAGCGCCCCAAAGGCAAACATGCCGGAGAGGAAAAATCCGGCGCGGCGCCGCGGCAGGCAATAGGACGATTTACAGGAAATTTGAGGTTTTGTGGATTTTTTGTGGTACTTGGCGTTGACTTCAACGGTCAAAATGCTACAATAGTACTATTAGCAGCTTCTCTCTTTGTGCCAGTGTGCCTGCATGGGCGCCGGGAGGGAAATCCAAGTCAGAATGGGGGATAACATTTCCATGTTGAACAAGCTGAAACGTGCGGCGCTTGGCGCGCATACGCCGCATGACAAGGCAACTGCTGCAAGCAAGCCTGTCCCGATGCCTCTGCCCGCGCAGGTACGCATCCTGATGAGCCAGCACATCGGCGCCCCGGCCAAGCCGCTGGTCAAAAAGGGCGACGAAGTGTTCGTTGGCACCAGGCTCGGCGAGGCGGGCGGCTTTGTTTCCGCGAACATCCACTCCAGCGTTTCCGGCACGGTGGCGGCTGTGGAGCCGTTCCGTCTGTCCAACGGCCGGATGTGTGATTCGGTCGTCATCAAGACCGACGGCAAGCAGACCGTGGACCCGTCCATTGCTCCGCCCGTCGTCACCGACAAGGCCAGCTTTCTGGCTGCGGTGCGCGCGTGCGGTCTGGTCGGTCTGGGCGGCGCAGGCTTCCCGACCGACGTCAAGCTCCAGCCCAAGAACCCGGTGGATACCCTGCTCATCAACGCCTCCGAGTGCGAGGTCTGGCTGACCAGCGACACGCAGGAGATGCTGAACTGCAGCGACGACATCGTGCGCGGCATCCAGGCGGTGCTCCAGTACACGGGCATCCCCAAGTGCGTGATTGGCATCGAGAAGAACAAGCCGGAATGCATCGATCTGCTGTGCAAAAAGACGCAGGGCATTTCCAACATCGAGGTCAAGCCCCTGCCCAGCGTCTACGGCACCGGCGCGGAGCTGATCCTCATCGAGAAGTGCCTGGGCCGCGAGGTGCCCCACGGCGGCCTGCCCGCCGACGCGGGCGCGGTCGTGATGAACGTCACCTCTGTGAGCTGTCTGGGCAAGTATCTGGCCACGGGCATGCCGGTGGTCGAGCGCACCATCACGGTAGACGGCGACGCCTGCGCCAAGCCCCAGAATCTGGTCGTGCCCGTGGGCACTGCCTATGAGGACATCGTGGCGGCGGTCGGCATCAAGGGCGGCGTCACGCTGGGCAAGGTCGTGGCGGGCGGCGCCATGATGGGCCCCGCCGTGGAGAACCTGTCCTATCCCACCACCAAGACCTGCTCCGGCCTCATCCTGCTGAGCGACGCTGCCGCGCAGCCGGATCCGGTCCAGCCCTGCATCCGCTGCGGCCGCTGCATCGAATATTGCCCCATGGGCCTCGAGCCGGTGGAGGTCAATCAGGCTTACGCCGCCCGCGATGTGGAGGAGCTGGGCAAGCTGCATGTGGACTACTGCTTCAACTGCGGCTCCTGCTCCTTCGTCTGCCCGGCCAAGCGTCCCTGCACGCAGATGATGAGCCTGGCCAAGGCGTTCTATCTCGGTGAGATCAAAAAAGGAGGCAAAAAGTAATGGATACGAAGCTGATCGTTTCGGCCTCCCCGCACGTCCGTTCGGATGAATCGACCCAGGGCCTCATGGCCAACGTGATCGTTGCCCTGACTCCCTGCATCGTGGCCGCTGCCATCATTTTTGGCATGCGCGCTCTGCTGGTCACGGCGGTGTCGGTGGCGGCCTGTGTGGTGTTCGAGTGGCTGTACTGCAAGCTGCTCAAGAGGGCCAACCCCATCTCGGACCTGTCCGCTGTGGTCACGGGCATCATTCTGGCGCTGAACGTGCCGGTGGGCATGCCCATCGGCCAGCTGCTCATCGGCGATTTCGTCGCCATCATCGTGGTCAAGCAGCTGTTCGGCGGCATCGGCATGAACTTTGCGAACCCCGCGCTGGTGGGCCGCATCGTGCTGTTCGTCAGCTTTGCAGGCTCGATGAACGCCTGGGTCTACCCCGACGCGGCGGTGGACCAGCTCTCCAAGGCGACCCCGCTGGCGGTCTCTGACCCGGCCAGGCTGAGCCTGCTGGATCTGTTCATGGGCGTACACGGCGGCGTGCTGGGCGAGACCTGCGCGCTGGCCATCCTGCTGGGCCTGGTCTATCTGGTGGCGACAAAGACCATCAGCATCGCCATCCCGGCCACCTATGTGGGCAGCATGTTCGTGTTCTACCTCATCGCCACCCACAGCGTCCACGAGGCGCTGGTGGCGGTGCTGTCCGGCGGCCTGCTGTTCGGCGCGGTCTTTATGGCTACCGACTATGTGACCAGCCCCTTCACCCTGAAGGGCAAGCTGATCTACGGTCTGGCGCTGGGCATGGTGACCTTTGCCATCCGCTACTGGGGCAGCTACACCGAGGGCGTGTCCTTCGCGCTGCTGTTCATGAACCTGTGGGTGCCCTTCATCAACGACTGGACCCGTCAGACGCCGTATGGCTATGTCAAACCCGCAAAACCTGCAAAGGAGGGTGCTGGCAAATGAATAAAGCTACATGGGAGAGCACCGCAAAGCCTGTGGTCGTGCTGAGCGTGATCGCAATGCTCGTCAGCCTGCTGCTGGCAGTGGTCAACTCTTTTACCGCCCCGGTCATCGAGGCAAACGAAAAGGCCACCACTCTGGCCGCTTATATCGAGGTCATGCCCAGCGTTTCCAGCGCGGCCGACCTGGAGGAAGTGACCGGCTACACCACCGCGGGCGTTTCCGGCGTGGTCCGCTACACCGACGGCAGCATCGCTGTCAAGGCGGGCGAAAAGGGCTTTGACGGCGGCATTCTGACCGTCATCATGGGCTTCGACGCCAGCGGTCAGGTGACCGGCATGTGGGTCGATGCCTCCACCCAGACCAGCGGCATCGGCAGCAACGTGGCCAAGGACTCCTACCTCGCGCAGTTCGACGGCATGGATGGCACCAAAAACATCGTGATGAATCAGGACTTCGACGCTTACAGCGGCGCGACCATTTCGTCCACGGCTCTGTTCGCGGCCATCAATGACTGCATCAGCTGCTACAATGAGCTGGCATAAAGGAGGTTGGTAAGAAATGGCACAAGAAAAGCAGTCCAAGGTAAGCATCCTTACCAACGGTATCATCAAAGAAAACCCGGTGCTGCGCCTGGTCCTGGGCACCTGCTCGATCCTGGCCGTCACCACCGCAGTCTCCAGCGCGCTGGGCATGGGCGCGGCCTTCACCTTCGTGCTGGTCTGCTCCAACATCATCATCTCGCTGCTGCGCAACATCATCCCGGCCAAGGTCCACCTGCCGTGCTACATCGTCATCATCGCGGGCTTCGTCACCATCGTCCAGATGGTCATGCACGCCTACATGGTGGACCTGTACAACGCACTGGGCGTGTTCCTGCCGCTGATCGTCGTCAACTGCATCATCCTCGGCCGTGCCGAGATGTTCGCCTGCAAGAACAACGTGGTGGATTCCGCGCTGGACGGCGTGGGCATGGGCATCGGCTATACCCTGACCGCTACCCTGATGGCCTCCATCCGTGAGATCCTGGGCAGCGGCACCTGGCTGGGCTTTCAGGTCCTGCCGGACAGCGTGGCCCGCATCAGCATCATGACCCAGGCCCCGGGCGCGTTCTTCTGCTATGGCGTCCTGATGGCTGGCTGTGTCTGGCTGGAGGGCAAGCTGGATGCGCGCATCGAGCGCAAGATCGGCTGCCAGCCCCTCAAGGAACTGCAGGAAGGAGAGGAGTAAAGAATGATCGTCAAACTTGCTGCAATCTTCTTCAGCATGATCCTTGTGAACAACTACGTGCTGGTGAAGTTCTATGGCATCTGCCCGTTCCTGGGCGTTTCCAAAAAGCTGGATTCCTCGCTGGGCATGTCCGGCGCGGTCATCTTCGTCATGCTGGTGGCCACGGCCGTGACCTTCCCGCTCCAGATCTTCGTGCTGGACCCGGCGGGACTGAGCTATCTGCAGACCATCGTGTTCATTCTGGTCATCGCGGTGCTGGTCCAGTTCATCGAGATCTTCCTCAAGAAGTATGTGGTCGCCCTGTATAACTCGCTGGGCGTCTACCTGCCCCTCATCACGACCAACTGCTGCGTTCTGGCCGTGACCATTCTGGTGGTCAGCGACTACGGCGCGGACGTCGAGGCACTGGGCTTCGGTCTGGCATACATCGAAGCGCTGGTCTGCGCGGTGGGCGCGGGCGTCGGCTTCATGCTGGCGATGTGCCTGTTCAGCGGTGTGCGCAAGCGCGTGGAAGCCTGCGATCCCCCGGCACCCTTCAAGGGCCTGCCCATCACGCTGATCGCCGCGGCGATCACCAGCATGTCCTTCATGGGCTTTGGCGGCATCGTGGAGAACCTGTTCAACGTGACGCTGTAAAGGAGGAAACAGAATCATGAATATCGTATCTGCTGTTATCCTCTGCACCATCGTGGGCGCGGTGGGCGCGATCGTTCTGGTCGCGGCCGCCAAGTTCATGGCCGTGGAGGAAGACCCCCGCATCGAGCAGGTGGCCGCCTGTCTGGCAGGCGCGAACTGCGGCGGCTGCGGCTACGCGGGCTGCGCGGACTACGCCAAGGCGGTCGTCATGGACGGCGTCCCCTGTGATAAGTGCGCACCCGGCGGCCCCAAGGCTACCGCGGCCATTGCCAAGATCATGGGCGGCGAGGCCAGCGCTGTGGAGAAAAAGGCTGTGGTCCAGTGTCAGGGCAATTCCGAGCACTGCAAGCCCAGCTATGATTACAAGGGCATCCAGACCTGCGCGGCGGCGGCTGCGCTGTACGGCGGCCCCAAGACCTGCACCTTTGCCTGCATCGGCCTGGGCGACTGCACCAAGGTCTGCAAGTTCGATGCCATCCACATCGTGGACGGCGTTGCCAAGGTGGACAAGGAAAAGTGTACCGGCTGCGGCGCCTGCGCCAACATCTGCCCCAAGAAGGTCATCATGATCGACGCAGCCGGCCCGGAAAAGCCGGTGGTGCTCTGCTCCAACGGAGACAAAGGCCCCGTCGCAATGAAGGCCTGCTCTACCGCCTGCATCGCCTGCGGCATGTGTCAGCGCAACTGCCCGGCCGACGCGATCCATGTGGTGGACAACATCGCGCGCATCGATTACACCAAGTGTACCGGCTGCGGCACCTGCGTCGCCAAGTGCCCCAAGAAGATCATCACCTATCCGCTCAAGAAGCAGTGAGACCTTCGGGCAGCCCTCTGAAAAAGAGCATCCCCTGCGGCTTATCCCGCAGGGGATTTTTACGGGGGTTTTTGTTCCTTTTT
>JBJEUL010000100.1:0-5492 GCA_051883835.1 Aristaeellaceae bacterium
CGGCTGTGCCAGCAGGCAGGCTTTGACGGCATGGACGTGAAGTGCTGCCACCGCTATCTGGCCTGCGAGCTGCTCAGCGCGTACACGCGCCCGGGCGAATATGGCGGCAGCTTCGAGAACCGCACGCGCTTTCTCAAGAACTGCTACCGGGCCGCGCAGGCCGGGCTGACATCGGGGGATTTCTTCCTCACCAGCCGCCTGAACGCCTATGATGGCTTCCCCTATCCCTACGGCTTCGGCGTGCGGGAGGGCAGCATGGAGCCGGACATGACCGAGGCGATTTGCCTGATTCGGGAGCTGGAAGCGGAGTTCCGCATTCCCCTCATCAACATCACCATGGGCAACCCCTACAAGAACCCCCATGTGAACCGTCCCTACGACCACGGCAACTATGTTCCCGACGAACATCCCCTGGAGGGTGTGGCCCGTGTGATGAAGGGCGTGAGCGAGATTCAGCATGCGGTGGATATTCCCGTGCTGGGCAGTGCGTTCAGCTATTTGCGGCAGTTCTCCCCGAATCTGGCCTCGGGCATGTTGGTGGGCGGTCACGCGGCCATGGCAGGCTTTGGGCGGATGGCCTTTGCCTATCCCGATTTTGTGCAGGATGTGCGCCGGGAGGGTCACATTGACCCGCGCAAGGTGTGCCTGACCTGCGGCGGCTGCGCCAAGCTCCTGCGGGCCGGTACGCCTGCGGGCTGCATCCTGCGGGATCGGGAGCTCTATCATCTGTAATTCGCGCAAAGGAGGGCGTTTTTGATGCACGCAAGACCCCGGGTGGTACTCATTGGCGTGGGCGGCTTTGGCCGGGCCTACCTGCGCACCATGACGCAGGAGGACACCGGTGCTGACCTGACTGCCATTGTGGACAATGACCCTGCTGCCGCCGCGAAATTCCCCGTCATTGCCCAGCGGCGCATTCCCGTTTATGCCTCGTTGGAGGACTTTTTCGCCCGCGACACCGCCGATTTGGCCATCATCGTGACCCCGGTACACTTTCACCTGCCCATGGCGCAGGCATGCTTTGCCCACGGGCTGCATGTGCTGTGCGAAAAGCCCCTGTGCATGACCCTGGAAGAAGCGCAGGCCATGGAGGACGCCGCGCAGGCTGCCGGGCGGTTCCTGGCCCTTGCCTATCAGATGGATTATCGCCGGGATGTGCTGGCCCTGAAGCGGGATATCATGGCAGGCCGTTTTGGCAAGGCGCGGCGCATGGCGGTATGCCATGCCTTCCGGCGGGGTGCGGCGTACTATGCCCGGAACCGCTGGGCCGGACATATTCTCGACCACGGGCGGGAGGTATTCGACAGCCCCTTTGCCAATGCTTCCGCCCACAATTTCCAGATGCTGACCTTCCTGCTGGGGGACAGTCTGGAAAGCTCCTGCGCCGTGACGGGGGTGGAGGGTGAGCTGTTCCACGGCAACCCGGCCGTGGAGAATTACGACATTGCGGCCCTGCGCTGTCACACGGATGTGGGGGCGGAGCTGCTCTATTACACCGCGCATCCCCTGCGGACGGAATATTTCGGGCCGTATGGCGTGATGGAATTCGAGAAGGCGACCATCACCTATCAGGGTGGGGATTTGAACTTCCGCGCTGTGATGGCGGACGGCTCCGTCGTGGACTATGCCCAATCTACGCCCCATGGCGAGATGCAGAAGCTCTACGATGCGATTGACTGCATCCTGCACGGCGGCACGCCCCTGTGCGGCGCGAAGGCCGATCAGGGACATATTCAGGCGGTGCGCATGGCGCAGGAGCTGCCCATCCGCACGGTGCGGGAGGAGCTGCGGCTGTATGAGGAGATTGACGGTGACCGGTTCGTGCTCATTGACGGGCTGGAGGACGTGATGCTGCGCAGCATGCAGGCATGGGCACTGCCCTCGGAGATTGGGATTTCCCTGACGTAAGCTGCCTGACCGGCAAGAAGAAGTGCGTTCCTGCGAACTGGGTGCCGTCATGGTGCACAGCGCGGGAATGCACTTTCCTTTTAAGTAGGTGGAACCAGCCGTTTCCGGCGCGGACGAACTGCGTCGTCTGCCTGGAAACTCACGTTGTTTTCGATTCCTTTGTTGGTTCAATCTGTTGCGCTGGGCTGCCGCCCAGACCTGCGCAGGGGTTTCACCCCTGCACCCCACAAGGGGCATCGCCCCTTGACCCCTTTTACGCTGGCGCGGTTCCTTGGAAGGATTGTGACAAGTAGAGGTTCGTCCCTTGCATTTTTAAGGGGTTTATAGTATCCTTATGGCGGAAAATCTCCCGGAAGGGACAAATACAAAGGAGCAATGGCTTATGTCGCTGATGACACCGGAATACCTTGACAGACTCCAGCACTGGCAGCGGGTTCTTCAGCAGGACTTCTATCATCCCTTGGGCGACATTGTCTTTGAAGGCTTCACCACCATGGCGCATCTGACCCCCGAGCAGGCCATGCAGGGTGATTTCCGCCCCGTGCCTGTGGGGCTGGAATGGGGCCATACCTGGGAATACATGTGGGTGCGCTCCACCGTGACCCTGCCCGAGGAAGCAGAGGGGCAACCCATCGTCATGTCCCTGGACATGGGCGGCGAGGCCACGCTGCTGGTCAACGGCGAGCCCTTCGGCACGCGCCGCGCCGAGTGGGTGACGGTTCCCCATCACTACATGTCCGACAATGTATTGACCCTTTCGGGCAAGGCTGGTGAGCGTTTCGAGCTGCTCTTTGAGGTCTACGCGGGACACTATTTCCCCGATACGGGCCACTGTGCCACCGGCCCCGTGCTGCCCGGCACGCTGGGCGACCCCAAGGAGGAGGGCCGCCGGGCAAAAGTGGGTGTATCCACCTTTGGCATCTGGAATGAATCTGCCTATCAGCTGTGGATGGATGTCTCCACCCTGGAGCAGCTGCTGGACGAGCTGCCCGAGGATTCCCTGCGGGCCAGCAAGATTGCGGACGGATTGGAAGCCTACACCCGCATTGTGGATTTTGAGCAGCCCCTTGCAGGGCGTGTGGCCAGCTACGAGCGCGCCCGGGAGGCACTGCGTCCGCTGATGGAGGCCCACAACGGCCCTACTGCGCCCGTGATGGCAGCCATCGGCAATGCGCACATTGACCTTGCATGGCTGTGGCCCCAGCAGGAGACTCAGCGCAAGACTGCCCGCACCTTTGCCGCCCAGCTGCGTCTGCTGGAACGCTATCCCGAATACAAGTTCATCCAGAGCCAGCCCGCCTCCTATGAGATGTGCCGGGAACATTATCCCTCTCTGTATGCGAAAATCAAGCAGGCCGTGAAGGAGGGCCGCTGGATTGCGGACGGCGCGATGTATGTGGAGCCGGACACCAACATGCCCTCCGGCGAGGCGTTGATTCGCCAGCTGGTCTACGGCAAGCGATTCTACAAGGAGGAGTTCGGCGTGGACAGCAAGCTGCTGTGGCTGCCGGACACCTTCGGCTATTCCGCCGCGCTGCCCCAGCTGTTGCGCAGCTGCGGCGTGGACTATCTGGTGACGCAGAAGATTTTCTGGGCTTACAACGGCGGCGACCCCTTCCCCTATCATTACTTCACCTGGAAGGGCCTGGACGGCAGCAGTGTGACCTCCTTCCTGCCCACCAGCTACACCTACCGCACCGATCCCAAGGAGCTTTGCGGCATCTGGCACAGCCGGGTACAGAAGCGCAGGCTGGACGCTTTCCTGACGCCCTTCGGCTATGGCGATGGCGGCGGCGGCCCCTGCCGGGATCACATCGAGTACGCCCTGCGCGAGCGTGATTTGGAGGGCATGCCCAAGGTGGAATTCACCTCGCCCGTGGACTTCTTCGAGGAGATGGAGCAATCTGGCGGGCCTGTCCACACCTGGGACGGCGAATTGTACTTCGCCGCGCACCGTGGCACCTACACCACGCAGGCGGCTGTGAAGGCCAACAACCGCCGCAGCGAGTTCGCCCTGCACAACATGGAGGTATGGGGCGCACTGGCGATGCTGCGCGGCAAGGCCTTCGACCAGGCTGCGGCGGAGCGGCTGTGGAAGGTGCTTTTGCTGCACCAGTTCCACGACATTCTGCCCGGCTCGTCCATTGGGCGTGTTTATGAGGAAGCCAACGAGCAGCACCGCTTGCTGCAAACGGAAGCCAACGCGCTGGCGCAAGCTGCCCGCGAGGTGTTGGTGGCCGCTGGCGAGGGTGTGACGGTATTCAACAGCCTGGGCTTTGACCGGGATGAGGTGATTGACCTGCCCGAGGGTTTCGAGGGTGCCCGGACGCTGGAGGGCGAGGTTGTTCCGGCCATGGGCGGCAAGGCGTTGGTGCATGTGCCTGCGCTGGGCATGGTATCCCTGGTGCCTGCCGAGGCTGCTGCGCCTGCCGATATCGCGACGGCCGAGCTGACTGAGGATGGTGCCGTGCTGCGCTGCGGTCAGTTGACGGTACGGGTGGACAGCGAGGGCCATGTGACCAGCTACACGCTGGATGGCCGGGTGATGTCCGCCGGCAGCATGAACATGCTGGCCCTGTACAAGGATGTGCCGCGCAAGTATGACGCCTGGGACATTGACAGCAACTACCGCGACATGGAGCCTGCCACCAGTGTAGCGGAGAGTCTGAGCGTGACCGCTTCCGGCGGTATGGTAGCGGCTGTGAGCTGGGCAGGCCGCATTGGGCAGTCGAGCATCCGGCAGACGATTTCCATTCAGGTGGGCAGCCCGGTTGTGACCTTTGACACCACGGTGGACTGGCACGAGATGCACCGTCTGCTGAAGGTGGGCTTCCCGGTGGATGTGCGTGCCGAGATGGCGCAGCATGAGATTCAGTTCGGCTATGTGGAGCGTCCTTGCCACCGCAGCCGGATGTTCGACCAGGACCGTTACGAGGTCTGCAACCACCGCTGGACGGCCCTGCACGACCACAGCCACGGCTGCGCGGTGCTCAACGACAGCAAGTATGGTGTCGGTGTGGAGAACAGCAGCATCGAGCTGACGCTGCTTCGTGCCGCCACCTCGCCCGACATGGTGAGCGATCAGGGCGAGCATCATTTCCGTTACGGCTTCACGGCCTGGACGGGTGATTTCGACAAGGCTCCTGTGGTGCAGCAGGGCCTGTGCTTCAACGATCCCGTGACCCTGCTCCCGGGTATCACGCCCACCTTCTCCGCCTTCCGAGTGGATGCGCCCAACGTCATCCTCGACACCCTGAAGCCCGCCGACGACGGCAGCGGCGACCTGATTCTCCGTCTTTACGAGAGCAGCAAGGCTGACACGACCTTCACCCTGACCCCCGGTCTCCCCATCAAGTCCCTCCATTCGTGCACCCCCCTGGAATCCCCCGGCACTCCCCGCGACACCCTGACCTTCCACCTCCACCCCTTCCAACTCCTGACCCTGCGCATTGGTGTGTGAGGAGGAACGGGCAGGGGCGTTGCCCCTGCACCCCACCAGAGGGGCATTGCCCCTCTGGACTCCCTTTCGGGGGGGCCTATACTTGATTCTTTCCCTTGCAGGAGTCCCGCCGCGCGGAGGGCGC
>JBJEUL010000101.1:0-23081 GCA_051883835.1 Aristaeellaceae bacterium
GAGTTTCCAAGCAGACGACGCAGTTCGTCCGCGCCGGAAACGGCAGGTTCCCAAGTCTCGCACAGGAACGCCCACGTCCGCAGTCATTCCACCACTTGCATGCTTCATCATGCAGCATGTCAGGCGGAAAGCCTTCCCCTTTGAGAAAGGTGGACGAGCGCGGCGGGGGCAGATGAGGTCGTTCCTCGTGCAGTCCATGGAACCTGCCGTTTCCAACGCGGACGAACTGCGTCGTCTGCTTGGAAACTCTGATTTCTTCTTTTCCTTTTTATGATATTGAACATGTCGCGCTGGGCTGCCGCCCAGACCTGCGCAGGGGCGTTGCCCCTGCACCCCACAAGGGGCATCGCCCCTTGACCCCTTCGACGCTGGCGCGTTCCCTTGGAGAGGTCAGGGCAGGTAGTCACGGAAAACTTGGCGCAGGTGACGCTCGCGGGCGGAGTCCATCACGGTCAGCTGACTCGCCCGCCGTACGGGATTCAGGCCCGTCATCAGGCGCGCATGCTGCAAGTAGGCAACCTCCGCTTCCGCGCCGGTCAAATCATCCACAAAGCCTTCCAGCCCCTTCTCCGCCGTGAAGAAGTAGCTTTGTCCCTGCGTGTCCGTCAGCCGGTACCGCGCACGCGAGGACAGCCCCAGGCGCGTCAGCAGACCAGCGGATTCCTCGGTAATGCTTTGCAGGATCACCGGATGCGCCATCATCTCCCTGCTGGGCAAATCCATCAGGCTGATGACCCATAGCCGCAGCGCGGGGGATTCCACCGCCACCGCCGCCAGCAGCACAAAAATCAGCCCCCACAGATACCCCCGTGTGGCCATACGCACCACAATGAAAATCACCAGCAGAATGGCCAGCAGAATGGCCAGCATCCACCAGCTGTCCCGGGTGTACAGCCCTGCCCGCTTGCGGTACTCCTTCGATATCGGAACAGCGGTCGTCTGCGCTGTATCCTGCGCCACAGGCGGCTGCATGGGCTGGGCAAGCGGCTGCTGCCTCGGCTGTATGGGCTGGGAAAACTGCTGCTGCCCCGGCTGCATAGGCTGGGAAAACTGCTGCTGCCCCGGCTGTATGGGCTGGGAGAACTGCTGCTGTCCCGGCTGCATGGGCTGGGAAAACTGCTGCTGCCCCGGCTGCATAGGCTGGGAAAACTGCTGCTGTCCCGGCTGTATGGGCTGGGAAAACTGCTGCTGCCCCGGCTGCATGGGCTGGGGGAACGGCTGCTGTCCCGGCTGCATGGGCTGCGCCTGCTCCGGCGGGGGGCAATGCGGGACAGGCTTGTAAGGATCCTGCAAGGGCTGCTGCGGGTAACGCATGGTCATTCCTCCTCGCATGCGAGTATATCCCGGATGCTGAACATGGGTTTGCGGTTGGTCAGGATGGCTCTGCCCATAAGACGGATGACAGGCCGGGTTTTATCCATGGGACTGCTGGACGGATGTGTTTTTCTCCGGGGGAGGGGTCTGTCGGGCGAAAATCATCCGGCCTGAGTTGGTTTGCAGGGCCGATGTGACCGTCACCTGCGCGGTCTGCCCAATCAGGATCCCGCCGTCCTCGATGACAATCATCGTCCCGTCCGGCAGATAGCCCACGCCCTGTCCCTGCTCACGCCCGGCCTTGACCACCTGCACCGTCAGCCTTTCCCCGGCAAGAATCACCGGGCGCAGCGCGGTGGCCAGCTCGGCCAGGTTCAGCACCGTTACGCCGGAAGCGGCAGCCAGCTTGTCCAGATGGTGCCCGCTGACGATGAGGGCCGCGCCTGCCTCCTTGGCCAGGTGCAGCAGACGAAGCTCTGCGCCGGTGACGGCATCCTCGGTGCCATCCTCCACGCGCAGGGCCAGCTGTTCGTTGGCCTGCAGGGCGGCCAGGGTGTCCAGACCGCGCCTGCCCCGCACCCGGCGCATGCTGTCCTCGCAGGCGGCATCCTGCCGGAGTGCTTCCAGCACGAATCCCGGCACAATCAGCTCACCTTCCACAAAGCCTATTTTCGCCATGTCCGCGATGCGTCCGTCCGTCAGCACGGATGCATCCAGCACCTTGGGCCGGGCCGGAAGCGATGCGTCCGCCGTCCTGCCCTTGCGCCGTCCGCCACGCTCCAGAAACGCCGCCATGCTGCTGCTGCGCCTGTAGCCCACGGAAAAGCCCATGGCACCCAGCACCACATACAGGATGCCCGAAAATGCCGTTGTGAACACGGAATTCCCCAGAAAGACCAGCATCTGCGACAGCAGTGCGGCAATCATCATACCCGCCAGCAGGCCCAGCGTGCAGGCGGTGAGCTGTGCTGTACTCAGGCGGTCCAGATAACGCTCCATCGCCCCGCACATGGCCATGAAGCGGCACAGGATGCTGTCACTGAGCAGGAAGAAGATGCCCCCGCCCAGCACGGCCATGGCGATATAAGCCAGCACCAGATGGAATAAGCGATAGGTTCTCTCCGGATACAGCCAGCGCGTCAGCACCATCACGCCGACCACTGCCGCCATGCCCAGTCCTGCACCCAGCAGCGTAATCAGCCCCCGGAGCAATCGTCGCACCAGCTTGGATTTCATCAAAGCATATCAACCGTCCTCACGATTATTCTCAGAACAGCACGCTGATGGCCTGCATCACCGTGTCCACACCGATGAGCTTCATCCCTTCGGGAGGCTGCATGCGGCGCAGGTTCTCCCGGGGAAGCATCACCGTGGTGAAGCCCAGCCGCTGGCACTCCGCCACCCGACGCTCACACTGGGGAATGGCCCGGACTTCTCCCGCCAGCCCCACCTCGCCCAGCACCGCCACATCCGCTCCCACGCTTTCATCCCGGAGCGAGGATACAACAGCCATGCACAGCGCAAGGTCTGCCGCAGGCTCGGACAATTCCAGCCCTCCGGCCACGTTGATGTACACATCCTGATTGTAGGTTTTCTGATTGGCACGCTTCTCCAGCACGGCCAGCAGCAGGGCCACGCGCCCTGCATCCGCACCGCCCACCGTTCGCCGGGGCGTGCCGAAATAGCTCTGGCTGGCAAGGGCCTGCACATCGCACAGCAGGGGCCGGGAGCCTTCCAGCCCGCAGAACACCACCGACCCGCTGGCCCCCTTGGCCCGATGGCTCAGCAGCTGCTCGCTGGGGTTCTCCACCACGGTCATGCCCTTTTCCGTCATCTGGAACACGCCCAGCTCGTTCACCGAGCCGAAGCGGTTCTTCACCGCCCGCAGCAGGCGGTACTCCTGCTGCCTGTCACCCTCGAAGTACAGCACCACGTCCACCATATGCTCCAGCATGCGCGGGCCGGCAATGGCACCCTCCTTGGTGACATGGCCCACCAGAAAGATGGCCGTGCCGCTTTCCTTGCACAGGCGCATGAGCAGGCTGGTGCATTCCCGAATCTGGCTGACGGAGCCGGGTGCACTGGCCATTTCCGGCCGGTACACCGTTTGAATGGAGTCCACCACCGCCACATCCGGCTGGAGCTGCTGGAGCTTTTCCTCTACATTGTCCAGCGCGTTCTCCGCCAGCACGTAGAGGTTGGGCACGTCAATGCCCAGTCGGCGGGCGCGGAGCTTGATTTGCTTGGCGGATTCCTCGCCGCTGACATAGAGCACCTTCTGTCCCTGCCGGCACAGATGGGCACACACCTGCAGCAGCAGCGTGCTTTTGCCGATGCCCGGGTCGCCGCCGATGAGCATCAGTCCGCCCTCCACAATGCCGCCGCCCAGCACCCTGTCCAGCTCGCTGATGCCGGTGGACACGCGCACGGTGGCATCCTCGGGGATGTCCTTGAGGAGCATGGCCGCGCTGCCGGTGCCGGGCCGCTGCCGGGGTGCCTTGGGGGCTGTACCCTTCACGGCGGGGGCGGCGATGGTTTCTTCGAGGGTGTTCCACGCACCGCAGCCGGGA
Organism: Aristaeellaceae bacterium; assembly: GCA_051883835.1. GTDB lineage: Bacteria > Bacillota > Clostridia > Christensenellales > Aristaeellaceae > UBA11524. The sequence continues at coordinate 3,885 of JBJEUL010000101.1, forward strand.
CAACGCCCTGCCCACCGGGGGCTTTCATAGCCGCAGGCTGTACAGGCAAAGCTTGTTTTTTCCTTGGCCACGGCTGCACCTCCTCCTGTCATGCCATGCTGATGATACGCCATTATAGCATACTTTTTCCCCGGATAAAAGCGGGGATTCGGCCAAAATGCAAAACCTGCCTTGCACCCCTTTGGCCCCCATGCTACAATGAAGCCGTCAACGAGCGCAAGGAGGCTTCACCATGGAGAGAGTGACAGGACGCTTTGCCCCCACGCCCAGCGGACGGCTGCATCTGGGGAATATCCTGTGCGCCATGCTGGCGTATCTGTCCGCCCGCAGTCAGGGCGGGCGGTTCCTTTTGCGCATCGAGGACATCGACATGCCCCGGTGTCCGGCGCACCTGGCGCGGCAGGCGGTGGCGGATCTGCAATGGCTGGGCTTCACCTGGGACGAGGAACCGTGGGTGCAGTCCCGGCGCGGTGAGGTGTATCAGGCTGCCCTGGCACAGCTGACACGGCAGGGGCTGACATATCCCTGCTTCTGCACCCGGGCGCAGCTTCACGCCAGTGTCGCGCCCAATTTGGGAGATACGCAGTTTGTCTATCCCGGCACCTGTGCGCACTTATCCCCGGAGGAAGCGCGGCAGATGGCGGCGCGGCGCAGTCCGGCCATTCGCGTGCGCACCCCGGCGCGGGAAATCATTTTCACCGATGGGCTATACGGCCCGCAAAGGGAAAACCTTGCCCGGGACTGCGGGGACTTTGTGCTGCGCCGCTCGGACGGGCTGTGGGGGTATCAGCTGGCGGTGGTGGTGGATGACGCACTCTCGGGGGTGACGGAGGTGGTGCGGGGGCGGGATATCCTGTCGGCCACGCCCCGGCAGATTTATTTGCAGGAGCTGCTGGGGTATCCCACGCCGGACTATGTGCATATTCCGCTGCTGACGGACAGTCAGGGCCGCCGTCTGGCCAAGCGTGACCGTGACCTGGACCTGGATGCACTGGCACGGCGGTACACCGCGGCAGACATGCTGGGCATGCTGGCCTTCAGTGCCGGCGTGACATCGGAGCCGCGCCCCCGGACGCTGGAGGAGCTGATTCCGCTGTTTGACTGGCGCAGGGTCAAGCGGGATGACCTGCGCCTTCCGCCCATGGCGTGATGAGCCGGGCAGTCAGTTGCACAGCTTGTCTCCAGATGGCTGCTGCATGGCTTTTCATCATGATGTACCGGCAGGAGAAAACCGAACCCTGCGGTGCTGACGGGCAGTCAGGAGACGTTCCACCATGAACACCCCCGATTTCCGCCTGACTGCCCCAGCCGAGGGCCGCACATCCGGCCCCATGGTGAATGTCCTTGATGATGGTGCCCGGGGTGATGGACGGGAACTTTGCACCCAGGCACTTCAGCAGGCCATCAACGCCTGTTCCCCTGACGGCACGGTGTTGATACCACCCGGCTGCTACCGCACAGGCGCGCTGTTCCTCAAGAGCGCGATGACCCCGCATCTGGAAGAAGGGGCCATGCTGCTGGGCAGCGAAAACGTGGCGGACTACCCCATCATGCCCGGCCAGTTCGAGGGCCGGAAGATACGCATGTACGCCAGCCTCATCACCTGCACGCCCACCTTCCGCAGCATCACCTTCCAGAACATCACCCTGGAGACGGCAGGCGGGAACGTCATCTCCATCTCCGGTCTGCCGGAAAGCCCGGTGGACGGCCTGACGCTGCGCCGCATCCGCGCCAAGGGCAAGCAAGGCATGCAGGTACACAACGTAACGCATTTCACCATGGAGGACGTGACCGTGGACATCGTCCCGGCATCCGCACAGGAGGGATACTGATGGAACCAAACCGCATCCTATGGGTTCACAACTGGCTTTTTGCCCTGACGGAAGACACTGCCGCCCTGCAGCCCGCCTACGACGACAGCTCCTGGCAACCCGTCACCCTGCCCCACGACTGGCAAATCGACCAGCCCCGCACCAAGGACGCGCCCGGCGGCGGCTGTCAGGGCTATTACCCCCGTGAACAGGTGGGGGTTTACCGCCTGCACTTCCGGGCAGAGGAGGAATGGCGGGGCAAGCAGGTGCGCCTGCTCTTTGACGGCGTGCAGCGTTTCAGCGAGGTGTGGCTCAACGGCGTTCAGGTGGGCGGTCACGCCTATGGCTATGTGCCGTTCCTGGCAGACCTATCCGATGCACTGGATGTTGAGGGGGAGAACGTGCTGGCCGTGCGCGTGGACAACCGCGCCGTTGGGCAGGAATACGCGGCCTCCGGGGACAGGTGGTATTCGGGGGCAGGCATCATTCGGGATGTATGGCTGCTGGTGGATGAAGCCGTCCACCTGACCCATGACGGTCTGCGCATCACGGCCACGCCCATCCACAACGGCCCCAGCGGCGATGTGCCGGATGTAGCCGGTATCCGCTGCGATAAGGCCCGGTGCGCTGTCACCTGCGAGGTCAGCGGGGACAGCCGGGGCCGCACCGTTACCTTGACGGTCACTACGCCGGACGGCAGCACGGTGTTCACCGGGGAACGGCCTGCACAGGCCCTTGTCCGTTGGGCCTTTGACATCCCCAAGCCCCGGCTGTGGTCGCCGGACACCCCTGTGCTGTATCATGCGCGTGTTGAGATGGACGGCGACGCGCTCATCAGCGCGTTTGGCGTGCGCTCTGCCGTGTTTGACACGGAGGACGGCTTCCTGCTCAACGGGCAAAAGACCAAGCTGTGGGGCGTGAACCTCCACCATGACGGCGGTGCGGTGGGTGCCGCTGTTCCGCCGGAAATCTGGGTGCGGCGGCTCAAGGCCCTGAAGCAAATGGGCGTGAACACCATCCGCTGTGCGCATCATCCCATGCCGGAATTCTTCTATGCTCTGCTGGACGAGATGGGCTTCCTGTGCATGGACGAGCTGGTGGACAAATGGGAAGGCTGCGGCATGTACTTTGACCGCACCTGGCATGCGCGGCATGAGGACCTGGCCGCCATGATTCGCCGGGATGCCAATCATCCATCCATTATCCTGTGGAGCGTGGGCAATGAAATCGGCCACCAGTTCAGCGAGAAGTTCTACACCTATTTGAAGGAACTGGTGGATGCCACCCGTGCCCTGGATGCCACCCGTGCCGTAACCTGCGTGCTGATTTCCTGCGTGCTGCGGGACTACAACGACATCACCCCCATGGGCGTGAAGCTGGCGGCCCTCCAACGCTATGCCGAACTGGTGGATGTGGTTTGCGGCAACTACATGGAGCATTATTACGAGAAGATGCGGGAATACGGCATCCGCAAGCCTGTGCTTGGTTCGGAGGTCGCCATGTACTACCGCAAGGACGAGCATGCCCTCAACAATGCGCAGTTCAGCCGGGAAAATCCCTATACCATTGTGAAGAAATACGACTGGGTCTGCGGCAGCATTCTGTGGGCCGGTGTGGATTATCTGGGGGAGGCCATGCTCTGGCCGCAGCGGGGCTGGACGGGCAATCCGCTGGATGCCACCGCGGACTGGAAGCTCCGGGCGTGGTATGTGGCGTCCCACTTCAAGCAGGAGCCGGTACTGAAAATCTGCGTGTATGACGAGTCCGAGCCCTGGGACGGTGCCCGGGGCATGTGGGGCTTCCCGCAGATGCGCAGCCACTGGAAGCTGCCCCATTTTGAGAAGGTGTATCACGTTGCCGTCATGACCAACTGTGACAAGGTGCTGCTCTATCAGAACAGTCAGACGGTGCGCTATGGCTTCCGGCGGGATGATGATGACGGCATGGTGCATTTCTACCTGCCCTACATTCCCGGGATACTCCGGGCGGAGGGCTACATGGGTGCGATGAAGGTGGCGGAGGATGTGCTGTACTCCGACCACGAGGCCGATCATCTCACCGTGACCCTTGACCGCAACGAGCTTCCCGCCGATGGGCGCAGCGTGGCGATGATTGACCTGACGGTGAATGACCGGCACGGCCGCCGTTTCATGCTGGAGGACAGGCTTGTGACGGTGAAGGCCGAGGGTGCCCCGGTGGAAATCCGCATGGACAACGGCAACGCCTGGGACACCACGCCGTTCCTGCGCACGGCCTGCCCGACCCACAACGGCCATCTGCTGGTGCTGCTGAAGACTGGCACAGCACCCGGAGAAGTCCGACTGATGCTGAATGTGGAAGGCTTTGGTCAGCGTGCGCTCGCCTTGCAGCTCCGATAGAATCAAATGCCCCGGCCTCCGCACACCTGTGCAGAAGCCGGGGCATTTCATCAATACGTATTTTTGTCTAAAACGCTTCCTTCGCACAGCGTCTTTTTCGCCCTGGCTGCGCTTGGTTGCGCTGCACGCAGCTTTGCCAGAACGAAAAATCCGTTGCGCCCGGTGAAGGCTTTTCGACGAACATTCGCATGACTATTCCTTGAGGATTTTCCGCAACGCCAGCATCAGCTCCTCCACCCGCAGCGGCTTGGCGATATGCCAGTTCATGCCTGCCTGATAGGCGTTGCGCTTGTCCTCGTCAAAGGCGTTGGCTGTCATGGCGACAATGGTGATGCCTGCCTTTTGGGGATCGGACAGCCTGCGGATGGTCTGGGTCGCCCGGTAGCCATCCATATTCGGCATCTGGATGTCCATCAAAATGAGGTCGTAATAGCCCGCCGGTGCCTTTTCCATCCTATCCACGCAGATGACACCATCGGCGGCATGCTCCACCTCAAAGCCTGCCTCCTCCAGAATGGTGATGGCAATCTCCGCGTTCAGCTCATTATCCTCAGCCAGAAGGATACGCTTTCCCGCGAAGCAGTGCGCATCGCAGCCCTGTGCATTCCCGAGGCACCGCTGCGCATCGTCCTCCTGCGCGACCCGGTGGGGCAGGGTGACGGTAATCTGCGTGCCTACACCGACCTTGCTTTCCACCTGGATGGTTCCCTGCATCAGCTCCACCAGCTTGCGGACGATGGGCATGCCCAGCCCGGTGCCGTTCAGCCTGCTCTCCGTGCTGGAACGCTCCCGGGAAAACTCGTCGAACAAATGGGGGAGAAATTCCTCAGACATGCCGATGCCCGTGTCCTCAATGACCGTCTGATACAGGACGTAGCCCGGCCTGTCGGAGGGAAGCTCCGTCAGGTTCATGCTGACCCTTCCGCCGGCGGGCGTGTACTTCAGTGCGTTGCTCAGGATATTCAGGAAGATTTCGCGCAGCTTCGTTGCATCACAGAGCACATACGGATGCTTGATGCTGTTGACCCGTGTAAACGCAATGCCCTTTTCCTTCATCTGGGTATCAAACATCTCATACAGCGTGTCGTTGAAGGCATACGCATCCCAATAGGTTTCATCCAGCGTGGCCTTGCCGCTTTCAATCCTGGCCATTTCCAGCACATTGTTGATCAGCGAAAGCAGGAAGTCGTTGGAGGTCTGGATTTTTTTGATGTAGGACAGGGCAAGCTCCTTGTCGTCCAGATGCTTTTCGAGCAGCTCCGTAAAGCCGATAATCGCGTTCATCGGCGTGCGGATGTCGTGGGACATGTTGAAGAGAAATGCCGATTTGGCGGCATTGGCGGCGTTGGCAATCTCCAGCTGGGCCTTGGTATCCGCCTTGTCATGCGCTTCGGTCACATCGCGCCCGAGGATGTTGATGATGTCCTCGCCGTCCTCGCCATAGCCGGCGAACACATTGATTTCGTGCCACTCGATGCTTCCGTTGCGATGCACGGGGAATTCCTCCGTGCCCAGATGGCCGGACTTTTCCTTTTGCCCCTTGTAGTTGTCAAGGCACATCAGCTCGATGCCCCTGTGCCTGTACGCGGGGTCTACCTCGCGCAGGAATCTCTGATAGACATCATCATAGCTGTCCGTCGTTTTCATCACTTCCACAGTGTCCACCATGCCGGTGCCGGTAATCAGCGTATACTTGCCGGTATTGACATTGACCGTCATGTTGTAGCTGTAGAGCAGCTTGGTCACGCCGGAAAGCAGCTGATCCCGCGCGGTGGAGGCACGAAGCTCACGCTCCTTGATTTCCTGCTGCTCGTGGGCCTCGGTGGTGTCGCGGCCGAGGATGTTGGCAATGGGTGCGCCGTTTTCGTCCGTGCCGAGGAAGATATTGATTTCGTGCCACTCGATGCCCTTGTCTGTCCTGACGGCGTATTCCAGATTGCCGATATAGCCGCTTTCGTCCTTTCGGTTTCTCAGGGCTGCCAGGCTGCTGAAAGCTGCGAAGGCCGCCTTGCAATCCGCTGTCACATATTGCAGCTTCTGACGGTAGGCGGTTTCGTAGTCGTCCGTGGACGCAAAAATCTCCACGAAGTCCTCCATGCCCGTGCCCACAATCAGGCTGTATTTCCCGCTGCCCAGGTTCAGGGTCAGGTTGTAGCTGTACAGCGTTTTGGTAATATTGGAAAGAATCTGATCCTTGGCTGCCACGGCTTTCAGCTCGTTCTCGCGCCGCTCCTGTGCCTCGTGAATTTCCGTGATATCCCGTCCCAGAATATTGGCGGTGGGGTTTCCCTCCTCGTCCACGCCCATGAAGGCGTTGACTTCGTACCAGCCGATTCCCTTCTCCGTCCTGGCAGCATATTCAATCTGCCCGATATGACCTCTCAGGTTTTGCTGCTCACGCAGGGACTGCAAGGAAAAGCGTCGGTTCATTTCCTCCGGGTATTCCGGGAGTGCCTTCTCCAGCAGATATTCGCACGCCTGGACATAATCATCCGTCCGTGAAAAATGCCGGATAATCTCTTCCATGCCCGTGCCGATAATCAGGCTGTATTTGCCCGTGTTCAGATTGACCGTGGCGTTGTAGCTGTACAGCGTCTTGGTAATATCGGAAAGAATCTGATCCTTCGCTGCGGAGGCGCGCAGCTCACGCTCCTTGGCCTCCTGCTGCTCATGCGCCTGTGTCACGTCGCGCCCCAGAATGTTGGCTACAGGTACGCCGTCCTCATTGGTGCCCATGAAGAGGTTGACCTCATGCCATTCACTGACGTTGCCCGCAAGGATGCGGCAGACAATCGTGCCGACAAAGCCTGTGGCATGGCTTTTTTCCTTCAAGGCCGCGATGCCGACCAGATTTTCGAGCTTTTCCTGCTCCTCTGGCGCAATGCTCTGCAAGAGCTTCGCGTGGAGGAGGACATAATCGTTGCCCTGCTGCATCGTTTCCAGCACGGAATTCATGCCGGTACCGGTGATGAGCGAGTATGTCCAGCTTTCCAGATTGATGGTCAGGTTATAGCCATAGAGCATCTTGGTCACGCCGGAAAGCAGCTGGTCGCGGGCCATGGCTGCCTTTTGCTGATTCTCCCGCTGCTCCTGACGCTTATGAGCCTCCGTGATGTCCCTGCCCAGAATGTTGGCCACAGGCTCGCCGGTCTCGTTCGTGCTGATGAACACGTTAATCTCGTGCCATTCCTCGCCGTAGTCCGTGAACGCGCCGTATTCCAGATTGCCAATAAAGCCGTTGGCATGGGTTCTCGCCCGGAGCGCGTCCAGACTGGCCAGTGCCGCAAACTGCTGGAGATACTCCGGGTCGAGACAGGCAATCTTCCGGCTGTATGCCGTCTCATAATCATCGGTGGACTTGAAAATCTCCATGAACTGCGTCATGCCGGTGCCAATAATCATGCTGTACTTGCCGGTTCGCAGATTGAGGGTCAGGTTGTAGCTGTAGAGCATTTTGGTCAGCTCGGAGAGAATCTGGTTTTTCGCGGCTGCCGCACGAAGCTCCTTCTCGTTTCTTTCCTGCGCGTTGTGTGCCACGGTGATGTCGCGTCCAAGAATGTTGACGACTCTGGTGCCATCCTCCTCCGTGTCAATAAACACGTTGATTTCATGCCACTCGTAGGCCACATCGCCGGGATAGAGCACCGGGTACTCGAGCGACCCCTTGAAGCCGTTCTCGGACGGGTTGTTCCTCGCAGAGGTGAAATCAGTCAGCTGATTGAAGCGGTCCAGATAGGCCGGATGAATGGCACTGCGCTGAAAGGTACGCAGCTCGCTGTAATTCTCGTGCTTCCTGTATTCGTCAACGGTGCGCTCCATGCCTGTTCCCGTAATCAGCGTATAGTCCTCGGTGGCCAAATCCACCGTCAGGTTATAGCTGTACATGAGCTGGGTAATCTGGGAAAGCACCCTGTCCTTTCGGGCAGGCTCCTTTTTCAGCTCATTTTTGGTTTTCCACACGGCATAGCTTTTCTCGACAAAGAAGGAAATCGTTTCCTTCAGGAGCGCATAGGCAGCCTGCATTTCCTTCGGGGTTTTTCGATGAATCTGGGCGAGGGCATCCATCACCGTCTTTGCATCCAGGCCCAGCTCCGCAGTTGTTTGCACAATATCGTCATCCCGCTGCGTGACGGACAGAGCCTGCCCGGCCAGCACCTTGCCCAGCACCTGTCCGTCCGGCAGGGCGATGGGAATCGAAAAATCCCAGAACCCGAAGGGGCATTCATACACGCCGTCCAGCTCTGTTTGCCATGTTTTCCGGCAGCACGCCATGCCCTTTTCGCAGGACTGAACCAGACGGCAAAACCTGGTTATCCCGAAATCCTCGGTGACGGGACGGCCCTGGGCATCGACGAGCATCGCCGCCATGCCGCAGCTCTTGCACCAGTTGTCCAGCAGTCTGTACAGCTGGCGCATATCGCAGAATTCATGCAGGCTGATGCCATCTTGGTTGGGTTCCATTTCACGGGCGTGCTGCATATGTTTTCCTCCTGTGTCATGAACGGATGATGCGTCCTATGGTACCAAACCGTCCAATCACCTGTGCCTGGCAGAAACCTGCCCCTGGGCATGGTGGATACAGCCTGTGCCTATTTGGCAAACAGAGACTGCATCGTATGAACGAGCTCGTCGATGTCAATGGGCTTGGACAGGAAGCCGTTCATACCGCACTCGGCGGCAGTCTGACGGTCCTCATTGAAGGCGTTGGCCGTCATGGCAAAAATCGGAACACCGGCCAGCGCGGGATTGCTCAGGGCGCGAATGCGCCGGGTCGCTTCAAGACCGTCCATAATCGGCATCTGGATATCCATCAGGATCAGGTCAAAGTCTCCCGGCTTGGAGGAAGCAATCCTTTCCACAGCTTCCGCGCCGTTTTCGGCGGTATCGACAGAGCAGCCATACTCACCGAGGATTTCAAGGGCAATCTCCCGGTTCAGTTCATTGTCCTCCACCAGCAGCATGCGTCTGTTCCTGAACAAGGAGGCCTTGGAAGGCTCCGGGGGCGCAGTCTCGCTGGGTGCTTCCTTGGGATCGAGTGCCGCGAGCAGTATGTTGCGCAAATCGGACATGAACATGGGCTTGGAACAGAAGGCGGTGACACCGGCGGCCTTCGCTTCTGTTTCAATGTCGTTCCAGTCATACGCTGTCATGATGATGATGGGGGTCTGGTCGCCCAGGGCGCGAATCTGCCTGGTGACCTCAATGCCGTTTATATCCGGCAGCCGCCAGTCGATGATATACGCGCGGAAAGGCTCCTCCATCTCGATGGCGTGCTTGGCCCGGAGCACTGCTTCCTTGCCGGAAAGCGTCCACTCGGAACGCATGCCCACCTTTCGCAGCATCTTGGTCACGCTGTCGCAGGTGTTGTAGTCATCGTCCACGACAAGCGCGGTCAGACCTTCGAGGGCGGGAATTTTTTCACAGCTGCGCTTTCCTTCCTGCAGCTTCAGAACCAGCTGGATGACAAACTCCGTGCCCTTGCCCTGCTCTGTGTGTACCGTGATGGTACCGCCCATCATATCAATGATGTTCTTGGAAATCGCCATGCCCAGACCGGTGCCCTGAATCCTGCTCACCGTGGAGGTGTGCTCACGCTCAAAGGGCTCGAATATCTTTCCGGCAAATGCCTGACTCATGCCGATGCCGGTATCCTTCACGCGAATCTCGTACAGCCCCTTGCCCGCCGGAGCACCCGGCAGCTGCGACACGCGCACAGACACCGTTCCTCCCGCTGTCGTGAACTTGATGGCATTGGAAAGCAGATTGAGCAGCACCTGATTGAGGCGCGTTTTGTCGCAGTAGACGTTCTCATCCGACACGTCCATCACATCCATGAACAGCTCAAGCTGCTTGGCATGCACCTGTCCGCCGACGATGGTTCTCAAATCATGGAAGATTTCCGGAATATTGACCTCCGTTTCCTCCAGATGGATTTTGCCGCTCTCGATCCGGCTCATATCCAGCACATCGTTAATCAGGCTGAGCAGGTGATTGCTGGAGGCCAGAATCTTGGCAAGATAGTCCTTGATTTTTTCCTCATTGCCGGTATTGGCGGAGGCCAGTGTGGAGAAGCCGATAATCGCGTTCATGGGCGTGCGGATGTCGTGGGACATGTTGCTCAGGAAGGTACTCTTGGCCCGGTTGGCACTTTCCGCAGCGTGAACCGCTTCCTGGAGTGCCTGATTCGCCTTCTTGTCCGCTGTGCGGTCGGACAGCACGAGGATGTACTTCCTGTCCCCCTGAACCTCGCTGCAAAGGCCAACCGTATGGAACCAGCGTTTTTCGCCTGTCTGCTGATGGATATATTCCATATTCCATTCGTGCTGCTCGCCGGGGAGAATGTCCGACAGGAAATCCCAGCTTGGGGGATTCACCGTTTCTTCCGTCAGCTTTTTCAGAATCCGGACATCACGCTGGATATCCTCGCCAGAAAGGCCCAGCAGCCGCTTGACATTCGGGCTGATGTAGTCCGCTTGCAGGGTTGTGGCGTCCAGCATGAGGAAGGCATCGTCCACGTGGACGGACAGCTTGGCGAACAGCTCGTCCCGGTAGAGAATCTGCCTGTCCTTGCGCCGCATTCTGATTTGGGTGCTGCGAATCAACCACACCAGCAGCAGCACGACAAGAGCGGCGGAAATACCGCCGACAATCAGGAGCGTGCTGGTTTGAAGCTGGTTCATGCTGGCGTTGACCACATCAGCGGGAATAATACCGAGCATCGTCCAGTCCTGAATGCCAGCCGGCTCATAAATCAGGTAATATCTGATTTCTCCCAGCGTGACAACCATGGCCCCGGACTGTCCCAGCCGGAAGGCTTCCTGGAGGGCGGATATCTCGTCGGCATGCAAATCGGCGTACTTTCGCAGCGTGGACAGCACATTATAGATGTCCTGCTGCCTTTGGACGGCGTGGTCAATGACGACACGTCCATCCGCATGAACGGCATAGCTGCTGGCGTTTCCGTCAAAGGCGGAAATTTCAAGTACCTGGACGATATCCGAATTGTTGTAGCTGGCGGCGATGACATCATATTGGAAGCCTTGATAGGTGCTGCGCTCCACGGGGACGGCAAACACCAGCAGCTGCGGCTGACCCGGCACGACGGTATTCATCACCACATCCTGCCCCTGAGCCAGCTGCTCCGACAGCTCTTCCTTCAGCTCAAGGTATCCCTGTTTGCCGCTTGCAGTCAGGTAGTTTCCGCTCTCGGCGGAGATGAAGTAGAAATCCGTAAAGCCTGCCTCCGCCTGCTGCCGGGTCAGAAAAGCCTGATGCTGTCCTTCATCGGGCACATCGTGCAGATAGCTCGCCCATAGATGCAGCTTGTCCCAGCTCTGATTGACCAGAGCGTTCAGCGAGGTGAACGCCTGATGAAAGATCTCCGTCAGGTGGGCGATGCTCTCCGTATAGATGGTCTGCGACACGAAGGAAAAATACTGCGCGCCGATCAGGACGATACCCACGAGCAGAACCAAAGCAGCAAGCATGAGCTTCAGCTGTTTTTTCAACTCGAATCACTCCTTTGTGTTCCATACATCGTGTTGGTTCCATGGGATCGACACACAGATGAAAAGAAACCGGACAGGCTGTGCGAATGACGCTTTCGATGCAGCGTCGAATTATTTCAGGGTGATGTACTGCTCGGGCTGGGAAAGAACAGCACCGCCTGCTTTCACATGGTTCAGCCATACATTCTTGACGATATGTTCGCCCTTGGCAAATACCCGGCTTTCATCCGCAAGGAAGGGCGCAAAATGCGCAGATGTTGCCAGACAGGTCACGGAGAAGGTCTCATCATCCTGAACCGCCTTGCCATGGCGGAGCACCTTCGCCAGGGTATAGGCTCCCTTGTTCTCCTTCACCTCGATGGTCATACCGCTGATGACGGGCAGGGAGCCGCGATTGAAGGGCTTGAAGCCGCCCGCAATGCCTTCCACATAGGCCCGGATGATTTCCTTCAGCTCTGCACCGGTCATGTCGCGGTGGAAGGACATCAGCGTATTCGGCATCACCATATTGCCGGCCATCTTGGCGGTGTAATCCGCTTGCAGCACACAGCCGGTAAAGCTGTTGCCCGTTGCAATCAGCACGTCGCTGCCATAGATGCCGCGCAGGGTATTGGCCATCACGGAGTAGGCTTCGTTGCCGCCCTGCGTGTGGAAAATGTTGGAGTATGCCTTGGGAGAGGTCAGGACAACCTCCGCGGAAGCCGCCGTTGGCATACGCAGCTGGGTGTCAAAGGCTTCGTAGGCCTGCTGTGCATTGTATTCGCCCGCAATCATCTTCGAGACGACATCCTTGGAGATGGCAAAGAAGTCGTTGGAGGCGATGCGGATATACATGTGATTCTGCTCGATGAGCGGTCGCAGGTTCGACAGATGCTCGGCCAGATGGATGCCCACATCCTGGCTGTAGGTCAGCACATCCTGACCGGTAACCAGCACCGTCTGTCCGCCCTCGGAGAGCATCACGCGCAGAACCTGCATGGCTTTTTCACGGCGGGCCTCATTCTTTTCCAGATTGCGGTTGAGCGAGACCTGCAAATAGGGCGTGGTCATCAGCCACTGCTCGCCATCCTGCCCGAAATAGGGCAGAAATACGGTATCAATCCCCATCTCCATGAAAGCAAGAACCCGCGCGGTGGTGGCGGAAATCATGGCGGCTTCACCCTTGGCATACATGTTGATGACAGGGGTATAGTCAAGCTGCAGAACATCGGGCGTCAGATGCACATCCTGAATAAACTGCTCCATCCGCTCAAAGATGCCCGGCCAGACCGTATCGTCCAGCCCGACACGCTGCGTGCTGGCAGGATCAGAATATGCCGTGCGCCACTTACGTCCCTCCGCAGCAGTAAGCTCCGGAATGGACAGCCCCTGCAGCGTTTCCATACAGGTGTAGTCATAGGCAAAATCGCCCACATAGCCCCGGATGCCGACCTCCTCAAAGGCCTGGCACGCGGCGACAAAGCTCTCGTAATCCGTGGGCAGCGGGACATTGTACTGCTCAAACAGGTCACGGTTGGCAATGAAGCCGTGTACATCCGCACTCAGCGGCAGCCAGTTGACGCTGCCATCCTCATTGGTGAAGCTGGTAAGGTACGAATCATAGATGGCACCTGCCTCGGAGGTTGTGGACAAATCCAACAGGCTGTCCTTGAGCGGTGCAGCGTCGTGCAGCGAGAAGCGGCAGCAGGTGATGATGTCCGGCAGCGCGTCATGCTCGTTCATGAATTTGTAGAAATCCAGATCATTGTTGCCCACCACAAACTGGATGTTCACATCAGGAAGCTGGGACTGAATGTAGGGCGCAAACTGTTCGTACATGGCTGATGTCCACAGATAGACCGTGATGGTGTCCGCATCCTCCTTGGCGGTGTTGTCTGTGCTGCACCCGGTGAGCAGCGCGAGTGCCATGATGAGAGCCAGCAGCAGTCCCAGCATTTTCTTTGACATTGTGTTTGCTCCTTTTCCTCCATCGGTTTGTTGGATGGCTTTGCAGCGGTGCTTCATGCCGCTGCAAAAGCCCTGGTAGACCCTTCCTGCATTGCACAATATATCCACTATAATTGTAGCATGTAGATTTCGTGCGTGCAACAATGAACTGTACGTTTTCGGCTTTTCCCTGAAAATACAGGCTCATCCAGCAATCCGTGCAGAACCAAAAAACGAAAGACTCATCCGCGCGGGAAGCCTGGAACGCTCCCCAGCGTATGAGTCTGTTCGGTCTGCTTGTCCTTGTATGGGATGCGCCGTGCAGCGAAGGATACGCACGGTGCGAGGACGGAAGCCAATCACGCCTGCCTGCTCGATGGTGTGCGTTACCGCGTCCAGGCGGCGAACTCCTCGTCCGTAGCCAGGACGGTGTGCGTACCGTTCACGGTGTGCTCCGTACCCTTGGCATAGTCGATGCCGCTGGTGGCGTAGTTGTAGGTCATGGAGGTGCGCTGCTTTTCCACCACAGGATTGGGGTGGGGGATGGCGGAGAGCAAACTCTTGGTGTAGGGATGGATGGGGTTGGAGAAGATTTCCTCCTTCGTGCCGGATTCCACCATGTAGCCAAGGTGCAGTACGCCGATGCGGTCGGAAATATACTTCACCATGCTCAGGTCGTGGGCGATGAACAGGTAGGCACAGCTGGTTTCCTCCTGAATATCCTTCATCAGGTTGACCACCTGAGCCTGAATGGACACGTCCAGGGCGGAAATGCACTCGTCGGCGATAATCAGCCTGGGGTTCATAATCAGCGCACGGGCAATGCCCACGCGCTGCCGCTGACCGCCGGAGAACTGGTGCGGATACCGGGCCGCATGCTCGGGCGAAAGGCCTACCTTCTTGAGCATCGCGCTGATTTGCGCCTCACGATCCTGCTTGCTGGCGGCGCGATGGTGAATATCCAGCCCCTCACCGATGATGTCGCCCACCTTCTTGCGGGGATTCAGGCTGGCCATGGGGTCCTGGAAAATCATCTGCATGTCCGAGCGGAGCATGGTGCGCGTGTCGTGATCCATCTTGCCGGAAATCACCTTGCCGCCAAAGGTAATGGTGCCGTCCGTGGGATTGTACAGGCGGATGATGCTGCGGCCAATGGTGGTCTTGCCGGAGCCGGATTCGCCCACCAGGCCGTAGGTTTCGCCGGGATAAATGTTAAACGATACGCCGTTGACCGCCTTGACGGTATAGGAGCGGGAAACGGGGAAATGCTGGACAAGGTTTTCAACCTTCAAAAGCGGTTCGCTCATAGATATTTGGCGGCCTCCTTTTTCGCACGCTCCAGGCGATCCTTCAGCTCCCGGGGCATCTCAATGGCGGGTGCGTCCGGGTGCAGGAGCCAGGTGGCGGCGTAGTGCGTCTCGGAAATCTTGAACAGCGGAGGCTCAGCCTTCTTGTCAATCGCCAGGGCAAATTGGTTGCGGGCGGCAAAGGCATCGCCCACGGGCTCATGCAGCAGGTTGGGCGGGCTGCCGGGAATGGAGTAGAGCCGGTTGTCGTCCGTGTCCAGGTCGGGCATGGCGGACAGCAGGCCCCAGGTGTAGGGATGCCTCGGATCGTAGAAGATTTCCTCCACGTTGCCCACCTCGACAATTTTGCCGGCGTACATCACATTCACATAGTCGGCAACCTTGGCCACAACGCCCAGGTCATGGGTGATGTAGATGACCGACAGGTGCATCTTCTGCTGAATGTCCTTGATGAGCTCCAGAATCTTGGCCTGAATGGTCACATCCAGCGCGGTGGTGGGCTCATCGCAAATCAGGATGTCCGGGTCGGCGGAAAGGGCGATGGCGATGACCACCCTCTGCCGCATGCCGCCTGAAAGCTGATGCGGGTAGTTCTTGAAACGCTTTTGGGCATCGGTGATGCCCACCAGCTCAAGCAGCTCCAGCGCACGGGCACGGGCTGCTTCCTTGGAAACATGCTTGTGCAGCAGCATACCCTCCATAATCTGCTTGCCGATGGTCATGGTGGGGTCAAGGCTCGTCATGGGGTCCTGAAAGACCATCGCCAGCCGCTGACCGTTGTAGCCGGTGCGCAGCTGCTTTTTGCTCAGCTTCAGCAAATCAACGGTCTTTTCCTGACCGTTCTCCTCGTAGGTGTAGAGGATTTCGCCGCTGTTGACGGTGGCGTTGCTGTCCAGGAGGCCCACCGCAGCCTTCATCGTTACGGACTTGCCGGAGCCGGATTCGCCCACGATGGCGACGGTCTCGCCCTTTTGCAGGTCAAGGTTCACGCCGCGGATGGCATGAACCACGCCTGCATTGGTGCGGAAGGAGATATCCAGATTCTTGATTTGCAGGATGGTCTTGTTGGCTTGCATCGGATTGACCTCCTTCCTTACATGTCTTCCAGCTTGGGAGCCAGAGCTTCGCGCAGGCCGTCACCGATGAAGTTGAAGCCCAGCATCAGCAGAGCCAGCACGGCAATGGGCGGCAGAATCTGATAGGGGAGGGTGGTGATGTTGTTGAAGCCATCCTGAATCAGCGTACCGATGGAGCACTGCGGCAGTACGATGCCCACACCCACGAAGCTCAGGAACGCCTCGGTGAAGATGGCTGTGGGGATGGAGAACATCACCTGCGTGATGATGGGGCCGATGGTGTTGGGCAGAATCTCCTTGAAGATGATGTGCACGCTGCCTGCGCCCAGGGTGCGGCTGGCCAGGACGTATTCCTGCTCCTTCATTTTGAGCATTTCGGCGCGGGCAATCTTGCTCATGCCAATCCATTCCGTCAGCAGCAGTGCCACGATGACCAGCCCGATGCCCTTGGGCATGAAGATGGCCAGCACCGACACAATGACCAGGCGCGGTATGCTGTTGGCAACCTCAACGAAACGCTGCATCACAATGTCTGTTCGTCCGCCGAAGTAGCCTGATAATAGGCCGTAGCTCATGCCAATCATCATGTCAATGATGATGGTCACAAAGGCGATGAGCAGCGATACCCGGGCACCGTACCAGGTGCGGGTCCACAAATCGCGGCCCAGGTCGTCCGTGCCGAAGAGAAAGGTCTTGTCCGCATAAATATCGTCGTAGGCTTCGCCGGTGATCATCTCGTGGATGGCAGGGATGCGGGGCGAGATGCCTACGGCAGCCTTCTTGCGGCCCTTGGCGTTCAGGGCGGTGACAATCTCGTCATATTCATAGCCGCTGAACAGGGGGGCAAAGACCGCCAGCAGAATCAGCAGCACCACGATCACCAGGCCAATCATGGCGCGCTTGTTGTGAACAAAGTGGGTGATAACGCCCTTCCAGTAGCCCTGAGAGGCGTAGTTGGCATCGGTGGCGATGTCCGATTGCTCCAGCAGCTCGAAATCGCCGGCGACAGGCGTGTAATCTGCCGTATGCAGCGCAGGACAGGATTGCAGCTGTTTCATTCTTTTGCGCCTCCTTTGGCAGACACGCGAATCCGGGGATCCAGCAGACCGTAAAGGATGTCCACAACCAGCATAATGCCAATGTACATCGAGGAGTACAGAATGCCCAGAGCCAGTACATAGTTGTAGTCAATGCCCTCACCGGCAATGGCGTCCACCATCAGCTTGCCGATGCCGTTGATGCCGTAAATCTTCTCCACCACCAGTGCGCCGGTCAGCAAATCGACAATCAGCGGAGCCAGCACCGTGACGATGGGAATCAGCGCGTTGCGCAGCACATGGCGGCTGATGAGGCGGCTGCCATACAGGCCCTTCGACTCTGCCAGACGAACGTAGTCGCTGTCGATGACCTCCACCATCTCATTGCGGGTAAAGCGGGCAATGGTGGACATGGTAAACAGGCTCATGGACACCACGGGGATGATGGAGGAGTGCAGGAAGTCCGTATCATTGAAGAAATAGGGGAGCAGCGTCAGCTTGTAGGAAAGGTTGTATTGCAGGAAAATCAGGAACACATAGGAGGGCACACAAACGCCCAAAATCGAAAACACCGTGCAGAAGTGGTCAAGGAAGCGGCCACGGTTCAGCGCAGCACAAATGCCCAGCAGCAGGCCGAGCAGCGTACCCAGCAAAATAGCCAGGCCGCCAATGCGGAAGGAGTTGTTGATCGCGGTGGACAGCACCGTTTTGATGGGCGCGCCATTGTACAGAGAGGTACCCTTGCCGAAATCACCCTGGAGCAGCTTGGTCATATAATGCCAGAACTGAACGAGAATCGGGTCATCCAGGCCCAGCTCAGCGCGCTTGTTGGCAATCTGCTGAGCGTTCATCCGCTCCGAAGGAAACGGATTGCCGGGCATGATGCGTACCAGCAGGAACAGCAGAAAGACAATGATCAGCAGCGTTATCAGTGCCATGCCGATCCGCTTCATGATATACTTCGTCATACCATTCGTCATCCTTTTCAAATGGGGTCACACAAGCAAGAGGCAGAGCGGCCCAACCATAGGCCACTCTGCCTGAAGTGGTTCCTGTGGGATGATTACTCGATGACGGTGTTCTTGTAAACGCGGTTCAGGCCCACGGGATGGAACTCGATGCCCTCCACACCGTCCGAAATCAGGTTCGCGTTGGACTTGGTGTACAGGGGCGCGATGACGGCCTCCTGCATGACCAGTGCTTCGGCCTTGTACATAGCGGCCCAGCGGGCATCATAATCGGAGATGTAGGCACCGGTGGTGCAGTCAGCAATCAGCTGGTCGTATTCCGCATTGCTCCAGAAGCCGTAGTTGTTGGAATTGTTGGTGATCCACATGCCCAGGTAGGTCATGGGGTCAGCATAGTCCGGGCCCCAGCGGGTCAGGGCGATGTCGTAGTTGTCGCTCTGCATCTTGTCCACACGCTCGGCCTTGGTCATGGGCTGCAGGTTGATGGTCACGCCGGGCAGCAGATCCTCCACCTGGCTCTTGATGGCCTGCGCCACCTTGGCGATTTCGTCGCCCTCGTTGTTGCCATAAATCATGGTGAAGGTGAACTCCTCCACCCCCAGCTCGGACACAGCCGCCGCGAAGTAGGCTTCAGCCTTCTCGGGGTTGTAGCCGCACACGTCGCTGAACATGTCCTGATCGGCGGAGAAATCCTCGCCCGTGGTGGCACTGGAGGCGAACTGCGGGGGAACCGCGGTGTAGGTGTCCAGGGAGCCGTCCATCACGTAGTCCTCCACCAGAGCCTCGCGGTCAATGGCGTTGCTGATGGCCAGACGCAGATTGGCATTGGCCAGCATGCCGCCCTGAGCATTGTTCACGGTCTGGCTGAAGGACAGGTACCACATGTAGCCCGCGCCGACAACCTTCAGCTTCTCAGCCAGGGCAGCGTCCTTCTGGACACTGACCACCTGGTTGCCGCTGATGGTTACAACGTCCAGGGTGCCGGTCTTGAAGCCGGTCAGGGCATTGTCGGAGGAGCCGACCACCTGATACTTGATGCCGGCCAGCTTTACGCGCTCAGCATCCCAGTAATCGGGGTTCTTCTTGAGGCTCAGGCTGGCGGTGCCGGGGGTGTAGCTCTCCAGCACGAACGCGCCGTTGGACAGGAAGGTCTCGGGGCTGGTGCCGTAGGTGCCCTCCTCCAGGC
>JBJEUL010000102.1:0-5380 GCA_051883835.1 Aristaeellaceae bacterium
CCCCGGAGAGCTTGTTGACCATGCGGTTGTCAAAGTTGGTGATGCTGCCCCGGCCAAAGCCGATGAGCAGGAAGGCCAGCAGCAGCCATGCGGGTATCCCCAAAAGCGTGAGCATGAAGTAACCCAGCACTGCCATGGCACTGAGCAGGGTAATGGATCTGCGCTGCCCCAGCCACAGCGGAATCATACCGCTGACCAGTCCCGCCACCAGATTGCCCGCCGAATGGGCAGAGAGCAGCAGACCACTGGTGGCATCACTCAGGTTGTAGGCGGCCTTCAAATCGGGCATGACGCTGCCCATGGTCATGGAGAGGATACCGCTGAAGCAGAAAGCATAGAAGCAGGTACAAAGCGTGCGCTTGTCGCCCTTGTCCAGGCGCGTGAAGAAGGAAAACATGCAGGCAGCTCCTTTGCAGCATCGGTGGTGAAAGCATACAACAGCACGGGACGCACTTCACGCCCCGTGCAGGAGGTTGCAAGGATTACAGGGTCACGCCGCTCTTGAAGATGGCCAGGTCATGGAAGCCGCGCTGCTCGGAGCAGACCTTGCGGCCACTGGCGGTCTCCAGCACGAAGTCCATCAGCATCTGGCTCAGCTCAGGCAGGCTCTTGCCCTCGGAGAGCAGCGCACCGGCATTGAAGTCAATCCAGCCATGCTTGCGCTGGGCAAGGGGCGTGTTGGAGGCAATCTTCACCGTGGGCACAGGGCAGGCGAAGGGCGTGCCGCGCCCGGTGGAGAACAGCACCATCTGTGCGCCGGAGGAAGCCAAAGCCGTGGCGGCCACCAAATCATTGCCGGGGGCGGAGAGCAGATTCAGGCCGGGGACGCGCACCTGCTGACCATAGGCCAGCACGTCCTTGACGGGAGCAAAGCCGCTCTTCTGCGTGCAGCCCAGAGCCTTGTCCTCCAGCGTGGAAATGCCGCCGGCCTTGTTGCCGGGGGAGGGATTCTCGTAGATGGTCTGATGATGCTCTTCGAAGTACCGCTTGAAGTCATTGATGAGCTTGACGGTCTTGTTGAACATCTCCTCGGTTTCGCAGCGATCCATCAGGATGGTCTCCGCGCCGAACATCTCCGGCACTTCGGTGAGGATGGTCGCGCCGCCCTGCGCCACCAGCAGGTCGGAGAAACCGCCGATGACCGGGTTGGCCGTGATGCCGCTGAAGCCGTCGGAGCCGCCGCACTTCAGGCCCACCACCAGCTTGGAGGCGGGGCAGGGAACGCGCTGCTCGCCGCGCATGTTTTCCGCCAGCTCCCGCAGCAGGGCCATGGCGGCTTCATGCTCGTCCTCCACCTGCTGACACACCAGGAAGCGCACGCGCTCCTTGTCGTAGTCGCCCATGTGCTCCTCGATGATGGCCGCGCTGCTGTTCTCGCAGCCCAGGCCCACCACCAGCACGCCGCCCACATTGGGATGCGTGGCCAGATTGGCCAGAATGGTGCGGGTGTTCTCCTGGTCGTCCCCCATCTGGGAGCAGCCGTAGGGATGCGGGAAGGCATACACGCACTCCACGCCTCCGCCCACAAGGGACTGAGCGTCCTTTTCGAGAGCCTTGGCAATGTCGTTCACGCAGCCAACGGTGGGCAGAATCCACAGCTCGTTGCGGATGCCCACCCGGCCGTCCTTGCGGGGATAGCCCATGAAGGTGGCGGGCTCCTTCGCCTCCACCTTGGGGAAGGTGGGATGATATTCATATTCCAGCTCGCCGGAAAGCAGGGTGTGCAGGTTCTGCACATGGACGTGACCGCCCTTGCAGATATCCTCCTTGGCGTAGCCGATGGGGAAGCCGTACTTGATGACCTTGCCCTGGGCGGGGATGTCCTCCAGAGCCACCTTGTGACCGGCAGGCACGGCGGTGGCCGTGGTCAGGGTCACGCCGTCCACGGTCAGGGTTACGCCCTTTTCCAGCGCGGACAGGGCCACGGCAACATTATCCTTGGGGGTGATGCGCAGAAGCTCAGCCATGGGAAACAGTCCTCCTTCTATACAAGAATATCCGCTGCGGACGGAGGGAAGGCCTTCGCCCGCAGCGGCTGATGAAATACAGTCTCTTACGCGCCGAACTTCTCGGTCATGACGGTGCGCATGCCGCGGGCCAGAATGTCCTCCAGGGACGCGGACACGGACTCAATCAGGCCGGGCACCTTGCACAGCTCGGGGCCGAAGAAGCTCTCATTGGACAGGAAGGCGCGGGCCTGCTCGGCGGGAGCCAGCTCGGAGGTGGTGGCGAAGAATTCCAGCACCGCCGCGTCATCCTGCAGGGTATAGGGCTGACCGTCGCGCAGGCACTCCAGCTTGCCGTCGACAACCTTGCCGCCGCGGTACAGGCTCATCAGGCTGGCCAGGGAGAAGGTCAGCCGCTCGGGCAGCTTGCCGGTACGCGCAACATACACCAGCAGGCTGGGCATGCAGCGGGCGCGCCACTTGCTCACGGAGTTCAGGCAGATGGAGAGCAGGGCATGCTTGATGAAGGGGTTCATGAAGCGGCCCGTCACAGCCTCGGCAAAGGCCATCAGGTCGTCCTTGGGCAGGTCGAGGGTGGGGATGACCTCATCGTAGAGGGTTTTCTGCATGAAGTTCAGAATCATGGGATCCTTCATGGCATCCAGCACGATGTCATAGCCGCACTGGAAGGCAGCAGGCACGAAGGAGGTATGCGCGCCGTTGAGGATGCGCACCTTGCGCTGCTTGTAGGGCTTCTGGTTGTCGGTGTAGATGACGGGCAGGCCGCACTGGGGCAGGGGCAGCTCGCCGCTGATGTCCTTGCCGGACTCGATGACCCACAGGCCGAAGGGCTCCGCCGTCACCAGAATGCGATCCTCATAGCCCAGCTTCTCCCAGATGGCCTGATCCTCGCCGCGGGGATAGCCGGTCACGATGCGGTCCACCAGCGTGGAGGTGAACACGCAGGCTTCCTCCAGCCACTGCTCGAACTTCTCGCCCAGGCCCCAGATCTTCGCCAGAGCCATGACGCACTTCTTGAGCATGATACCGTTGTCGTCAATCAGCTCCACGGGCAGAATCACCAGGCCCTTGTCCATGGCGTAGCCGAAATGCTCCGCACGCTCATAGAGCAGCTTGGTCAGCTTGCCGGGATAGGTCTTGGGCGGGCACAGCTCCAGCTTGTCGCTCTCATCCAGCACAATGCCGGCCTCGGTGGTGTTGGAGACGATGAAGCGCAGGCTGTCCAGCTTGGCATAGGCAGCGTAGCGGTCATAGTCGGCGTAGGCATCCACGGCATCGGACACGGAGGTGATGACGCGGGTCTGCTCCACAGCCTCGCCGTCCACCAGGCCGCGCAGCATCACGGTGTAGCGGTAGTCCTGCTCCTTGAAGGCGGGGAAAAGCGTACCGATGTTGATGGGCTTCACCAGGACGATGGAGCCGTTGAAATCGGTCTTTTCGTTGGCGATATCAATGAAGTAGTCCACAAAGGCGCGCAGGAAGTTGCCCTCACCGAACTGCAGCACCTTCACAGGACGCTGGGCTGCGGGGGCCATGGATGCGGTCAGACGTTCCATCAGAAAATCCCTCCATCAATTGATTCATGCGGCCTTGGGGCGGCGCATGAAAATAATTACATCATTCCTCCTAAGATTCTACTCTACTTTTGCCGATTCGTCAATCTGTTTTCTTGAGGGAAGCGGAATTTCTCTGCCGGTTTTGTCTTTGATGGGGTTAAAAGGACATATTCCATCAAAAGCAGTTGCAAAGAGGTGCAAAAGCGTGTATAATTTCCATGGACGGGCACTGTGAAAACGCTTACAATCCATCCTGGGGAAAGGGATAACAGCCGGTGAATATTTATGACATTTCCAGGCGGGCGGGCGTGTCCATCGCCACGGTGTCGCGGGTGCTCAACAACAGCCCCCACGTCAGCGAAAGCACACGTCAAAAGGTGATGGCGGTCATCGAGGGCTGCGGCTATGTGCCCAATGCCTTTGCCCGCGGCCTTGGCCTGAACAGCATGCAGACCATCGGCCTTTTATGCCCCAATGCTTCCGACCCTTATCTGGCGCAGGCACTGGCCAATCTGGAGCACTCCTTCCGCGCCCATGGGTATGACTGCCTGCTGTCCTGCACGGGCATGGAGCTTTCCGCCCGCATCAAGGGGGTGGAGCTGCTCAGAACCCGCCATGTGGACGGCATGGTGCTGATGGGCTCCTCCTTCATTGAGTCGGATGACCGCAGCAACGACTGCATCCGCGAGGCCGCTGCCAGCATGCCCATTATCCTCCTCAACGGCTCCTTCGCCTGCGAAAACGTGTACTGCGTGCTGTGCGATGACCGCCGTGCAGTCTGCGAGGCAGCCCAGTCCCTCATCGACAGCGGACGCAGGCGCATCCTGTACCTGTACCACAGCAAGAACTACTCCGGCAGGGGCAAGCTGGCAGGCTACTGTGACGCACTGGAGAGCCGGGGCATCCCCCGGGACGAGCGGCTCATCAGCTTCTATGGGGAGGACAAGAGCGGCATCCATCAGGTGCGGGATCACCTGCTGGCCCTGGAGCGCGCCGGTGTGACCTTTGACGCGGTACTCACCAGCGAGGACGTGCTGGCCGTGGGCGCGATGAAGTACGCCCGGGCAGCAGGCCGCAGCGTGCCGGAGGAGCTGAGCATCATCGGCTACAACAACAGCGCGTACTGCCTGTGCTGCGAGCCGGAAATGACCAGCGTGGACAACAAGCTCTGCGCCATCTGCGAGCATATCGTCGCGACGATGATGGGTGTGCTGGAAGGCCGCGAGATGCCGCAAAAGACCGTGTTCACGGGCGAACTCATCCGCCGTGGCACCACTCTGTAGCCCCCGCTCCGCTCCATGGGCGGACGAGTGGATAAATACTGTTGACAGCAAAGGAGAGATATCCCATGCAGCAATTCATGGACAAGGACTTCCTGCTCAACACCGAAACGGCCCGCGTGCTCTATCATGAGTATGCCGCCAAGTGCCCCATCATTGACTATCACTGCCATATCAGCCCCAAGCAGATCTGGGACGACCTGCGCTATGAGAACATCACCCAGGTGTGGCTGGGCGGCGACCACTACAAGTGGCGTCTGATGCGCTGCGCGGGCGTGGAGGAGAAGTACATCACCGGCGATGCCAGCGATTACGAGAAGTTCTGCAAGTGGGCCGAGGTGGTCGGCAAGGGCATCGGCAACCCCCTGTTCCACTGGTCCCACCTGGAGCTGCAGCGGTTCTTCGGCTACGAGGGCGCGCTGTCTGCCAAGACGGCTGACGAGGTGTGGAACCTGGCCAATGCCAAGCTGCAATCCGCTGGCTACTCCGTGCGCGGCCTGATTGAGATGAGCAACGTGGAGACCATCTGCACCACCGATGACCCCATCGACTCTCTGGAGTATCATCAGAAGCTGCT
>JBJEUL010000103.1:0-5370 GCA_051883835.1 Aristaeellaceae bacterium
TGCACCCCACAAGGGGCATCGCCCCTTGACCCCTTCGACGCTGGCGCGAACCCTGTTAGA
Organism: Aristaeellaceae bacterium; assembly: GCA_051883835.1. Taxonomy (GTDB): domain Bacteria; phylum Bacillota; class Clostridia; order Christensenellales; family Aristaeellaceae; genus UBA11524. The sequence continues at coordinate 61 of JBJEUL010000103.1, forward strand.
TATTCTTTTCCAGGAGATGGGCCATCAGGTCGCGGCCTTCGGGGAGCCAGACGCCCTTTTCGGCGGTGGACTCGTCCAGACGGGAGGGTACGCCGGGCTTACGGGAATCGTAGATGGCGAAGGGAACGGGCTTGCCGTCATGGGTGCGGGTGGACAGGAGCGTCTTGTGGTCGGACAGCAGCAGGAGGCGGAAGTCGCCCATGTCCGGCAGACGCGCCAGCAGCGGTGCAATCACCTGCGTATCCAGGCGGCGAATGGCTTCCAGCTTCTTGTCCAAGTCACCGGCATGGGTCATCTCGTCCGGGGCTTCCACATGGATGGCCGCGAAGTCATCCCCGGCTGCCAGGGCCGCCAGGGCCGTATCCACCTTGCCGGCATAATTGGTATCCAGATCGCCGGTAGCACCTTCCACATGGGGATGCTTCAGGCCGGCCAGCTCCGCAATGCCCCACACCAGCGGCACCGCGGAAACCACCGTACCCGTCACGCCATACTTGGCGGTGAAGTTATCCAGCAGCATAGCGCGGCCTGCGCCCCAGGGCCAGATCATATTGGCAGGCAGCTGACCCCGGGCTATGCGGGCCTTGTTGATGGGATGATCCTTCAAGACCTCGTAGCTGACCTGCATCAGCCGGGTGATTTCCTCCGCCATGGCCCCGGTGGGATAGTACAGCCCCACGTCCTGCTCCAGGACGTTGTGGGGCTCGGTGGTATGGAACACCGCGTCCTCCGGCACGGGGCCGCCGAACACGCCGATATGCCGGAACGTCCGGCTGACATGGATGGTCAGCTTCGCCGCCTGCGCCGCCGGGATGAAGCGCGCATCGTGAATCAGGTCATTCATGAGGGTTTCGGCCTCGTCACCCTCAATGTTGCCGCCGTTGTGGCTGTGGATGATGAGCTTGCCGCCCACCTCCTCCACGGCACACAGGTTCACGCGCATGGAAACCTCGCCCGGTTGCAGCGTCACACCCACACCGGCGGCTTCCAGCACACTGCGGCCGGTGTAGCTCCAGCGGGGGTCATAGCCGAAAATATTCAGGATAGCGGTATCGCTGCCCGCCGGGACACCCTCGGGGACGGTGCGGCACAGGCCCGTTTCACTGCCTGCCAGCACGCCGAAGGACGGCAGGTTCAGGGCTTCCAGCGGGGTCTTGCCGCCCAGCTCCGGGACGGGATCATCGCTCATGCCATCGCCAATGACCAGAATGTACTTCATGGGAATCGCTCCTTTATCGGATGATTGCTGTTCGAATGTCTCCTATTGTACGGCAAGACAGCCGCTTTGTCGAGGGAAAAACAAAGAAAAGCCCGGACAAGCCTATCTGCACGCATCTTCCCAGGCATGTTGACGCCGATGGATGGCTGTGCTATACTGTCCATCCAGCAAAGCTGTCATGGATGCCCGTGAAGGGAGGCATTGACCGTGAAGGATTACAGCATGCAGAATAAAAAGGCGTGGGAGTACAACGCCTATACTTTCTGGGTTCAGACAATGGGTGAACCTGCTGAGCGAGCCAAAAAGATGATGGAAAACCCTATCGGCGGATTAAAGCGGTATGCCCGCTATTTCGATACCTATGAGGGTATTCGGGTCGCCAACATCTGTGGCTCCTGCGGGAAAAAGGCGATTCCGCTGGCTCTGTTAGGTGCGGAGGTCACCATCTTTGACATTTCGCGGGACAATCAGCGATACGCCTTGGAGCTTGCCCAGGCTGCCCATGTTCATATTCAATATGAGGTCTGTGACATATTGGATATCAGCCTATCCCAATACGGCGATTCCTTTGACGTTGTGCTGATGGAGGGCGGTGTCCTTCACTATTTCCATGATCTTGAGGCGTTCATGCGCATCATGCATGCCCTGCTCAAAAAGGGCGGCAGAATGATATGCAGTGACTTCCATCCGCTGACCAAGATTGCCGATGTGCTAAATCTTCAACAGCCCACCATGAGCTATTTTTCCACCGATATCTTTGAGGGAGAAATGGCTCACGCCCGATTCTTTGATGAAAGCATCCGGCAGCAGATGCCCAAATGCAGCTATCGGAAATACACCATCAGCGAAATCATCAACGCCATCATCAGCAGCGGCTTCTGCCTGCAACGCTTTGATGAGCATCCCGCCTGGACAAACGAGCAGGTTCCCGGCGAGTTTACCGCCATTGCCATCAAATAAACCACCGGGACGAAGATGCTCCGTATGACACACGCCATACGGAGCATTGCTTATTCAGATTGGTTCCAGTCGAATCCGCAGACCCATGGACAGGTGCCTGAGATGAAGATGCGCATTACTGCTCCGCCGCCGTCTGGGCCACTGCATCGATGAGTGCCTCGGAGTTGTTGGCATAGAAGGCTGCCTCGCCCAGCTGTTCACTCAGGCCCACCTTGTCGAAGAAGGAACGTACATTCTGCTGCACGCCGCACACGCTCACCACAAGGCCGCGCTGGTTCAGCCGCTGGCAGACCTCCATCAGCGTCTGCACGCCGGAGATATCTGCCGCTGACACGCCGCGCATGGACACAATCAGCCGCTCACAGCCGGTGTAGTCCGCATCCTCCAGCGCGTGCTTCAGCTCGCCGCAGTTGGCGAAGAACAGGCTGCCGTTGAGGTAGGCCATATGAATGCCGCGGGCCTGCTCGTCGGACACATCCGTACCCATGCGATGCAGGCGGACAAGCCGCTCATGCTCCACCGGGACAATCTCCACCCGCAGCCGTGCCGCGTTCCACACGAACATGAGCAGTGCCGTCACAATGCCGATCACAATGGCCACCGTCAGGTCAAACACCACCGTGGACACCATGGTGATGCTGAACTGCATGATGCCCGTCCAGATTTTCCGACTGAAAATGGTGCGGATGCCATGCCACTCGTTCATGCGCCACGCCGTCACCATCAGCACACCCGCCAGCGCGGACAGGGGCAGCCGCGCCATCACGCCACCCAGCAGCAGCATGGACAGCAGCAGGAACAGGGAATGGAACAGACCTGTCAGACGGGTTTGCTCGCCGCTCTTGATGGCCACGCTGGTGCGGGCAATCGCCGCCGTGGCAGGCACGCCGCCGAAGAAGGGCAGCAGGATGTTGCCCACACCCTGCGCAATCAGCTCCCGGTTGGCATCGAAGGGTTCATCCTTCATGCGGGACGCAGACGCGCCGCACAGCAGGGACTCAATCATCGCCAGCAGGGCAATGGACACCACCGGGCTGGACAGGCTCAGCACCATGTCCAGATTGATTTGGGACAGGTCGAGGGAATCGGCCAGCATCAGGCTGCGGGGAATCTCGCCCACGCGCTTGAGGCTGGTGAAGCCGCACACCTCCGCCACCACCGTGGCCAGAATGATAGCCAGCAGGGAGCCGGGCACCTTCTCATTGAGCTTGCGGGGCCAGAGCAGCATGAAGGCCACCACCAGGCAGCCGATGAGCACCGCCTGCCAATCCGGATGGAAGCCCACGCTGGTGTAGCTCCACAGCTTCTCCAGCGCACCGGAGCCAACCGATGTGGTGCCAAAGAAGTTGTCCACCTGCCCCAGGGCAATGATGATGGCAATGCCGCTGGTAAAGCCCATCACCACGCTGGTGGGAATGAACGTAACCAGCTTGCCCATACGCAGCACGCCCGCCAGCAGGATGATGACGCCCGCCGCCAGACTGGCCACGAACACGCCTTGCAGGCCATACTGCGCCACGATGCCGATGAGAATGGCACTCATGGCACCCGTGGGGCCGCTGATTTGGAAGGACGCGCCGCTGAGCAGGCCGATGATGGCACCGCCAATGATGGCCGTGACCAGACCCGCTGCCGGGGTCGCGCCGGAGGATACGCCGAAGGCCAGCGCGAGGGGCAGGGCCACCGCCGCCACCGTCACGCCGGAGAGCAAGTCCTTGATGAGCTTCTGGGCATTATATCCCTTGAACTCCCGCTTCAAATCCGCCACATACTTCTTGACCATTTCCCTGACTCCCATTCATCCTGTGCATGATTGTCGAATTGCCGCTGATTATGATACCACAGATTTCCTTTGGCTACAACGAGCGAATCTGGTCAACCTACGGGCTTATAACGCATGTTCATAGCACTCCAAGGGAACGCGCCAGCGGAAAGGGGTCAAGGGGCGATGCCCCTTGTGGGGTGCAGGGGTGAAGCCCCTGCGCAGGTCTGGGCGGCAGCCCAGCGCAACACGTTGAACATCGTAAAAAGGAATGAATAAAACGTGAGTTTCCAAGCAGACGACGAAGTTCGTTCGCGTAGGAAACGGCAGGTTCCGGGGACTGCACGAGGAACGACACCTCATCCGACCTCGCTGCGCTCGGCCACCTTCCCCAGAGGGGAAGGCTTTCTGCGTCCAGGCACATCAAAAGCCCTGCCGATACATGAGCATCAGCAGGGCTTGATTGCCGTGATACGGTGTGTTGCTCCGGGCTTACGCCTTGGCAATCTCCACCAGCTTGGCGAAGGCAGCGGGATCGTTCACCGCCAGGTCAGCCAGCATCTTGCGGTTGACGGTGACGTTGTGCTTCTTCAGGCCATTGATAAAGGTGGAGTAGCTCATGCCGTTGAGACGGGCAGCAGCATTGATACGGGTGATCCACAGAGAGCGGAAATCACGCTTGCGCAGCTTGCGGCCTTCAAAGGCATAGCGCAGAGACCGGGCAACCTGCTCGGACGCAGCGCGGTACTGCTTGGACTTCGCGCCCCAGTAGCCCTTGGCCAGCTTCATCACCTTGCGACGCTTCTTCAGAGCATTGACAGCTCGCTTAATACGTGCCATATTTCAGTTTCCTCCTTGCCAGTCAAAGGGCTTATTTGTAGGGCAGCAGCTTGCGGATGGTACGGGCTTCGGCGGCGTTGTCCACAACACCGGCAGCACGCAGGTGACGGGTACGCTTGGTGGTCTTGAGGCGCACCTGATGGTTGGCGTTCATCTGCTTGTGCCTGACGATACCGGACTTGGTAAAGGAAAAGCGCTTTGCAGCACCACGGTGACTCTTCTGCTTAGGCATGGATTGGTCCTCCTTCCAGTTTATGTGAATCTTACTCCTGTGTCTGAGCCGCGTCGGCGGATTTCTCACGGGCGGCTTTCTTCTCAGCGAAGGACGCCTTGGCAGCCTTCGGCGCAAGAATCATAATCATGTGGCGACCGTCCATCATCGGCCGGCGTTCCACCGAGCTGACCGACGCGCACCGCTGGGCGAAATCCTGCATGACCTTCATGCCGATCTCACTATGGGTAATCTGACGGCCGCGGAAGCGGATGGAAACCTTCACCTTGTCGCCATCCTCCAGGAAGCGGGTGGCCA
>JBJEUL010000104.1:0-5367 GCA_051883835.1 Aristaeellaceae bacterium
TGCTGGTGCTGGATGCCAGCCAGCCCCTGTCCCCGGAGGATCGGGAACCGCTGTCGCTGCTTGTCCCTGCGCATACGGCCATCCTGCTCAACAAGTCCGATTTGCCCTGTGTGCTGACGGAAGCGGACGCATCGGCCCTGCTCCCCGGCGCGTTGGTCATGACGGTATCCGCCCGGGATGCGGCGACCCTGACCCCGGTGAAGGCATTCCTGCGTCAAATGGCTGCTGTCAGCGACCAGCTGGTGCTCACCCAGCCCCGTCATTTGGAAGCCGCCCGCCGTGCCGTCACACACCTGCGTCAGGCGGAAGCCACGCTGGCATGCGGCACGGTTGACCTGTCCACGGTGGACTTGCAGGCGGCACAGCTGGCCCTTGCGGAAATCACGGGCGACCAGGTGGAGGAAAAGCTGCTTGACCGTGTGTTCAGTGATTTTTGTGTGGGCAAGTGAGCTGGGCTGCCGCCCAGACCTGCGCAGGGGCGTTGCCCCTGCTACCGAACAAGGGGCATCGCCCCTTGACCCCTTCGACGCTGGCGCGATTCCTTGGAGTCAATAGAACAGGCAAGGCGCGGTGTTCATCCGCATGAGATGAACGCCGCGCCCTTTTTTAGATTCGTCGGATGAGGAGGCCCTTCATCCACTGGGAGTCGTTGTGCTGGTGCCAGACAAGCTGCTTTTCTTCCTCCGTGCAGCCGATGAGCAGCTTGATTTCCGAATCCTGCTTCATCAAATCGACGGTTACCATGACGGCATCCAGCCGCTGCGCCGGGTCGGAGCCGCGCCATAGGTCAATGCCCCCGCCGTCCATGGCGGTGGTTCCCTGCAAATAGCCGTAGTCGAGGGGATAAATCATCTCCGGGAAGCGCGGATGCGCCGAGCCCTTGGGCCGGTCAATGACGATGCGGCTCCCGGCCAGCAGCGTGTCCAGCGCGTGCCAGAAGGCCGTGTTCGTCACAGCACCGCCTCGCCGCTCACGAACACCTGCTGCGCCCGGGCCTGAATATCCCGCAGGGGGTGGCCCTTGAACACGGCAATGTCCGCGTCCTTGCCCACCTCCAGGGATCCGACCCGGCTGTCAATGCCTGCCACCTTGGCGGGGTTGATGGTGATGGCCCGCCACGCGGCATCCTCCGGCAGGCCCTCGCGGATGGCAAGGCCCGCGCACAGGGGCAGGTAGTACAGCGGAATCACCGGCGCATCGGTGATGATGCAGATTTCCATCCCGGCATTGTACAGGATACCGGGCGTGGCAAAGGACTTCTCCGCCAGCTCAATCTTCGTCTTGCTGCCCAGGGAGGGGCCGACCAGCAGCGGCTTGCCTGCCTTCTTCAGCTCCTCGACGATGAGATGGCCCTCGGTCACATGGTCAAGGGTGATGTTCACATCAAATTCCTTGGCGATGCGCAGGGCGGTGAGGATGTCATACGCCTTGTGGGCATGGGCCTTGAGGGGGATTTCCTTGCGGATGACCGGCAGCATGGCTTCCATCTGGGGGTCAAAGGGCCGGGACTTGCTGCTGTCCTGTTCGGCGGCGGCCACATCCTCGGCATACTTCTTCGTCTTGGCCAGCAGCTGGCGCAGCAGACTTGCCACGCCCATGCGGGTATAAGGCTCCTTGCGGCCATTCTGACCATACGCGCCCTTGGGGTTCTCACCAAAGGCAATCTTCATGGCCACAGGCTCCTTGATGACCATATCATCCACGCAATGGCCGTGGAGCTTGAGCGCGACAAAGGTGCCGCCCACCACATTGGCAGAGCCGGGGCCGATGACGGCCGTGGTCACGCCGCCATGCAGGGCATTGGTGAAGCCCTCGTCCATGGGATTGATGCCGTCAATGCCGCGGATGGTGGGGGTCACGGGGTTCGAATACTCGTTGGTGTCGTTGCCCTCCCAACGCTGGGCCTCCTCATGAATGCCCAGATGGGTGTGGCCGTCAATCAGGCCGGGCGTAACCATGCAGCCCGTGGCATCGTAGATGGGGCAGTCGGCAGGGGCATCGACCGTCTCGCCGATGGCGACAATTTTGCCTTCATCAATCAGCACCTGTCCGCAGGGAATGTCCGGGCTGGTAATGGGCTTGACATAGCCGTTCTTAATCAGCAGCATGGGAAAGACTCCTTTCTTTTGTGTACATACCCTATCATTACTTGGTCATGTAGCTTTCATCGCCCACATGGGCCAGCTCATAGGGGGTCGCCTGATAGACGAAGTAGTTCAGCCAGTTGGAATACAGCAGATTCGCGCCGGAACGCCAGGTGCACAGCGGCGCGCGGGTATCGTCATCGTTGGGGAAATAATGCTCCGGCACCTTGGGGTCCAGCCCTGCCCGCTTGTCCCGCAGGTATTCGCCCAGCAGAGTATCCGCGTCATACTCGCTGTGGCCGGTGATGAACACCTGCCGTCCCCCATGGGTTGATACGGCATAGACCCCTGCCACATCGCTTTCGGCCAGGATTTTCAGCCTTGGCTCGTTGACAATGGCCTGCCGGTTCACGGTGGTATAACGGGAATGCGGCACCATGAACGTATCGTCAAAGCCCCGGAAGAGGATGCTGCCCCTGTGCGTCACCCGATGCCGGTACACGCCGGAGAGCTTCTCCGGCAGCGGCTCCTTGGCAATGCCGTAATGATAGTATAGCCCCGCCTGCGCTCCCCAGCAGATATGGAACGTACTGGTGACGTGGGTCTTGCTCCACTCGAAAATCTCGCACAGCTCCTGCCAGTACTCCACCTCCTCAAAGGGCAGGCGTTCCACCGGCGCGCCGGTGATGATCATGCCGTCGAAGGTCTTGTCCTTCACCTGGTCGAAGGTTTTGTAGAAGGTCAGCATATGCTCCTGGGAGATGTTGCGGCTCACATGGCTGGACACCATCAGCAGCTCCATTTCCACCTGCAGGGGCGTGTTGCCCAGCAGGCGGGCCAGCTGTGTTTCCGTGGCCACCTTGGTGGGCATCAGGTTGAGCAGCAGGATGCGCAGCGGGCGGATATCCTGCGTCACGGCCCGCTCCTGGGTGATGACGAAGATATTCTCGCTGCGCAGGGTATCCGCTGCGGGGAGGTCGCTTGGAATCTTGATTGGCATAGCGTCACCTCAGTTTGCATCAGTCAATATACTGCCTTTATACCATCGCCGCCTGTTTTTGTCAAGTTAAAGCACCGAGCGGGCAATCGCCACCGCTGCGCGGGCATCCCGGGCGTACATCGCGCCGATGCTCCCCGCGTATTCCTCCGTAACCACCGCGCCGCCCACCATAACCGTCGGCGGCTCCGGCATGGCTTGCAGCAGCTTTGCTGTCTGCTCCATGGCAGGGAGGGTGGTTGTCATCAGCGCGGACAGGCCCACCAGACGGATATGCTCCCGCTGTACCGCCTCCACGATGGCTTCCGGCGGCACATCCCGGCCCAGGTCGGTCACGTCATAGCCGTAATTTTCCAGTACTGTGCGCACGATGTTCTTGCCGATGTCGTGGATATCCCCCTGCACCGTGGCCATGAGAATGCGGCCCTTCTTCACCGGCGCACCGCCCTTGTCCGCAAGGCTGCTCCGGATGACCTCGAACACGCTTTGCGCCGCCTGCGCCGCTGAAAGCAGCTGAGGCAGAAAGGCCGCGCCGCGCTCATAATCCGCGCCCACCTTGTCCAGCGCGGGAATCAGGCACGTTTCCACCAGCGCAAGCTCGCTCTGCTGGGTGAGGGCTTCCCGGGTCAAACGGGCCGCGTCCGCCTTCAGGCCGCGCTGGATGGCTTCGCTCAGGGTCATGGCGGATGCGGGCGCGGCCTTCACCGCCGGGGTCTGCTGGGCGAACCGCTCCACATAGGCACGGCAGGCTGTATCCTCCCCGCTCAGGGCGCGGAAGGCCGCCACCGCGTCCATGACTTCCTTTTGATTGGGGTTGACAATGGGCAGCGTCAGCCCGGCAGATAACGCCCGCAGCAGGAACGCCGTGGTCATCAGCAGCCGGTTGGGCAGGCCGAAGCTGATGTTGCTGACCCCCAGCACGGTATTCAGGCCCATCTCATGGCGCACAGCATGCACCGCCCGGAGGGTTTCCTCCGCCTGCTCCTGCTGAGCCGAGACCGTCAGCGTCAGGCAGTCCACCCACACGTCCTCCCGGGGAATGCCCTGCTCCTGCGCCGCCGCAAGGATGCGCCGGGCAATGGTCACCCGCTCCTCTGCCGTGGCAGGCAGGCCCGTCCCGTCCAGGGTCAGGGCCACCACCGCCGCGCCGTACTTCTTCACCAGCGGCAGCACTGCCGCCATGGATTCCGCCTTGCCGTTGACGGAGTTCACCGCCGCCTTGCCGTTGTAGACCCTCAAGCCCGCTTCGAGGGCTTCCGGGTCGCTGGAATCCAGCATAAGCGGGATGTCCACCGCCGCCTGCAGGTGCTTGATGACCCGGGGCAGCATGGTTTTTTCGTCCACGCCGGGATAGCCCACGTTCACGTCCAGCAGCTCCGCGCCTGCGTCCTGCTGCTGCACGGCCACATCGACGATGTAATCCATGTCGTTCTCCAGCAGGGCCTGCTGGAACCGCTTCTTGCCTGTAGGGTTGATGCGCTCCCCGATGACATGCACGCCCTGCAGGCGCAGCGGCACGGTGGGCGTACAGACAAAGCTCACGGCGTCATCCCTGCGCACACCGGGCTTTTTGCCCGCCACCGCATCCCGCAGTGCGCGGATATAGGCCGGGCTGGTACCGCAGCAGCCGCCTACCAGACTGGCACCGGCATCCACCAACGCCTTCATGGCCTGCGCGAAGTCCTCCGGGGCCAGGTCATAGTGACCATCCACCGGGTCAGGCAGGCCCGCGTTGGGCTTGGCGACCACGGGCAAACGGGTTGCAGCGCACAGCTCCTGCACCATGGGCAGCAGCTGCACCGGCCCCAGCGAGCAGTTCACGCCGATGGCATCCGCACCCAGGCCCTCCAGCGTCCGGGCCATGGAAGCGATGGTGCAGCCCGTGAAGGTTCGACCCCGCTCCTCGAAGCTCATGGTGACGATGGCAGGCAGGCGGGTGTTCTCCTTGACCGCCAGCAGGGCGGCCTTGGCCTCGTACAGGTCGGTCATGGTTTCGATGGCGACCACATCGGCTCCGGCTTCCTCCCCTGCCACAGCGATTTCCCGGAAGATATCCACCGCATCCTCGAAGGTCATCGTGCCCATGGGTTCCAGCAGGGTACCGATGGGCCCCATATCCAGCCCTACCAGACAGTCCGTGCCTTCCGCAGCCTGACGGGCAGCGGCCACAGCGGCATGCACCACCTCCTGCACACAATAGCCCGTGGCAGCGAGCTTCAGCCGGTTGGCCCCGAAGGTATTGGCATAGACAATGCGGCTCCCCGCGTCGATATACTGCCGGTGGAT
>JBJEUL010000105.1:0-5358 GCA_051883835.1 Aristaeellaceae bacterium
GCGAGGTGTACCTGAGCCGCGACTTCCGCAAGATGACGCCCCGCAAGCCCATGATTCGCGGGCAAATGCGCATGCGCGGGGGTCAGCTGGAATTGCAGTTCACCGAGGACGGACAGCCTGCAAAGGAAATTTTGGGCATTATGGAAGCCCTGGCCAAAAGGCGGCGATATTTCCGCCTGAAGGATGGCTCCTTCCTGGACCTGTCCAGCATGGAGGACTGGCAGCCGCTGGCCGACAGCCTGTACGAGGCTGCTGGTGCAGAGGGCCTGGACGCGCAGACGGCGGGGGATGTCATCAGTCTGCGGGCCTACCGCACCTGCTATCTGCACAGCCTGCTGGAAGCGGGCAACCTCCCCGTGACGCAGGATGAAACGGTCAAGACCACCGTCCGCGCCCTGACCGACCCGTCCGAGGAAACGGTGCAGCTGGCCCACGGACTGTCCCTGCGGCCCTATCAGCAGCGGGGCTATGAATGGCTGCATACCCTCGACCGGCTGCACATGGGCGGCGTGCTGGCCGATGACATGGGCCTGGGCAAAACGGTGCAGGTCATCGCGCTGCTCAAGGCCAGCCGCAAGGAGAACGAAACCTCGCTGGTGGTGGCCCCCACGTCCCTGACCTACAACTGGCTCAGCGAGCTGAACCGTTTCGCGCCGGAGCTGAGCGTGATGGTGCTCAACGGCTCCGGGGCGCAGCGGGCCAGCCAGATTCGCCATGTGAAGGAAGTCCGGGACATTGATGTGCTGATTACCTCCTACCCGCTGATTCGCCGGGATATCGACCAGCTGACGGACATGACCTTCCGCTACGTCATTCTGGACGAGGCCCAGCATATCAAAAATGCAGGCAGCGTGGGCGCAATGGCCGTGAAGCAGCTGCAGGCCCAAACCCGCTTTGCCCTGACCGGCACGCCCATGGAGAACAACGCAGGCGAGCTGTGGAGCATCTTCGACTTTGTGCTGCCGGGGTACCTGCTGAGCTACAACGCCTTCATCCGCCGCTATCAGGACGGGCAGGACGCGGACGACCTGCGCCGCAAGATTCGCCCCTTCCTCATGCGCAGGCTGAAAAAGGACGTGCTGACCGAGCTGCCCGACAAGATTGAAACGGTGCTGACCGCGCAGATGTCCCCCGAGCAGAGCAAGGTCTACCAGTCCGCCATGGTGCGCCTGCGGGAGCGGGTGGATCACGTCATGGCCGAAAAGGGGCTTGGCCGCGGGCGCACGGAGGTGCTGGCCGCCATTACCGAGCTGCGTCAAATCTGCTGCCATCCCGCGCTGGTGCTGGACGATTATACCGGCACCTCCGGCAAGCTGGACATGCTGCTGGAGATCCTGCCCGGTGCCATTGCGGCAGGGCGACGGGTGCTGCTGTTCAGCCAGTTCACCTCCATGCTGAAAATCCTCCGCCGCCAGCTGGACGCGGAAGGCTTCGAGACCATGTATCTGGACGGCGAAACGCCATCCGGCAAGCGGCTGGCAATGACTGAGCAGTTCAACGGCGGTCAGGGGCAAATCTTCCTGATTTCCCTCAAGGCAGGCGGCACAGGCCTGAACCTGACCGGTGCGGACATGGTCATCCATTACGACCCCTGGTGGAACCCTGCCGCCGAGGATCAGGCCACCGACCGCGCCCACCGCATCGGTCAGACCCGGAAGGTGGAGGTCATCCGCCTGGTGACGCACGACTCCATCGAGGAGCAGGTCGTAGCCCTTGGCCAGCGCAAAAAAGCCCTGTTCGACCAGCTGGTCACCCCCGGCGAAACCCTCGTCACCGCCCTGACCGAGCAGGACATTCGCGCATTGTTTGCATAACCTGCCACTTTGTGCTATAATGGAAGCTCAAACGACACTCATCCGTTGAATGAGTGTCCCCCTCCAAGAGACCGCGCCAGCGTCGAAGGGGTCAAGGGGCGATGCCCCTTGTGGGGTGCAGGGGCAAGGCCCCTGCGCAGGTCTGGGCGGCAGCCCAGCGCAACAGATACGACCCGCACCGAAAGGAAGGTTAACGCATGCAGCAGATGCCTCCCGAAAGACGTCCCGGACGCAGCAGCCGCGCTGCGCGTGCCCAGCAGACGCCTGTCAGGAAAAAGAGACGGCCCCGCCGGGGCGTGATTGCCGGGCTGATTGTTTTTGCCGCAGTTCTCGCGCTGATTGTCATCGTGTCCCCCAAGAATCCCATCAGCCGTGCCAGCTATACCACCGGCTCTGCCACCGGCCTGGTGACGCAGGGGCAGGAGGTTCTTGTCAGCGCGTATGAGGGCCTGGTGTTCAGCGAGGCCATGTCCGCCAATCGTACGGCTGTCCCCGATGAGAACGGCAGCTTTGCTGACTGGGTGGAAATCTGGAACAGCAGCGACCACGAAATCAGTCTGGAGCATGTGGGCCTGAGCGACCGCAACGACTCCATCCGCTTCATCTTCCCCCGCATGACCCTTCAGCCTGATGAGCGAGTTGTGGTGTTCTGCTCGGATACCAACGCGGCCGAGGTGGGCAAGACCTTCCATGCCAAGTTCAAGCTGTCCTCGGTGGGGGAGACGCTGTATCTGTTCGACCCCAACGCCTACGAGATTGACACCCTGACCCTGCCCATCATGGGCCGCGATGAGAGCTACGCCCGGCAGGAGGACGGCTCCTTTGCCGTCACGAGTCTCTATAGCCCGGGCTATCCCAACACAGAGGCGGGCCATGAGCAGTACCGCACGGCCAGCATGATAACCGATGGCGCACTGATTATCAGCGAAATCATGCCTGACCCCCTCTCGGGCCTGACGGACGAGGACGGCGAGCTGGTGGATTGGATTGAGCTGTACAACACCACCGACCAGGCTATCAGCCTGGATAACTACGCCCTGTCCAACAAGGAAAACAAGCCCCTGCGCTGGCGGTTCCCCACCGGGGCCGTGGTGCCTGCCCATGGCTACTATGTGGTGTTCTGCTCCGGCAAGGATCGCAACACCGACCCCACCGCCATCCCGCACACGGACTTCCGCATCAGCGCGGAGAAGGACACCATTGTGCTCTCCGACAATCGCGGGCGGCTGGTGGATCGCGTGCAGATTGACAACATTCCCGAGGATTGCAGTTATGCCCGGGGGGATGACGGCACCTTCTCCGTCCATCAGGTGGCCACGCCCAGCCTGCCCAATGATGCCAGCGGCGCGGCACAGATGGACTACTACCTGCGGGCCATGAATTCCACCGGCGTGTACATCACGGAAATCATGGCTTCCAATGACACCACTGTGGTCGCTGACGGCGCGGCGTGTGTGGACTGGATTGAGATTTACAATTCCTCGACCAAGACGGTGGATTTGTCCGACTATGGCCTGTCGGACAACCTGGGCCGTGCCCGCAAGTGGCAGTTCCCTGCGGGCACGACCATCAGCCCCGGCGAGTACAAGGTCATCCTGTGCGACGGGCAGACGGCCCAGTCAACGGCCACCCAGCTGCATGCCTCCTTCAGCCTGAGTCAGGCGGGGGGCTATGCCGTGTGTCTGGCTGACCCCACGGGCAAGATTCTGGACAAGGTCATTCTGCCGGAGGTTCCCACCGACGTCTCCTATGGCCGCACCACGGGAATGTCGGGGTTTTTTTATTATAACACCCCCACACCCAAGGCCTCCAACGGCTACGGCTTTTCAGGCTACGCCGAGACGCCGACCTTCGTGATGGAGCCGGGCCTGTACTATTCCACGGTGTACACGGGCTTCAACATCCCCGAGAATACCACCGTGTACTATACGACGGACGGCTCCACGCCCACGCGGCAGTCCACACTGTATCAGGGTGAGCGCATCGAGCTGAACTTCACCACCGTGCTGCGGGCCCGGGCCTTCTCCGATACGGACCTGGAGCCCAGCAAGGTCATTACCGGCAGCTACTTCATCAACGCCTATCACAGCCTGCCTATTGTATCACTGGTGTGCGAGCCCTATGATTTGTGGAACCCGGAAACGGGCATGCTGGTTACGGGCGACAATGTGGTGAAGGAAGCCGGCAAGCTGCCCTTCAAGAATACCATCTACCGCCAGTACGGCAAGATTCCCCATGACGGCCATGTGGAATACTACCTGCTGGACGGCACGCAGGTCATCAGTCAGGGGGTGGAGTTCAGCCTGATGGGTGACTTCTCGCTGGATATGCCGCAGAAGTCCTTCAAGCTCCGGGCCAAGGCCAAGTACGGCGCGAAAACCTTCGCGGCAGCCCTGTTCCCGGACAGGCCCTACACGGAATACAAATCCTTCATCCTGCGCAACAGCGGCAACGACAGCGCGTGGACGCGCCTGCTGGATGGCTTCCAGTCCCGGCTGCTGGATGCCTACGGCACACAGGTCATCCATCAGGCATGGAACCCGGTGGCGGTGTACCTCAACGGCGTGTACTGGGGCCACATGAACATGCGCGAGCGCGTGGATCGCTACTTCGTGGCGCAGTTCGAGGGCCTGAGCTTGGACGAGGCCGACAACATGGACATTCTGGAGGCCAGCGGCTCGGTGGACTACGGCTCCAACAAAGCCTACCGCGAGATGCTCAAGAAAATCAAGGCCGGCGACCCCGCCAACAATGCCGCTGACCGGCAGTACATCGAGGACAACATCGACATCGAGAACCATCTGGAATACATGGCCATCGAGATGTTTGTGGGCAACTCCGATATCGGTAACACCCGCTTCTACCGCCTGCATGAGGAAGGCAGCAAGTGGAAGTGGATTATCTACGATTTGGACTACGGCCTGTTCAGCTACAAGTTCAACAGCCCCCGCAGCTACACCAAGGACAAAGGCATGGGTCAGATGAACATTGACAATACGATCTTCAAGAAAATCCTGTCCGTGCCGGAATGGAAGGCAATGTTCCTGGCCAAGCTGGGCGATATCTTCCAGACCTTCACCACCGAGTACATGACAGCCAAGCTGGAGGAGTGTCTGGCCATCATTGAGCCGGAGATGGAGCTGCACTTTGCCCGCTGGGCCGAGGAGCATGACCAGATGGTCATCAGCGAATGGCCAGTCACCCCCGATGGTGCCTACCGCTACTGGGAGCAGCGCATCGCGCGACTGCGCAATACCCTCAAGGGCAGGCCACACTACCTGTGGGGCTTCGTCAAGGATGAGCTGGATGTCAGCGAGGCGGACATGCTCAAGTATTTCGGCCCCCAGCCGAAGCTGCCCGAGGACTTCATGCCCTAAGGCTGCACAGGAATTTCTTGACTGCGGATAGTGCAAAACCCATGAAGATATGCTATACTGATGCGAGAGCATGAACGATACAGGAGGAATCCCGATGGATACGTTGAGCGTGAGCAACATCACCCAAAGCACTGGCGGCCTGTCCGCCTATTTTGCCCAGCAGTTTG
>JBJEUL010000106.1:0-5345 GCA_051883835.1 Aristaeellaceae bacterium
AGGCCTGCACGGCATCCATCATGCGCAGATTCAGGCGGTTTTTGAGGGCGCGGTATTCCCCGAAGGGCAGCGTGTTCACATAGCAGCGCACGTTAATAACCACGCCCGCCGGGTCGAAACGTTCCAGCACGGCCTGCACCGTGTCTGCCTGCACCTGCTCGTCGGCACACAGCACCGCTTCCATCGCCGCAATGGCGGCAGACACCTGCTGCGCGCCGCCTGCATCATAGGCCAGATTCACCTCGAAGCTCCACAGGCGGCTGGTGCGGTTGGTGCAGTTGTGGATGTACTCCGCGCAGACCGTGGCATTCTCCACGGTGATGAGCACATTGTCCGGCGTGCGCAGGCGGGTGGAGCGGAAGGAGATGTCCTCCACCGTACCCTCCACCTCTCCCAGCGTGACATAATCCCCGATGCCGAAGGGCTGCTCCAGCACCAGCGTCACCCCGGCAATCAGGTTGGACAGCGTGGACTGCGCCGCCAGCGATATGGCCAGACCGACCACACCGGCACCGGCAATCAGGCTCGCCACCGGCACCCCCATCACGTCCAGCGTGGACAGCACGGCAAACCCGCCCACCACGACCCGGTAGATGTTCTCGAAGAACCGGCCAATGGTGCGTCCGCTGGCGAAATCCGTGTTTTCCTCTACGCTGCGCACCAACAGCTGACACATGGGTGCGGCCCGCCACAGTCCCCAGGACAGCAGCAGAATGCCCGCCTCCCTGCTCATGGCCACGACTGCCGCCAGCACCGTCTTTCTCTCCCACGGCAGGGGCAGCAGCAGCGCGGCAGCTGCCAGCAGCACCACGCGCACGGTCAGAATCAGCGGCTCGGTGAAGCCGCGACCCAGAATCCGCAGCCATTGGGGGGCTACCTCTGCCAGGCGGCTCCCCACCCAGCTGCACAGCCGACGCAGGGGCTTGCCGCACACAAGGGCCATCAGGAGTGCCAATGCACCCAAAACCGCTGCTGTCATGTTGATATCTTCCAGCATCATCCGATCCGTCCTTCCTGTTCTGCTCTGGTATGTCCGGCATCCGCCGCAAGGGCCTGCAAAAAGTGTGCCAGCAGCGGATTGTCGTCCTCCCGCCGCCATGCCGCGATGATTTCCACCGCCTCCTGCTCCCCCTTGAGGGGAATGAAGGTCAGGTTTTCCGCATTGACCAGCTTCCCGGTGACAAAGGCTGGCAGAATGGCCACGCCCTCCTCGGCGGCCACCATCATCAGGATGCTCTCCGCGTCCCCGGAGCGGAACAGGATGTCCGGCTGATACCCCGCCTGCTCGTACAGCTCCGCATAGCGGCTGTCCCCCACGGAATCCCCCGTGCTGGACAGGTTCAGGTACAGAATCGGCTCCCCCCGCAGCTCGCTGCGGCTGACCTGCCGCCTTGGGGCCAGGGGGTGGCTGTTGTACACCGCCAGCATCAGGGGACTGCGCTCCACCATGCGGGTGGATACATCGGCATTCTTGCACAGCTCCGTGCTGTCCCAGCTGAAGATGATGTCATACTCCCCTTTCAGCAGCCCGGATGCCAGCTGGTCGGTGCTGGCCCGGTAGCAGGACAGCAGCACGTTCGGGAATGCCCCATGGAAGTTCCCCAGCATCCCTGACAGCCCTGAGCGTTCATAGCCCTTGATATAGCCGATGTGCAGCGCGCCGCTCCATCCCACCGACGCTTCCTGCACCCGCTCCATGGCCCGGTCCATGCGGGCCAGAATGGCCTTGGCCTCCACCAACAGGGTATGGCCTGCGGGGGTCAGGGCCACGGGGCGGCTTCGGCGGTCAAAGAGCTGCACCTGCAGGCTCTGCTCCAGGGCGCGAATCTGCTGGGTGATGGCGGTTTGCGTAATGAAGTGCGCCGCCGCCGCCCGGGTGAAGGAGCGACCCTCCGCCACGGAGACGAAATAGCGCAGCTGGTTGGTATTCATGAGGGAAACCTCCGGCATGTATCAGTTTTGCTTATTTTATCATCCAAAATGCGCCCTTGCAAGGGGGGTATGGGCCGGTGTATCATCATGGCAGCATCATTTGCCATCATGGGAGGGTTATCGACAT
Organism: Aristaeellaceae bacterium; assembly: GCA_051883835.1. GTDB lineage: Bacteria > Bacillota > Clostridia > Christensenellales > Aristaeellaceae > UBA11524. The sequence goes on from JBJEUL010000106.1 coordinate 2,060, forward strand.
GAAACGCGACAGCTTCGGCTCCCGGCTGGGGTTCATTCTGGTCAGCGCGGGGTGCGCCATCGGCATCGGGAATGTATGGAAGTTCCCCTATGTGGCCGGGCAGAACGGCGGGGGCATCTTTGTGCTGTTCTATTTGCTGTTTCTGCTGCTCATGGGCGTGCCTGTGCTGACCATGGAATTGGCGGTCGGCCGGGCAGGGCGTTCCAGTGCGCGCAAGGCGTATCAGGCTCTGGAAAGGCCGGGGCATCGCTGGCATCTGCATGGCTGGGCATGCATGGCGGGCTGCTATCTGCTGATGATGTACTACACCACTGTGGCCGGATGGATGGTGAGCTACTTTTTCAAGTTTCTCACCGGCTCCTTTGCAGGCGTGACCAGCGAGGGGGTCAGCGGCGTATTCAGCGACCTGCTGGCCAATCCCGGCGAAATGGGCCTGTGGATGGCCGTGACGGTGCTGGCAGGCTTCGGGGTCTGCTCCTTCGGGCTGCAAAAGGGGCTGGAGCGCATTTCCAAGTGGATGATGCTGCTCCTGCTGGGCCTGATGGTGGTGCTGGCCGTGCACAGCCTGACCCTGCCCGGGGCCGGTGAGGGCGTGAGCTTCTACCTGCTGCCCAGTCTGAGCCGCGCGCAGGAGACAGGGCTGGGGAAGGTCGTTACCGCGGCGATGAATCAGGCGTTCTTCACGCTGAGTCTGGGCATTGGTGCCATGGAGATATTCGGCAGCTACATGACCCGGGACAACACCCTCGCCGGCGAGAGCGTGCGCATTTGTGCGCTGGACACCTTTGTGGCGTTGATGTCTGGCCTGATTATCTTCCCGGCCTGCTTCTCCTACGGCGTGCAGCCGGACTCGGGGCCTTCGCTGATTTTCATCACCCTGCCCAACGTGTTTGTGAACATGAACGGCGGGCGGCTGTGGGGGACGCTGTTCTTCCTGTTCATGACCTTCGCCAGCTTCTCCACGGTGATTGCGGTATTTGAGAACCTGCTGGCCAGCTGCATGGACAATTTCGGCTGGAGCCGGGGCAAGGCCGTGGTCATCAATGCTGTGTTTGTGCTGCTGGCCAGCCTGCCCTGTGTGCTGGGCTACAATGTGTGGAGCCATCTGCACCTCATCGGGGCGCGGGACGTGCTGGACAGCGAGGACTTCCTGGTATCGAACCTGCTTTTGCCGCTGGGCAGCCTGCTGTACCTGCTGTTCTGCGTGAGCAAATGGGGCTGGGGCTATGACCGCTACATGGAGGAAGCCAACACGGGCAAGGGCATGCGTCTGCCCAACAGCCCGCTGCTGAAGAACTATCTGCGCTTCGTGCTGCCGGTGCTGATTCTCATCATTCTCATTCAGGGGCTGATTTGACGGGGAAGCTCCCGGCAAAAACGTGTTCTTGCTGAGGAAACAGGTGGGAACCTTTCCACTTTTTTCACGTCTGTCAGAATGAAGCCGCACCCAAGCGCGGTATTCGCCATAACCACCGAAAGAAGGGATGATATCATGAAGAAGCTCACTGCCATCCTGCTTGCCGCTGTCCTGCTGATGTCCCTTGCCGCCGCTTCCGCCGAAGCCTTGGCGGGGGGTTGGAGCGTTGCGGAGGACTATGCCGTCACCGAGGACAGGCAGGCCCTGTTTGACAAGGCCCTCACCGATTTGGTCGGTGCCGCGTATACGCCCGTGGCCTATCTGGGCAGCCAGGTTGTTGCGGGGGTGAACCACTGCTTCCTGTGCGAAGCGACCATCGTTTATCCGGGGACTGTTCCTTCCCTCGCGTTGGTGTACATCTATGAGGATTTGGACGGCCATGCGGAAGTCACCCACATTGCGGAGCTGGACATGGCTGCGCTTTCCGTCCCGGAAGTCATTGCGCCGTAACATCCCGTCCCATGGAACAGGAAGGCCGTTCACCTGTGTGCATGCAGGTGAACGGCTTTTGTCATGCCAGGCTGAAAGCCTTAGGTGGTCGAGCGCAGTGAGGGCGGATGAGGTCGTTCCTCGTGCAGTCCACGGAACCTGCCGTTTCCGGCGCAGACGAACTGCGTCGTCTGCTTGGAAACTCGCGTTTTTTCCGATTCCTTTTGACAGGTCGGATGTGTTGCGCTGGGCTGCCGCCCAGACCTGCGCAGGGGCCTTGCCCCTGCACCCCACAAGGGGCATCGCCCCTTGACCCTTTTCCGCTGGCGCGTTCCCTTGGAGAAATCAGAACAGGCCTTGGCTTTCCTGTGCGAGAATCAGGTTGCGGATGCGCCGCTGGATGCGGGAGGTGCCGCAGTTCGTCAGCTGCGTCATCATCAGGATGGTCATGTCCTCCTGCGGGAAATTCGCAAAGTAGGTGCCCAGCCATCCGTCCCAGCCATATTCGCCCGGACGGATGAACAGATTCCCCTCCCCCGGTGCCACCCCCTGCCGCATCAGCTTGCCATAGGCATACCCCTCCAGCCCATGCCACGGAAGGAACTTCTCCTCATAGGGGTGCTGAGGTGTGGTCATGAACCGCACACTCTGCGGCGACAGGATCTGCCTGCCCTGCCACTGCCCCATGTTCAGCAGCATGCCCGCAAAGGCCATGTAATCGTCAATGGTGCTGTACAGCCCCGCGCCGCCGGACTGGAAGGCCGGTTCCTCCGTTGTCACGCGCAGCCCCAGATGCACCGGGCTGACGGGCTTGAGGCCCTCGGCGGTCTGCTCATAGCAGGCGCACAGCCGGGGCAGCTTGTCCGCCGGGATGAAGAACCCTGTATCCTGCATGCCCAGCGGCTCGAACAGCTCTTCCCGCAGGAACTGGCTGAAGGACCGTCCGTCCGCCACCTCCACCACCGCGCCCAGCACATCGGCGCACAGGCTGTAGCGCAGCCGTTCGCCGGGATGGAACGCCAGCGGCAGCTCGCCAATGCGGTTGGCCAGCTCCACCGTGGTCATGGGTTTGTCCGAATCCAGGCGGCGGTTCAGCTCGCCAATCAGCGCAGACGAAGCCTTGCCGGCCACATCCTCGCCCTCATAGCTCAGCCCGGCGGACATGCCCAGCAAATCCAGCACCGTGGCCGGACGCTTGGCCGGCACAAACTCGCCGCCCTGCACCACCTTCTGATTCCTGAAGCCCGGAAGATACGTTTCCACCGGCTCCATCAGGTCAATGACGCCCCGCTCCGCCAGCAGCATCACGGCGGCAGCAGTCACGGGCTTGCTCTGGGAATACAGGCGGAAAATGCTGTCCCGGCGCAGGGGCAGCTGCTTCTCCCGGTCGGCATAGCCTGCCTGCGCGTACAGGACTTCCTTGCCATGATGATGCACCAG
>JBJEUL010000107.1:0-22851 GCA_051883835.1 Aristaeellaceae bacterium
CCTTTTTCTTTCCCTGTCCGTTGGACGGGGAACAGTCCAATGCCCCTTGTGGGGTTTGGGGCAAGGCCCCAAGCAGGTCTGGGCGGCAGCCCAGCGCAACACGTTCCCCTCATCCAAAGGGAAAGCAAAACAGAGTTTCCAAGCAGACGGCGCAGCCCGTCCGCGTTGGAAACGACTTGTTCCACGGTCTGCATCGGAGCGACCCCTCCGTCCTCCCTGCGATACAGTTTCCTGTAGCATACAACCACCGGAGAACCGAATGCAGGCTCTCCGGTGGTTGATTTTTGGGGTGATGGATAAGCAGGGATTGTGCATCTCCTGGCTGGGTGGGAATAGGCTGCCCTTTCATACTGATTGGAGCATGCCGTTTCCAGCGCGGACGGGCTGCGCCGTCTGCTTGGAAACTCAGGTTTTTTGCTTTTCCTTTTTGCAATGCAAACGTGGTGCGCTGGGCTGCCGCCCAGACCTGCGCAGGGGTTTCACCCCTGCACCCCACAAGGGGCATCGCCCCTTGACCCCTTTCCGCTGGCGCGTTCCCTTGGAGGTATATGGTTTTGCTTTTAAGGTCAGGATAAAGGCACAACCATCGCTCGGCGAAAGGAAGGGTTTTCTATGGTGCAGTTCGTCATCCTGCCTGCCGCAATCATCCTGCTGATGCTGCTGGGGTGGCTGGCCCTGCGCCCCGGCAGACAGCTTCCGCCGGAATCCCTCCCCCTGCACACCGGGGATGTCTCCGATGCCGTCAACGACCTCGCCCTGCGCACCCCCGTGCGCCGCAGGGCACGTCTGCATGCCCCCCGGGGCACGGTGCGCCTGATTGCCGCCATGGAACGCTGCCCCCTGTCCTGGAGCGCGGTGGAAGCCCTGCGCCAGCACAGCCGGGCCATGATGGCCCTGCTCATGACCCTCCACCGGGAGCTGCGCAAGGCTCCTCCCCTGCCCGCCGATGACAGCGGCGTTCCCCGGATGCTGCTGCTGGGCCGGGAGCTGGTTCGGCATGGCTCCTCCTGTGATGCCCACGCCCTCAACGAGGCCCTCGTCACCTGGGACGAGGCATCTGCCACCACCCATCAGGAGCGCATGCTGCTGCCCCTTTGTACCCGGCTGGCCCTGGCGGAAGCCCTGCATGCTGCGCTGCTTTCCATGCGCTTTGAGCTGCGTGAAGCCCGGCGGGGCGATCAGCTGGCCCGAAGGCTGCGCCACACCCGGCGACCCGTGGCCCTGCTCACCCGCGCACCCATGACTCCTGCTTGCGCCCATGCGCTGCTGGTTCGGCTCCGTCAGCAGGGGCAGGAGGACCTGCTCACCACCACGCAGGACACGCTGACCCGGCGCGGTTTGGCCCCGGATGAGCTCGCGTCCCGGCACGGCAAGCGTCAGGCGGTATGTGCCGAGGAGCTGCTGCGCTGCCTGCATGCCCTGCGCCGTCTGTCCTCACTGAACTGGGCGCAGGTGGAGGAAGAAGCCGACCCTCTGCATCTGCTGCTGCTGGATGACCCTTCCGGCACCTATCCGCGGATGACCGCCGGCAGCCGCCTTTGCTACCGGGAGCAAGCCGCCCGGCTGGCACGGCTCTTTCATGTGGAGGAAGCACGGCTGATGCGCGATGCCCTGACCCTGTGCCGCACGGCTGAGCCGGACACGCCCATGCACCATGTAGGATGGTATCTGCTGGCAGCGGATGGACGCATGGCCCTGCGCCGTTGGCTGAAAGCCAGACCCGGCGGTCTGCGGCTCTGGCTGGCACAGCGTTCCCTGACGGTGTACCGCACCGTGCTGATTGCGCTGAACGCGCTGGCGGCTTTCGCCTTCCTGCAAACGGGCTTCTCGCTGTGGATGCTGCCCTTCTTCCTGCTGACCATCGGCCCGGGCATCCGCTGGGCGGTGGATGCGCTTCTTCGGCGCATGCCTGCACCGGCGGTGCCGCAAATGCAGCTGGACAGCGTACCTGAGGAGCTGCGCACCCTGGTGGTCATGCCCGCTGTGCTGCATGGGCGCAATGAAGCTATCCCTGCCGTGCGCCGCCTGCTGCTGGCCCGTCACGCCATGCCGCCGGGGGCGGTGGACTGCCTGCTGCTGGCCGACCACGGCGACAGCATGACCGCCACCTCTGCCGAGGACAGCGTGCTCATGTTTGCCGCCACCCGGGCCATGGAAGCCATTGACCGGCCCGACAGCCGGTTTTTCTACCTGCATCGCAGCCGCAGCTATGACCGCCGCCTGCACCGCTACACCGGGCGCGGAGGCCGTCAGGGCCTGATGGCCGACCTTCGTCAGCTCATCAGCGAGGGCACCTGCCCGGACGGCTTTGATGCCGCCACCATACCGCCGGAAGTTTTCCACAACCGCTATACCCATGTGCTGATGCTGCCCATGGACTGCACCCCTGCCCCGGACATGCTGCTGCCCCTGCTGGGCGCGATGACGCATCCGCTGAACCGCCATGCTGTCCTTGTACGGCCCAGTGTGCTTGTTGACCCGGACAGCCTGCGCACCCGCATGGGCCAGCTTGACCGCCATCACCGCCCCGACGACCCTCTCCTGGGACTGACCAGCCGTGGGGAGGGCTGTTCCTGCTGCCTGTTTGACCCCGGCGCACTGGCGCGGCTGGATACAGCCTGCCCGCCGGAGCAGCTGACCGACGCTGTCATGGGTGCACTGACCTGCTGCCTGCAAGTGCAGGACAGCACAATCTATCGCCATCGTCCTGCCGGCATGACCGGCTGGATGCAGCAGCTCCATCAGTGCACACAGCAAAGCTGGCGTCAGCTCTCCTGGCTGATGCCCTGGCGCACCGTGCATGGTCAGCTCCAGCGCAATCCCATGCCCTCCGCAGGGCGTTTCCGTCTGCGGCGAACGCTGATGGACACACTGACTGCTCCCGCCCAGCTCACCATGCTGGTGTACGCGGTGCTGTGCTGCAACCTTCCGCTGATGCTCGCATCCCTGCTGCTGCCCGAGCTTCGCCATGCCACCCCCCTGACTGGGCACATCCTGCCGCACTTGCTGACCCGATGGGGCATGCTGCCCCTTCGCGCCTTCATGGCAGTGGACGGCATGGGCCGCGGGCTGCTGACGCTGATGCTCTCCCATGAGCCGAACTGGCCCTCGCCCGGACAGACCGGGGAGAGCTATGCCGCGCTGGAAGGATGGAGTCAGACGCTCTGTGCGGCGGGGATGGTCGGTGCAGTCTTTCTGTCCCAGCCGCCATGCTGGTTCGGACTGCTGCTGGGCGCGGCCTTCGCCTGTTTCCCGCTGATGCACGCCTGGCTGGACAGGCCCCTTCGCCGCACCCAGCCGCTGAACAGGCGCATGACCTCCGCCTTGCAGGAGCTGGCACAGGCCACTTGGCACTATTTCGAGGAAACCGTCACGGCGGATGCACCCCTTCCGCCCGGCAGCGTGCAGCTCAAGCCCTATCGCGGAGCCAATACCACCGTCACGCCGGAGGATATCGGGCTGTATCTGCTGTCCTGTCTGGCGGCGCGGCATTTGCAGCTGATTTCCGCCACGGAGATGGCACAGCGCATTGCCCGGACCCTTGACCGCCTTGATGCCCTGCCCCGCTGGCAGGGGCTGCCCTTCCATCGCTATGACCTGCGCACCCTCGCGCCCCTTTCTCCTGCCCGTGTGGACACGGAGGACTGCGGCGTGCTGTGCGCCTGTTTGCTGTGCGTGGCGCAGGGGCTTCGGGCTGCCCTGCCCGATACCGACAGCGAATACATCGGCCTTGCCGCCCGTGTGGATGCGCTGGCGGCTTCCCTGCCCCTGCATCAGCTTTATGACCCGGTAGCAGGGCTGTTCGTCCGGGGCATTGACGGGGAGACCGGCGTGCCGGAGAAGGAGCATTGCCGCCTGTACGCCTCGCCGGGGCTGCTGACCAGCTTTGTGGCCGTGATGCGCCACGAGGTTCCCTATGCCCATCTGGACAACCTGAGCCGGGTGCAGGTGCGTGTGCATCAGGATACGCCCTTGTGCAGCAGTCATGGTGCGGCATCGTCCTACCTGATGCCGCTGCTGCTCCTGCCCCTGACGCCCGGCACACCCATGGCCCGCACGGTGGATGCGGTCATCCGCGCCCAGAAGCGGCACAGCATCAGCGGCATGTTCGGCACCTCCGACTGTGCGCAGTGGTGCTTTGACGGACAGATGAACTACCTGCACCGTCCCCTCGGCCTGCCGGAGCTGGCCCTGACCGCCATGCCCGAATGCCGTGTGATTGCCCCCTATGCCGCCGCGCTGTGCCTGCCCTTTGACCCTTCCGCTGCCTGTGACAGCCTGATGCATCTGCGCAGCCATGGCGCATCGGGGCCTATGGGCTTCTACGACAGCCTGGACATGGAAATGGCCCATCTGCCCGAGGGCGTGCGGGAGGAGGTCACCCAATGCCATGTAACCGCCCATCAGGCCATGGTGCTTTGCGCGCTGTGCAACGCGCTCACCGGCGACAGTCTGACGCGCACCTTCATGGCCATCCCTGCCGCTGCCGCATCGGCCCTGCTGCTGCGGCAGCCCCGTGCATCCGCCGTGACCTTGCCTGCACGGCATGTACGCTCGGCACCTGTTCCGCCGCTGGAGCCGTCCTTCCGCCGGGAGGCCCGGCTGACCACCCTGCCTGTGGACGCGCATGTCATCGGCACCCCGGAGGCCAGCCTGCTGCTGTCCGCGCAGGGCATGGGCGTGATGCGCACCCGTGGTGTGACCCTGACCCGCTTCACCGGCGACCCCACGCAGGTGGAAGGCCTGCAATGCTACATTGGCGATGCCAGCGGCATGGAGCGTCTGGGCGGTGCCGGGCAGGAGGGGGAAACCGTCTTTGCCGAGGGCAGCATCCGGCTGACGCGGCAGATTCATGGCCTGCAATGCACCCTGACTGCGCTGGTCGATCCGGCCAGCGGCACCTTCCTGCACACGCTGGATATCGTCAACCTGACAGGGGCCGAGCGGATGGTGGAGGTCGCGGACTGCCTGATTCCGGGCTTTGCCGAGGATGGCGACTACCGCATACAGGCCGCACAGCCCACGGACAGGGCCATCACCCTGACGCGCCGTGCCGCACCGGGCGAACCCGCGCTGACCCTGTGCCATGTGCTGACCACCGCTGACCCGCTCACGACCCTGACCGCCTTCACCGAGCGCGGTGCCCTGCTGGGCCATGGCGGCATCCTGCACGCCCCTGAACCACCGCAGAACGGGCTATCCACGGTGACGGAATGCCCATCCGCTCCCTGCGCCGGTTTTCGCATGCGGCTGTCCCTTGGGGCGCGGGGCAGGACACAGCTCATCCTGACCACACGGCTGCTGCGCCCCGGAGAAGCCTTTTCCCTCGAAAATCTCACGCCCCGGACAACTGATTTGCCTGGGCTGGCCACGCTTTCCCGTCTGGCATGCCGGGCGGTGTACGCAAGCCTTGGAGCCGATCAGGCCCGTGCGGCCCTGCTCTCCTGTGCAGCTGGCGTGATGCTCTGGGAAGATCAGCCCCATCAGGGCGCGGTTACACCCCTGACCCGGCCCCGGAATGCCCTGTCAGACATCGGGCTTGACCCTGCGCTGCCCCTGATGACCTTGCTGCTCTACACGGCATCCGGCCTGCCGCTGGTCAGGGATGCCGCTGACGCTGTGGCATGGCTCACGCTGTCCGGGCAGCCTGCTGCCCTGTGTGTGCTGTGCTGCGGTGCAGAAGGCACCGCTGCTCTGCACGCCGCTGAAACCGCGCTGGCACACGTTCCCTGCCGGGAGCATCTGCACCTTGTGCTGGCATCCGACCTGCCCGATGGACTGCGGGAGACGCTGGAAGCCGCATCACGGCTGCTGCTGTACGAGGGAGCTGGCAGCTTTACGCAGCAGTTGGAGGATGGCTGGATACCGCTGCCTGCCTCTGCCGAGGCCCCTGTCTGTACGGACGCGCCGCGTCTGCCCGAGGAACAACTGCGTTTTTCTCATGGGCTGGGCGGCTTTCAGGCACAGACGGATGACCCCATTTTGATGCTTCCGCCCGAGTTGCATCCGCCTGTTCTGTGGCACAGCATGACCCCATCAGAGGGACTGCTGGTCAGCGATACCAGCGCAGGCCCGGGGGAGCTTCGTCTGGGTGACGTGCCGCTTCTCCGAACGGATGCGGACAGGCCAAGCGAGCTGATTTATTTGACGGAGGGTGAGCGGTGCTTTTCGCCCACGCCGCTGCCGCTTGGCCGTGGCCTGGCGTGCCGGGTGCAGTTCATGCCCGGTCAGACCGTCTGGAACACCATGGGCTATGGTCTGGACATGACGCTGACTGCCGCCATTGTCCCCGGCGAACGCTGCGGCCTGCGCACCCTTCGCCTGAAGAACCTGACCTCTCGTCCCCGGACACTGCGCATGACCCTTGCCTTGCGCATGGACGCATTGTCCTGCCTGACCGAGGTACCCGGCGGCATCGCAGCATCGCGGTCTGACCTGAACGCGACCCTCTGGGTGATGAGTGCCGAAGCAGGCTGCACGGTGCGGCGCATGAGTCCCGCACTGTTTCTGGGGGTGCAGGGCGGCGTGCCTGCCGGTCTGTCGCTTCCGGGGGAGGACGTGGGCAGCATGGCTCTGCTGGACATGCCCCTGAGCCTGCCTGCCGATGGCCAGCAGGCTGTCAGCTGGATGGTGGGCGTATTCCCCGCAGCGGATGACATGGAACGTCTGCTGAACCGTGTACGCACCGGCGGCGCGTCGGTGATTGGCCATCAGGCACGGCAGGCTTGGGCGCAGCGGCTGTCCGTGCTGACCGTTTCCACCCCGGACGACAGTCTGAACCTGCTGATGAACCGGCTTCTGCCCTGTCAATGGCATCTGCCCCGGACGGATGGACAGCGCGCCTTTGCTGCTGAACTGTTCCGGGCAGCCGCGCTGATGCTCCCTTCCCCCGAGGAAGCCCGTGACGTGCTGCTGACCTGCGCAGCGCATCAGTATGCCGATGGCAGTGTACAGCACACATGGCGCAGCCCTGTGGCGGGTCTGCGTACCCGTCTGACCGGCGAATGCCTGCTGCTGCCCCTGATGACAGCCCGGTATATCGCCGTCACCGGGAATGCGGCCCTGCTGGAAACGCCCCTGCCCTGGCTGGAAAGTCCGCCCCTGCCCGAGGGCACCGACACCCGTGAGGAAGCCGCCTCCCTCTCCGCTGCCGCCGATACGCTGCACAGCCACTGCATGCGTGCGCTGACCTCCGTCCGGCTGGGGCGGCATGGGCTGCCCATGATGGATGCAGGCGAGCTGGACTTCACTTTCTCCGACCTGCGGGGGGAGAGCCTGTATCTGGGGTGCATCTTTGCATCTGCGCTCAGGGACTATGCCATGGTGGCCCCGCCGGAAGACCGGGCCGATATTCTGGAGGTACATCGTCATCTGACTGCCGCGATAGAGCGCAGCGGATGGGACGGCGCATGGTATCTGCGGGCATGGAATACGCAAGGGCAGCCGCTGGGCAGCCGGGAGACTGCCGTATGCCAGCTGGACAGCTTGAGTCAGTCCTGGGCCGCGCTGGCCCTGGGACGGACAGAGCGCACGGCACAGGCTCTTGATGCGGCCTGGAACACGCTGTACGATGGGCAGCATGGCTTGCTGCGCTGCATGGCCCCGCCCATCGGGGAACAGCTGACTGTCGGAGAGGCTTCCGCGCTGTGTCCCGGCGTGGGAAGGAACGGCGGACAGGACACGCTGGCCACCGTGTGGATGCTGGCTGCGCTGTGTATACTGCATCAGCGTGACCGCGCCTGGGAGCTGCTTCACGCGCTGAATCCCGTGCATCACACCACCTCATCGGATGGCATGGAAGGGTTCGCGCTGGCACCATGGCTGCTCCCCGGCGGCATGACAGCGCAGGGACGCGCCATGGCTGCTTCCGATGGCGGCGCGGCCGGACTGCTCTACAGCGTCATTTTGATGCGCATGCTGGGTCTGACGAAGCAGGGTGAGCATATCCGTTTGCAGCCCATGGTGCCCAAGACCTGGGACATGTTCTCCCTGACCCTGCGCTGGGGCAGCTCTACATGGCACATGGAGGCCCGGGAGGATGCTGCCGCTGTTACCTGCGATGGAGAAACGTGTCCGGACGGGTGGGTTGTTTTGACGGATGACGGGCGTATTCATCAGGTGTGTGTTCCTATTCGGTAACGAAAAACCCGGACGGCGTTCATGCCATCCGGGCTGAAACATGCTGCGCTGGGCTGCCGCCCAGACCTGCGCAGGGGTTTCACCCCTGCACCCCACAAGGGGCATCGCCCCTTGACCCCTTCGACGCTGGCGCGGTCCCTTGGGGAGGGCTTTACCAGGGCATGGTCAGGCCTTTCCCGTCGCGGGGCTTGCCAAGGAGCAAAACCAGCATATCGACCAGGATGCCCATACCGAAAAAACCCATCGTTAACAGGTATATGATGCCCATTCCATACCGGCGTTCATAAAATTTATGCACGCCGAAGATGCCAAGCAGCAGGCACAGAATCAGTGAAATGATACGCCGCTTGTCACTTACGGCGGGGACGCTCACGGGCTTCTCCACATAGACCACCCGCTCGTGAACCTCCACGCGCTTTTCCGCAGGCTTCTCCTGCTTGCACAGCTCCACGGTCATGGGTTGATGGCTCTCAGGCTGCGTGTTCCTGAGCGATATGTGCTCAAACATCGTGCCGCAGTAGGCACAGGAGGTTTCTCCTTCATGAATGGGTGCGCCGCAATGCTTGCACTTCATCATTTCATCTCCTTTGCTTCAGTATATCATATCCCTGCTGAAACGCAAGCCCTTTCGCCTCTTGCCAAAACGGACTGCTCCACGCTATACTGGGACAGGAGGTGGGCATCATGGAGCATCGCATCACTGTGGCCGAGGAGGGACGCGCCCTGCGGGATATTCTGCGCCGGGTCATGGGGGTCAGCTATTCCGCCATGAAATCCGCCAAGTGGGATCAGCGCATTCTGCTGGACGGCACACCTGTTCCTGTGGATACGCGCGTCCGGGCAGGACAAACCGTCACCATGCGCTGGCCTGAAGCGGCTCCGGCCTACACCCTGCAGCCCTATGACCTGCCCCTGTCCATCCCCTATCAGGACGAGCATCTGCTGGTGGTGGACAAGCCTGCGCCGCTGGCCAGCCAGTCCAGCGCGGGGCATCCTGACAACGCGCTGGAAAATGCCCTCTATGCGTGGATGGGCTGTCCTGCGGACTTCATCTACCGCCCTGTCAACCGGCTGGACAAGGGCACCAGCGGACTGATGGTCATTGCCCGAACCCCTCACGCCCAGCACTGCCTGCAACAGCTGCTGCACACGGAGGATTTCCGACGAACGTATCTGGCTGTGACAGAGGGCATCCCGGAGCCGCGCGCCGGTGTGGTGGACGCACCCATCGGGAAGGTGGATGCCGCCAGCATCCGGCGCATCGTCTGCCCGGAGGGCAAGCCCTCCCGCACCCTCTACGAGGTCTTGCAGACCGCGCATGGCCGTGCGCTGGTACGCCTGACGCTGGAAACGGGCCGAACCCATCAAATTCGCGTCCACATGGCGCACATGGGCTGCCCGGTGTGCGGTGATTTCCTCTACGGCACGGAGCTGGAAGCCCTGCCGGGGCGTTTCGCCCTGCACTCAGCGGAATTGATGCTGCGTCATCCCTTCACCGGGGCATGGCTTCGGCTCACTTCTCCCCTGCCCCCTGCGCTGAAAGAGCTGCTGTGATGGCATCCTCCAACCACGCCCGCGCCCGGGTACGCTCCTGGGTGAGACGCTCCTCCACCACGCGCCAGTCCGCATTCTCCGGCGACATGCCTGCATAGCACAGGCGCATCAGCTGGTCGATGCGGCTGTTCTTGCTTTCCGGGTCATCCTCCCGGTAACGCCGCTGCAAATAGAGGGGCTTGTGCAGGAGCGTGGCAAAGGCCGCGCCGTGGAAGCTGTCCGTGCAGACCGCCGCTGCGCCGGTCAGGTGCCCCAGCCACTGCGCCGGGGATGCACCGTCCGCCAGCGGCAAGCCTGCCTGATAGGATGCTTCCGTCACCGGCAGCACGCGAAGCGTCAAGGCATGTTCCTCCGCCGTCCTTCGTGCCGTCTGCCAGTATGCGGGGCTGTCCCCGATGAAGTAGCACAGCAAATAGGGCTGGCTGGCTGGCTGCGGCTCGGCCAGGGCCTGCCACCGCTCCCGCGTCAGCAGTAGCACAGGGTCAGGCATGACCCGGATGTCCCTGCCGGTGATGCGTCCCATCAGCTCCGCGCCCTCCGTTTCCCGGACGGACACTGCCGCGAAATCCGCTGTCAGCCGAGCCATGCGCCGGGCCTTGCGGGCGTTGTCCATCCTGCTGACCCCCAGCGATGGCGCGTAGGCCACCCGCTTTTGCCCCGGTGCGGCAAAGTCCAGGAAATACGCCGGATTCAGCCACACCGGCGACCAGATTTGATCCGACCCGCACATCAACATGTCATACGCCTTGGCCTGACGGCGCAGGGCGGCATGGTCGGCGCAGGCAGGTGACAGGCGCATATGTGCCCGGTAGAAGGCATCAAAGGAGGCTGCCTTCTCCCTTGCCCCGGGACGTGCAGCCTTGACGGAACGCTTGCGCATGCCCTCCAGCACCAGCCGGGGAGAGTTGCCGCTCAGCAGCAGGTTGCGCAGCTTTTCCTCCCGGGAAGGGCGGTAGTCGATATGCTCCGCCTCGTGGCCCAGCTCCGTCAAAACCTGCTGCAAGGCCCAGGCTTGCAGGGTGGAGCCGTAATTCTCATTGTGCAGGAAGGTCATCACGCCGATGTGCGCCATCCCCATCCCTCCCATCCTTGATGGAGCCATTATAGCATACCGGCTTGATTTTCGCTACCCGGTGATGGTACAATGAACCGCCATGGAAAGGAGGACTGCCTGATGGGGCCGACTGTTGTCGTTGCTGAAAAGCCCAGCGTGGGCCGGGATATCGCCCGGGTGCTGGGCTGCAATACCCGGGGCGAGGGCTGCCTGTACAATGACCGCTACACCGTCACCTGGGCGGTGGGGCATCTTGTCACCCTGCAGGAGCCGGACGAGCTGGATGAGCGTTACAAGCACTGGCGCATGGACACCCTGCCCATTCTGCCGGAGACCATTCCCCTCAAGGTCATCCCGCAGACCAAGGAGCAGTACAACATCGTCAGCCGCCTGATGTGCGCCAGGGAGACCAGCGATGTCATCTGCGCCACGGACGCAGGCCGGGAAGGCGAGCTGATTTTCCGCTACATTTACGAAAAGAGCGGCTGTGACAAGCCCATTTCCCGCCTGTGGATATCCTCCATGACCGATGAGGCCATTGCCGAGGGCTTCCGCACCATACAGCCCGGAGCGAAGTATGACGGGCTGTACCGCTCCGCCCAGTGCCGCTCCCAGGCTGACTGGCTGGTGGGCATGAACGCTTCCCGGGCCTTCACCCTGCGCTATGATACGCTGCTGTCCGTGGGCCGGGTGCAGACCCCGACCCTTGCCATCCTGGTCAAGCGGCGCAAGGAAATTGAAGACTTCAAGCCCGAGGAATACGCCACCCTCACTGCGGATTTCGGGGACTACAAGGGCATGTATGTCAGCGAGAAGCTGAACCCGGACACCCACATCCCCACCGCCGCGCAGGGCAAGGCCCTGGCCGAAGCCATCAAGGGCCAAACCGCCACGGTCATTTCTGCCGAAACCACCTGGGGCCGCGAGCTTCCTCCCCAACTTTACGACCTGACCAGCCTGCAGCGGGACGCGAACCGGCTTCTTGGCTTCACCGCCGACAAGACCCTCAAGCTGGCCCAGAGTCTCTACGAGACCCGCAAGGCCCTCACTTATCCCCGTACGGACAGCCGCCATCTGCCCCCGGATATGATTCCCCGTGTGGTGCAGACCATGAAGCTGCTGCCAGCGGCCTATCAGGGTTATGTCCCCGGTGCGCTCCCGGACGGCAGGCTGCCCGTGAGCAAGCGCACGGTGGATGAAACGAAGGTCACGGACCACCACGCGCTGATTCCCACCGCCCACCGCGTCAACCCCGACACCTTTGACCCGGACGAAAAGCAGCTCTACGACCTGGTGGTGCGGCGAATGCTGCAAGCCTTCCATCCTGCCTGCGAGTTTGACGCAACAAAGGTCATCACGGGCGTGGCCGAGCATCGCTTCCGCACCAATGGACGCGTGGTCATTCAAAATGGCTGGAAGGATGTGCCCGCGCTGGCGAACCCGCCCAAGGCCCCCCGCAAGGCCAAGGCCGCCGACACGGAGGAAGTGACCGTCCTGCCGCCGCTGTCCCCCGGGGATACCCGCACTGTCCGCGACGCAGAGGTGAAGCAGGACAAGACCAAGCCCCCGGCCCAGCACACGGACGCCTCTCTCCTGCAAGCCATGGAGACTGCCGGACGTGAGCTGGATGACGAGGAGCTGGCCCGGCAGATGAAGGGCAGCGGCATCGGCACGCCTGCCACCCGTGCCGCCATCATGGAGCGGCTGCTGAAGGTGGGCTATGCCGTGCGCAAGGGCAAGACCATTCTGGCCACGGACAAGGGCATGCAGCTCATCGCCATCATGCCCGGGGAGCTGGCATCCCCGGAGATGACCGGCCGCTGGGAGCTGGCCCTGAGCCGCATCACGGACGGGCAGCAGGATGCGGCGCAGTTCATGGCAGGGATTCGCCGGTTCAGCACCTTTCTGGTGGACTATGCCCGAAACAACCGCCATGATGTCACCTTCCCGGAGGATGCGCGCAGGAAAAAAGCTGCCAAGGGCAAGGGCTTTCCCGGCACAGCGGTGGAGGGCGCGACATGCCCTGTGTGCGGCAAGGGGCAGGTGCTGGAGAATACTCGCACCTTCTTCTGCGACCGTGAGAAGAAGGGCTGTCACTTCACCCTGTGGAAGAACGGCCTGACCCGTGGCGGCGGCCCGGAGCTGACCGCCAGGCTGTTGCTTCTGCTCCTGCGGGACAAGCAGGTGCGCGGCTCCACGGGCGTGCTGGTCATGGAGCAGGGGCAGCTCGCGTTCTTCCCCAACGGGGCGGAGCGTGCGTCCATCACCCGGCCCCTGGTGTACGAGCGATAAGGCCGCTTGCATTTTCCGGCATGATGGTCTACAATAGGCATATGACTGCATCCGCCCTCCGGGTGGAAGAAAGAAGGATACGCTTTATGGCACAGCTTCGCAAGCGCGAGGAAATCGACAGCCGCTACAAGTGGAACCTGACCCATATTTATCCCGACCTGGCCGCCTGGGAAAAGGATTACGCCGATGTGTCCGCGCTGGTGGACGCGTACAAGGCCCATGACGGCCATGTGGCCGAGAATCCCCGGCAGGCCATCCGGGATTATTTCGCACTGGAGGATCGCCTGACCCCTGTATACTGCTATGCCTTCCTGTGTCAGGAGGCCGACAACGCCGATGTGCAGGCGCAGACCCTGAAGGATCGGGCCATGTCGCTGATTGTCAAGGCACAGACGGCAGGCTCCTTCCTCCAGCCTGAGCTGCTGGCCATGGATGAAGCCGCACTGCATGCCATCATGGATGACCCGGACATGGCGGATTACACCGCCTATCTGCGCTCCATGCTGCTGGAGAAGCCGCATACCCTGGACAAGGAGCAGGAGCGGCTCATTGCCATGATGGGCGAGCTGGCGCAGGCTCCCGACCACATCTACACCATGCTCACCAGCGTGGACATGAAGTTCCCGTCCATCCGCATGCCCGACGGCTCCGAGCAGCCCCTGACGGAGGGCAACTTCTCCGCCTACATCCGTTCGCAGGAGCGTGATGTGCGCAAGCAGGCCTTTGAGGGCATCATGGGCACCTACGGCAAGTTCGGCAACACCGTGGCCGCCACCTATGCCGCCAGCGTCAAGAACGATACCTTCCAGGCCAACGCGCACCGTTATACCTCCGCCCGCGCCGCTGCCATGGAGCCCCTCGAAATTCCCGAGGAGGTCTATGACAACCTGATTGCCGTCATCCATGAGAACCTGCCTGTGTTGCAGGAATATTTGCAGCTGCGCAAGCAGGCCATGGGTCTGGATGAGCTGCACATGTACGACCTGTACACCCCCATGGTCAGCGATTTCAAGATGGAGCTGTCCTATGAGAAGGCCTTCGACATGGTGCTGGAGGGCTTGAAGCCCATGGGCGAGGACTACGTTGCCAAGCTGCGTGAGGCGCGGGATGGCGGCTGGATTGATGTGTTCCCCAGCGAGAACAAGTCCTCCGGCGCGTTCTCCATGGGCAGTCTGCGCAGCGTTCACCCCTATGTGCTGCTCAACCACAACGACAACCTGTCCGACACCTTTACCATTGCGCATGAGCTGGGCCATGCCATGCACAGCTACTACTCCAACCTGCACCAGCCTTCCCCCAAGTCCGGCTACAGCCTGTTCGTGGCGGAGGTGGCCTCCACCTGCAACGAGGCGGTCATGATGCGCCATCTGCTCAAGACCCTGCCTGACCGCAAGGCGCAGGCTTATCTGCTCAACCATATGCTGGAGCAGTTCCGCACCACCTGCTTCCGTCAGACCATGTTTGCGGAATTCGAGCGCATCAGCCACGACATGGCCGCCAAGGGGCAGCCCCTGACCAGTCAGGCCCTGTCCAAGGCGTACTACGAGCTGAATCAGACCTACTACGGCGCGACCTGTGTGGTGGATGACTTCATCGCTAGCGAATGGATGCGCATTCCGCACTTCTACCGTGCCTTCTATGTGTATGTGTACGCCACGGGTCTGTGCGCGGCCATGACCCTGTCCGAGCGTATTCTGACCGAGGGTGAAAGTGCCGTGGCGGACTACCGCAAGTTCCTGTCTGCGGGCTGCTCCGTGCCGCCCATCGAGGCCCTGAAGCTGGCGGGCATCGACATGTCCAAGCCTGAGCCGCTGCGCAAGGCCATGGGCGTGTTCAAGGATGCGCTGGCCCAGTTCAAGGCTGTGCTGTAACTGCCGACCCATGCAAGGAGGAAGATTCCCATGATGAACGGCTATGACAAGGCAGAAGCTCTGGCGTTTATCGTCAAGCGCATCCATCCGCAGGATCACCCGGAGCTGACTGGGCAGATTGAGAACCTCGTCAGCCAGGCCATTGACGCGGACATGGCTTACATGCATGCGTCCGGCGTGCTGGATGAGGACGGCAATGCCGGGGACAGCTACTATGAGGATGACGATGCCTTCGAGGCCATGGTGGAAGCCCTTGTGGCGCAGAATGACCTGACCCCGGAGCAGGCCGTGAAGGTCGCTGCTCTTGTGGATGACTACATGGACTACCAGCAAGCCTATCTGGAGAGCAAGGGCCTGGTGGACTGGGAATAACGCGCCCTCCAAGGGACCGCGCCAGCGGAAAGGGGTCAAGGGGCGATGCCCCTTGTGGGGTGCAGGGGTGAAGCCCCTGCGCAGGTCTGGGCGGCAGCCCAGCGCAGCACATCCCAACAACCCAAAAGGCAAGGTAAAAGCGTGAGTTTCCAAGCAGACGACGGAGTTCGTCCGCGTTGGAAACGGCAGGTTCCCTGGACTGCACGAGGAACGACCCTATCAACACACACGGCCCCGCAGGATGTATGCTGTCCTGTGGGGCCATTGTATAAACAAGAAAGCCGCTGCCCGGTTGTAGGACAGCGGCTTGTGTGTGTTCGGGGATGGATACGCTCCTTTGGGAGACTGCGGAACATGCCGTTTCCGGCGCGGATGAACTTCGTCGTCTGCGCCGGAAACTCACGCTTTTTCGTTTCCTTTTTGATTCATCGGATGTGTTGCGCTGGGCTGCCGCCCAGACCTGCGCAGGGGCGTTGCCCCTGCACCCCACAAGGGGCATCGCCCCTTGACCCCTCCGACGCTGGCGCGTTCCCTTGGAGGTTACAGCTTTTGGCCGCAGTTGGCGCAGAACTTTGCGCCGGGCTGCACCGGCTTGCCGCAGGCGGGGCAGGTGGTCGCGCCGCCCTGCTTCTTGCCGCAGTTGGGGCAGAACTTCGCGCCAGCGTCCAGCTTGGTGCCGCACTCCGCGCAGAAGCTGCCAGCAGGCTGTGCCTGCGGCTGCTGCATACCGCCCATGGCGTTGGCGAACATCTGACCCATGGCCATACCCGCGCCCATGCCAATGCCCGCGCCGGCCATGCCGCTGCCGGCAGGATTGTTCGCGGCTTCCCGCATGGACTCCGCTGCCTGATACTGGGCATAGCGGTTCATGTCCCCCAGCACGCCCATGGAGGTGCGGCGATCCATGGCCTTCTCCACTTCCTCGGGCAGGGAGATGTTCTCAATCACAAAGCTGGTCAGCGTCAGGCCCAGCTCCGCCACCTTGGGCGCGTTGGCCTGCAGGGCGTAGCGGCCCAGCTCGTCATAGTTGGCCGCCAAATCCAGCGCGGGAATCTTACTCTCGGCGATGGCATCGGACAGGCCGGATACCAGGGTGCGCTTCAGCTGGCCCTCCACCCCGCTGACCGTGAACAGGCTGGCGGTGCCGAACACTTCCTTGAGGAACACCACCGGGTCGCTCACCCGGAAGGCGTAGATGCCGAAGGCCCGCAGACGAATCATGCCGAACTCCGCGTCCCGCATCATCACAGGATTGGCGGTGCCCCACTTGCGGTCCAGGAACTGCTTGGTGTTGACAAAATACACATCCGACTTGAAGGGGCTGTTGAAGCCGAACTTCCATGCCTTCAGCTTGGTCATGATGGGCATGTTGGAGGTTTGCAGCTCGTAGCGGCCCGGCTGGAACACGTCAGCAATCTGACCCTCATTGACAAAAACCGCTACCTGACTTTCCCGCACGGTGAGCTGTGCGCCCATCATGATTTCCTTGCCGCCCATGTCATACTTGTGTACCATGGTGTCGGCAGTGCTGTCCGTCCACTCGATGACATCCACAAACTGACCGCGCACCATGCTGCCAATGCTGTCAAAAATACCCATAGTCACCCATCCTTTCCCTTTGCGGGGTTGATTATGCCTGAGCCAGATTCACCAGCGTGGGCAGCACGCGGATGGAGGCCAGGCGAAGATCCATACCCAGATATTCCCGTACATGCGCCATGGAGTCCTGCGCGTGGTCAATAATCAACTGCGTCATGTCCACATCGGCACCGGGGCCTGCCTCGCCCAGCATGGTGCAGCACAGCAGATAAATCCTGTCGTCCGGCAGCACCGATACCAGAATGCGCATGCCCGCCAATTCCGCGCCGAAGAAGTTGCGCAGGGCGACCTCCAGTCTGTCCACCCCGTAGTGCCAGCGGTTGCGCAGGAACTCGTCGTCCTTGGGCAGGGCCAGCTCCACCAGCACGGCGGACTTGCCCGGATCCATCCTGCTGCGCAGCAGGCGCAGATAGCGCAGGACATCCTGCCTGCTGCTGATCTGTCCGCCAATCAGGGCGCGGAAAAACTTATGCCGGCACAGCTGCAGCATATCCATTTCCGTGGTATCATCATCGGAATAGTCCGCGTGGATGCGGTTGAGCAGCATGCCCAGCTCCCGCACCGCATGCTCTACGCTCTCCGGCGTATGACCGGCCTGGCAGATGGGCAGGCAGGGATACTGCTTCAGCAGCGCGTCCATCAGGCGGGCTTCCCCATCCTCCGGCAATGCAAAGGCGATCGCGTCAGCATGATAGCAGGCCAGGCTCTTTACAGCTTCCTCCGCCGATGTGACCATCCGCGGTGCGCGGAAACCCATGCCTTCCCAAGGGGCGACCTTCTGGAACGCCTCCTGCACTTCCGGCCTGTCCGTTGCCAGCAACAGCTTGTACATCCGTGATCCTCCATTTTCATATCGTACCGTTTGACACCCCATCTACCGATGTATCAGAGTGGCATCTTCATTATACGCCCATTTGCGCCAAAAGACAAATGTTTTATCGGAATTTGGCACTTTCTCTGTCCAAAACGTCACTTATGGCTCATCTTTGCGCGGTTTTCCCAGATAATAACAGCGAATCAGGGTATTCATGCATCTGCCCGGCAGGAGCCGATGGAGCATGGCGGCTCCCCACTGATCGATACTGGCGATGCACGCCCGCAGGGGCATGCGCTTTTTCTGCAGCAGGGCAGCGACCCTGCAGCCCAGCCTGTCCGGGTCGGAGCCGTTGGCTTCATCCCGGTGGATGGCGGCGATGCCCCGGGCAAAGTCTTGTGCATAAGGCGAGTCCGCGCCCATGGCCGATGCCTGCAGGCGGTATCGCTGGCTGCCCGAGCGGTGATCCCCCGGCTCCACCAGGCATACCTGAATGCCAAAGGGCTTCACCTCCATGGCCAGACATTCGGCATAGCCCTCCACCGCGTGCTTGCTGGCGGTATAGGCACTCTGGAAGGGAATGCCCATCAGGCCGTTGATGGAGGAAAACAGGACAATCCGACCCTGTCCCTGTGCGCGCATCAGGGGCAAAGCGGCCTGATTCATCCGCACCATGCCCAGAAAGTTGGTGTTCATCACCCGATGGTATTCCTCCGGCGAGGTTTCCTCACAGGAACCAAGCACCAGCATCCCGGCACAATGCACCAGCGCATCCACCCGGGGCGACAGGCGCAGCGCGGTGCGGCGGAATGCCTCGATGCTGTCCTCGTCCGTCACATCCAGCGGCAGGCAGTGCATGCCGTCCTGCTTCGCCATTCGAAAGGAACGCGCCCCGGCAATCACCGTATGCCCCGCATCCCGCAGGGCCCGGGCGGTATGCAGCCCCAGTCCGCTGGAGGCTCCTGTCACCCATACCGTCATGCC
Source organism: Aristaeellaceae bacterium (assembly GCA_051883835.1). GTDB lineage: Bacteria > Bacillota > Clostridia > Christensenellales > Aristaeellaceae > UBA11524. The sequence goes on from JBJEUL010000107.1 coordinate 18,680, forward strand.
GTTTCACCCATGGCGCGCAGCAGCCGCTCCACCACCTGCTCGGAATGGCCGGCCGCCAGCTTCACGAAGGTGGGATAATCCATCTCCGCTTCCCCGTCCGCCTGGTCGGAAATGGAGCGCAGCACCCCGCAGGGCACCCCATGCACATAGCAGGCATGCGCCACAGCACCGCCCTCCATTTCGACGGCCTTGCAGCCGAACAGCGCGTGAATCGCCCTGCGCCGCTCGCCATCGCTGATGAACTGGTCACCCGTGGCAATCACGCCGCTGTGAACCGTCACACCCGTCAACCCCTGTGCCGCGGTCAGCAAAGCGTCATGCAGCCCCTTGTCGCAGGGCAGCTGCACCAGGTTCAGCTTGCTCACCAGTCCCTTGGGGTCGCCCAGTGGGGAGGTGTCGCAGTCGTGCTGCACGGTGCATTCCGCCACCACCATATCCCCGATGGACACGCCGCTTTCCCCTGCACCGGCCACGCCAAGGTTCAGCACCCATGCAGGCTGGAAATTCATAATCATGCTCTGCGTACACAGGGCGGCATTGATTTTGCCCGGGCCGCACACCGCCAGCACTGCATCCTGCCCAAAGAGCCTGCCGGACACAAAGGTGTCCATGCCGATGCGCTTCTCCTGCCTGTTCTCCATATGGGCAGCCAGGTTCTCGACCTCCACGGCCATTGCGCCAATCAATCCAATCATGTTTCCTCATCCTTTCCATGCCATCTACGCTGTATAGTTCTCCGCGCATGGGTGCATAACCCTTCTTTTCCCTGCGCATCCTGCAAGAAAAAGGAGGCACGGGCCATGAGGGCTGTCCTGATACTGGGCCTGCTGGGCCTTGTGATGCTTCTGCCCCTGCGCGTGGGGATTCAGGCGACCCACGCCGATGGGACGGAAGGTGCGCTGACGCTGCGCATGGGGCCTGTGCGCCTGAGCTTTCCCTTCCGCACGCACCAAAGTGCGCAGGGTGCGCATCAGCTGATGATGCTTCCCCGGCATCCGCAGGAGAAAGCCCATCCCCCTTCCCCGGCAGGCATGCGCAAGGGCATGGTTCTGCTGGGTACGCTGCTCCGGACTGACAAGGCACGAAGGTTTCTGCTGGGGCATCTGCGGCTCCATGACCTGAGCGTACAAATCCATCTCAGCCTGTCCGATGCGGCATCCACCGCCTGCGTGACCGGGCTGCTGCGTGCCCTGACAGCCTTTGTGCCTGTGAGGGTACGCCGGAAGGCCCATGTATCCCTTCAGCCGGACTTCCTGGCTACCCGCAGCCGCTGGACAATCCACTGTATGGTTTCCTGGCCGCTGGGCATACTGCTCATCACCGGGGGCATGACACTGGCTGCATGGCTCATGGAGCGGCAGGAGCATCGCCCCGCAGGCAAGGAGGTATCGTAAATATGGAACATCCCATCGGCACGCTGATGCAGACCGCCATGGCTTCCATCAAGGACATGGTGGACGTGAACACCGTCATTGGCGAACCCGTGGTCGCATCCAGCGGCGCGACCATCATTCCCATCTCCAAGGTGAGCTTCGGCTACGTCACCGCCGGGGGCGATATGGCCGCGCAGGACAAGCGGCATCTCCAGCCCGGTACGGGGGAGTTTCCCTTTGCCGGAGGCAGCGGCGCGGGGGTATCGGTGCAGCCGGTGGGCTTTCTGGTGGTCAGCGGGGATACGGTGCGCATGCTGCCCGCCCAGTCCCTGACCGTGGCAGACAGGATGGTGGAGCTGATTCCCGGTGTGGTGGAGGACGTGAAGAACCTGTTTGTCAAGTCTGAATCGGAGGGCGGCTCCTCCAAGCTGATGTGAGGCCTGTATGCGCAAGAAACTGCTGCTCCTGCTCCCGCTGCTTTGCCTGCTGCCGCTGTTCCCCGTCCGGGCTGAGGAAGTCAGCACCTCTGCCAAGGCCTGCGTGGTGATGGATCAGCGCAGCGGGCGCGTGCTGCTGGCCCATCAGGCGGACACGCCCCTGCCCATGGCCTCCACCACCAAGGTGATGACCGCGCTGCTGGCCCTGGAACATGGTCAGCTGGACGCGCCTGTCACCACCAGCCGCAACGCCTTTGGCGTACCGGGCACCAGCATCTACCTGTCGCAGGGAGAGACCCTCACGCTGGAGCATATGCTCTACGGCCTGATGCTGGCCAGCGGCAACGATGCAGCCACGGCCATTGCCGAGCACATTGGCGGCACGGTGGAGGACTTCTGCCGCATGATGACCGCACGGGCGGCTGAGCTGGGCTGCACGAACACGGTTTTTCTCACGCCCCATGGTCTGCCCTGCGAGGGGCATTACACCACGGCCCGCGACCTCGCGCTCATTGCCCGGGAAGCCATGACTCACGAAACCTTCCGGCGCATCGTATCCACCACCCGGGCCAAGATTCCCTGGGAGGGCCGGGATTACGACCGGGTGCTCAACAACAAGAACCGTCTGCTGACCACCTACGAGGGGGCCACGGGCATCAAGACCGGCTATACCCGCAAGGCAGGGCGGTGTCTGGTCTTTGGCGCGGAGCGGGACGGGATGGAGATTATCGGCGTGGTGCTGAACTGCTCCGACTGGTTCGATGAAGCGGCGCGTTTGATGGACATGGCCTTTGCCCGGTGGGACGCGCTGACGCTGCTCTATGCCGGGGAGCATCTGCGCACCATCCCGGTGGAGGCGGGCAATTCGGCCACGGTGGATGCCGTACTGTCCGCCGACCTGACGGGCCTGATTCCGAAAAACGCGCTGCCGCAGCTGGAGATTGACCTGCCCGACGTGCTGGAGGCTCCTGTGCAGCAAGGCGCGACACTGGGCACGGTGCGCATGCTGCATCAGGGAGAAATCCTGTGCGAGGTACCGCTGATTGCCAGTGATACGGTGCTGCGGGATGACTTTCCCGCCCGTTGGCAGACCTACTGGCAGCAATGGTTTGTGTGGGGACAGCGCGGCGCGTAGGAAGATGTAAAATATGGGGCAGCTGGCAGCCTTCGACAGTGTTCGCCTTGACAGGTGAGTGGCCATCGCGGCATAATGGGCGCAGGAGGTGATAGCCTGTGATAGCATTCCGCGATGCTTCCGCTGCCGATGCCCAGCTCATCAGCCATATTTTTGCCACCAGCTGGCGCAAGTCCTACCGGGGCATCATTCCGCAGCATTATCTGGACAGGCTCCCGGAGTATTATTGGGTTCCGTCCGTTCGCTCTTGGCTGGAGAGTGGCCGCTTTTCGGGGCTGATGATTTATGATGACAAGCGACCCATTGGCTGCTGCATTTATGGTCGTGGCCGGGATGAGAGCCACGGGGACTGGGGGGAGATTGTATCCCTGTATCTGCTGCCTGAATGCACCCGGCAGGGCTTTGGCCATGCCGCCCTGTCGGAAGCCCTGCGGCGCATGCGTCAGGAGGGCTACAAGCGTTTCTATCTTTGGGCCTTGGAGCAGCATCAGGCGGCTGATGCGTTTTATCGCCGGGAGGGGTTCAAGCCCACCACCGATCAGGGCAGCTTCCCCATTGGCGGGCAGATCATCCATGAACGCCGCTATGTGAAGGTGGAGGGATGAGCATGCTGACCGTTCAACTGCACGAGCAGGTGGATGACAGCCTGCTGCGCTTCGCGGTGATTCTGGCGCGGTATCATGGGCAGTACATTTTCTGTCAGCACCGGGAGCGGAATACGCTGGAAATGCCCGGGGGCCATCGGGAACCCGGGGAGAGCATTTTGCAAGCTGCCCGGCGGGAATTGCAGGAGGAAACGGGGGCAGTGGCCTTTACCCTGTCACCGGTGTGCTGCTACTCGGTAACTGGCCCGACCCGTGCTCAGCCGGAAGGCGGACAGTCCTTCGGGCTGCTGTGCGTGGCGGATGTGACCGTGCTGGGTGCGCTGGACAGCGAAATAGCGCGTATCATTTTGATGGATACGCTGCCCGAAAGGATGACCTATCCGTTCATTCAGCCCCTGCTGTTCGCGGAATGCCAGCGGCGCGGACTGGCGTAAGTGACGGTTTCTGACCAATTGCACAGCATCAAAGAACGCACCTGTCGGCTTTGCTCGCCGGACGGGTGCGTTCTTTTCGTAGATAAAGGGCTATGCATGCAGCGGAGGGGATAGGGTCGCTCCGATAGGGGCTTCGGAACCTGCCGTTTCCAACGCGGACGAACTGCGTCGTCTGCTTGGAAACTCAC
>JBJEUL010000108.1:0-22620 GCA_051883835.1 Aristaeellaceae bacterium
AGACCAAGAAGCCCCTGCTGCTGGTGGTCAACAAGGTGGACTTCGTGGGCATGAATGATGTCATCTACGAGTTCTACGAGCTGGGGCTGGGTGACCCCATCGCCATCAGTGCCGTGAACATGATGGGACTGGGCGATTTGCTGGAGGCTATCTGTCAGCAGCTACCTCCCGCTGACCCGGACGAAATGGAGGAAGATCATCACGTCCTGCAGCTGGCGGTGGTGGGCCGCCCCAATGTGGGCAAGTCCTCCCTGACCAACCGTCTGCTGGGTCAGGAACGCACCATGGTGTCCGATATCGCCGGAACAACCCGCGATGCCATCGACACCCGCTTCACCGCTCCCAATGGTACGGAATACAACATCATCGACACCGCCGGCATCCGCCGCAAGCGTGCCGTGGAGGATGAAACGCTGGAACGCTACAGTGTGCTGCGCTCCATCGCTGCCATTCGCCGCTGCGATGTGGCCCTGCTGCTCATTGACGCGCAGGACGGTGTGACTGAGCAGGACACCAAGATTGCCGGTCTGATTCGCGAGGAAGGCAAGGCCGTGGTCATCGTGGTGAACAAGTGGGATGCCATTGAAAAGGAGACCGGCACCCTCGAAACCTACAAAAAGAAGGTGCTGGATGACCTGAAATTCATGGACTACGCGCCAGTGCTGTTCATTTCTGCCGCTACGGGCCAGCGGGCGCATACCGTGCTGGACATGGTGGACCAGGTATGGGCGCAGGCCAGCAAGCGGATTCCCACCGGTGTCCTCAACGATGTGCTGGCCGATGCCACGGGTGCGCTTCAGCCCCCGGCCTCCGGCGGCCGTCGTCTGAAGATTTACTACCTGACCCAGCAGGGCGTGTGTCCGCCCACCTTCATTCTCTTTGTCAATGATGAAACACTGATGCACTTTGCCTATGAGCGTTACCTGGAAAACTACTTCCGCAAGACCTTTGACTTTACAGGCACGCCCATCCGCTTCATCCTCAGAGAAAAGAAGAAGGAGAATTAACCAATGATGGACATCCTTGCGTATTTGCTGATTGCTGTTGTTGCCTACCTGATGGGTTCTATTTCCACCGGCCTGCTGGTGGCGCGGCTGCTGCATGGCCCTAACCTGCGTGAAGTCGGCAGCAAGAACACCGGCGCATCCAATGCCCTGCGCACCATGGGTGTCAAGGGCGGCATCCTGACCTTTGTGGGCGATATTTTGAAGGCCCTGATTCCCTGCCTGCTGGCCAAGTGGTGGATGGGCATGAACGGCGCGATGGTGGCCGGTGTGGCAGTCATCCTGGGCCACAACTGGCCGGTGTTCTTCCAGTTCAAGGGCGGCAAGGGCGTGTCCAGCACCTGCGCGGTGATGCTGGTCACCTTCTGGTGGCAGGCCATCATCTGCTATGTGGTGACCATCGCCATCATCGCCCTGACCCGCTTCATCTCCCTGGGCTCCATGGTCATGGTGACGCTGTTCGCCATTCTGGTCATCGCCACCAACTGGGGCAACTGGCTGGCCGCTATCTGGGTCATCTTCATTGCAGGCATCTGCATCTGGCGTCACCGGGCCAATATTGGCCGCCTGCTCAAGGGCACGGAAGCCAAAATCGGTCAGAAGGTCAAGTAACCGCCCCCCCAACGAGCGCAACGGAGGTAATCCCCTGTGTCCGACAGACTGAGTAAGATTCGCAATTTCTGCATCATTGCCCACATTGACCACGGCAAGTCCACCCTTGCTGACCGTCTGCTGGAAAAGACCGGCGTATTCCAGCAGCGTGAAATGGTGGAGCAGATTCTTGACAGCATGGAGCTGGAGCGAGAGCGCGGCATCACCATCAAGAGCAAGGCCGTGCGCATGAAGTATCAGGCCAAGAATGGCGAAACCTACACCCTGAATCTGATTGACACGCCCGGTCATGTGGACTTCAACTATGAGGTCAGCCGTTCTCTGGCCGCCTGCGAGGGCGCACTGCTGGTGGTAGATGCCACACAGGGCATTGAGGCCCAGACGCTGGCCAATTGCTACATGGCACTGGATCACGATCTGGAAATCATCCCCGTCATCAACAAAATTGACTTGCCCTCCGCCCAGCCGGAGGAGGTGCGTGGAGAAATCGAGGACGTGATTGGTCTGGATGCGTCCTACGCACCCTGCGTATCTGCCAAGACCGGCCTGAATATCGAGGATGTGCTGGAAGCTATTGTTCAGTACATCCCCGCCCCCACCGGCGATGATGAGAAGCCCTTGCAGGCACTGATTTTCGATGCCTTCTATGACAACTACCGGGGGGCCATCTGCTTTGTCCGCGTGAAGGAGGGCGTACTTCGCGCCGGAATGCGCATGCGCCTGATGGCCACAGGCGGCGAATTTGACATTGTGGAGGTCGGCACCTTCAATCCCGGCTATCAGCCCTGCAATGAGCTGCGCACGGGTGATGTGGGCTATGTGGCGGCCTCCATCAAGGATGTGCGCGACACCCGCGTGGGCGACACCATCACCGATGCGGCTCGCCCCGCTTCCGAACCCCTGCCCGGCTACCGTCAAGTCACACCCATGGTGTTCTGCGGCGTGTATCCCGCTGATGGCGCGGACTACCCCGCCCTCAAGGATGCGCTGGAGAAGCTGCGCATGAATGACGCTTCCCTGACCTTCGACCCGGAAACCTCTGCCGCGCTGGGCTATGGCTTCCGCTGCGGCTTCCTGGGTCTGCTCCACATGGACATCATCACCACCCGTCTGGAACGCGAGTGGGACCTGAATCTGGTGACGACCGCTCCCAGCGTCATCTATCATGTGACCAAGACCGACGGCACGGTCATTGAAATTGACAACCCCTCCAATCTGCCGCCCATCACCGAAATCAGCGGCATGGAGGAGCCTTTTGTGCATGCCACCATCTACACGCCGCAGGATTCCGTGGGTACGCTGATGGACCTGTGCCAGGACAAGCGCGGCATTTTCATTGACATGCAATACGAGGGCAACCGTGTCAAGTTGAACTACGACATCCCGCTCAACGAAATTATTTTCGACTTTTTCGACCAAATCAAGTCCCGCAGCCGTGGCTATGCCTCCTTCGATTACGAGCTGAAGGACTACCGGGAGAGCGACCTGGTCAAGCTGGACATCCTGCTCAACGGCGACCTGTGCGATGCCTTCTCCCAGATTGTTCATCGGGACAAGGCGTATGCCCGTGGCCGCGGCATCTGCGAGAAGCTCAAGGATGTCATTCCGCGGCAGATGTTCGAGATTCCCATTCAGGCAGCCATCGGCGGCAAGGTCATTGCCCGTGAAACCGTCAAGGCCATGCGCAAGGACGTGCTGGCCAAGTGCTACGGCGGCGACATCACCCGTAAGAAGAAGCTGCTGGAAAAGCAGAAGGAAGGCAAGAAGCGCATGCGTCAGTTCGGCACCGTCCAGGTGCCCAGCGAGGCATTCCTTGCCGTGCTGAAGATGGACAGCGACTGATCGTGAAAGGAGTGTGCACATGGGCCGCATCTGGCATCGGAGCACGTCACACACGGGCAGTCTGCATGAGCCGCTTTCCTACATTTCCCGGCAGATGATTGCTGATGTCTATGCTGACACGACCCGCCGTCCACTGTCGGTCTGCTTCACCGGTCACAGGCACATTTCCGCTGATGTGGCCTATGCGCTGGCTGAGCGCATGGACATTTTACTGGAAAGACTCTATGAGAAAGGCTATCGCGACTTTCTGAGCGGCGGTGCGCGCGGGTTCGACCTGCTGGCGGCAGAACGGGTGCTTGCGCTTCGGCACAATCACCCGGATGTGCGTCTGATGATGGTCATCCCCTGCGGAAATCAGACCCAACGCTGGCCGGAGCAGGATTGTCGCCGCTATGAGCGCATCCTCTACGCTGCTGACGAAAACCGCGTCCTTGCCCCGTATTATTATCAGGGCTGCATGCAGGTGCGCAACCGTCATATGGTCGATCACAGTGCCTTGTGCGTATGTTACATGGCTGTCCCCCGGGGCGGCACGCTTTCCACCGTGACCTATGCGCTCAAAGCTGCTGTGCCAGTGGTGAATCTGGCCATGAAGCAGCCCTTGTCCTGTTCTGGGGATGATGTGCCGCAGGTTGGGAGGTTATGATGGAATTATATGTTCATCTCCCCTTCTGCAAGTGCAAGTGCCGCTACTGTGACTTTGCCTCCTACGCCGGGCAGGAAGCTGTGATGCCTGCCTATGTGGATGCCCTGCTGAAGGAAGCCGCCCACCATGCTGTGCAGGACACCAGGCTATCGGCTCAGGCACTTGGCGTGGAAACAGCCTTTCTGGGTGGCGGCACACCTTCGCTGCTCCCGGCGGAGCTGCTGGCACGCCTGCTGGCTGGTTTGCAGCAACAGTTCACCTTTGTGCCGGATGCAGAGTTCACCAGTGAAGCCAATCCCGGCACGCTGACCGCTGAATGGCTCCATACCGCCGTCATCTATGGCATCAACCGGCTGTCCCTGGGCATGCAGGCCTATCAGCCTTCCCTGCTGCGTATGCTGGGCCGCATTCATGACTTTGCGCAGGTGGAGGCTTCCGTTCGGATGGCACGGGAAGCTGGCATCCGCAATTTGAACCTTGACCTGATGTTCGGTTTGCCCGGACAGACCTCCGCCATGTGGCGTGAAACCCTCGAAGCCGCGCTGAGCCTGTCGCCGCAGCACCTGTCCTGCTACGGGCTGATTCCTGAAGATGGCACGCCGCTCAAGGCCGATTTGGATGCAGGTCGTTTGACGCTTCCTGATGAAGAAACCGAGCGGCAGATGTATGACGACACGCTAACACTGCTCCATGTGCATGGCTTTGAGCAGTACGAAATCAGCAATTTCGCGCTGCCCGGCTATGCATGTCGGCATAATCTGGGCTACTGGCAGCAGGTTCCCTATCTGGGGCTTGGTGCTTCCGCCGCCAGCTGCATGGATGCGTGCGACGGCAACGCATATGTGCGTGCCAGCAATCCCTCCGGCTTGCAGGACTATCTGTGCATGGTGCGTGATGAGCATTGGCAGGCACGGATGCTCGAACCCATCACGCCAACAGAGGCCATTTTTGAGACAATGATGCTGGGCTTGCGCACCACCCTCGGCGTATCGGAGGAAGCATTCCTGCATCGGCATGGCCGGAGCATGGATGCGGTTTACGGTGTCCAGCTGCGTTCCTTGGAAGCACAGGGACTGATTGAGCGCACGGACGGCTATTGCCGCTTGACCCGGCGCGGTATGGATGTACAGAACTACGTTCTTGTTACGTTCATGGATGACTAAGCATCGCCCGGACTTCGCCTGCATGGCGGTTTCCGGGCGATGCTGTTTCCTGTCCATGGAGAAAGCTCAGTAACGCAAAAGGCCGGAACCCTTGCGGGTTCCGGCCCTGTTTGTTTGGAAAATTACTCGCCGCGGACGGGCAGCTTGGTGGTATTGCCAGCCTCATAAGCGGCCAGACGCTCGTCGATGATTTCCTGATAGCCAGCGTCCAGGTACTCCTGGCACAGCTGCGCATACAGGGCATCGAATTCTTCGGGAGCGCACTTGACCAGCTTGGCGTAGGCTTCCTGATACATGCTCAGCAGGGTCGCGCTGTACTCGGACTCGGACTCAATCGCCACGGCGAAGATGGGATCGGAGTAAGCACGGCCAGCGTCAGCAATCGCCTTGGTATCAGAATACCAGGAGTCGATCATCGCCTGCGTGAAGTCCTGGGGCAGACCCTGCGGGGCAACCGCGCGGATGCTGTCCTCAATGGTGCCGACCTTCTTGGAGGCATGCACCAGGCAGGTCATGTCGATGTTCATGTTGTGGTTGAGCATGTACTCGCCAGTGTAGGAGCCATCAACAACGGGCAGGCCGTCCTCACCCATGGTGTAGGTCACGCCTTCCACGCCGTTCTCCAGCACGAACAGGTTCTCGGGCTGGATCATCCACTCCATCAGCATCCAGGCAGCCTTCAGCTGATCGGCGGTCGCATAGGAGGAGAAGCCAACGATCATGCCGAAGGGGTTGTCAGCACGGTTGCGGGCAGCAGCCACGCCCTCTTCTTCCACGGCGTAGGCGGAAGCCAGAGCCAGCTCGGCACCGGGGTTGTTCTCATAGAAGGCGGTCAGCCAGTTCACGTTCGCGGCCATGTAGCCAGCGTAGGAGAAGATCTTGCCGTTGATGAAATCGGTCTGCATCTGATCAGTAGCAGCACCGCCGGAGTTCTCGGTCAGATCGAATTCGGAAGAATACCAGCCCTTGTTGTACTCAGCGTTGGTACGCTTCAGCAGACGATAGGTGGGTTCCCAGGTCAGGGAAGCAGTGCCCAGAGAGCAGTGCTGCGCCCACTCAGCCTCGCTCAGGTCGTCGTCATGGAAGGCAAAGTTGGCCACATACGCGCTGGTGGGGATGCCCAGACCCAGAGGAGCCTGGTCGGTCAGACCGGCAGCGATAATCTTGTCAATGGCATCGGTGTACTCAGCGTAGGTGGTAGGTACATGGTCATAGCCCACAGCGCGCAGCCAGTCCATACGCACGAAGGTGCGCCAGGTGTAGCCGGTGTTGTAGTAGGGACGCTCGCTGAGCACGAAGTAGGTCTCACCGTTGATGTCGGTGTAGCCCAGCTGGTTGTTCTCAACCATCTTGCCGTAGTAGGTGGGAGCGACCTTGGCGAACTCGTCCAGGTCGATGACCTGCATGGCGCCGTCGTTGGCCCACTGGGCAACCTTGGGATAGTCATACTCCATCATGATGGTGGGGGTGTCGCCGCCAGCAATCAGCAGGGAGTACTTGGTCATCACGTCGCCGCGGGGGATGGCAACGTACTGCACGTCGATGTTCCACTTGTCGCCGAACTCGGACTGGATCCACTTGGTCCAGTAGTTGTCGTCAACAGCGGGATAGCCGGTCTTGGAACGGTCATACACGGGCACGGTGATCTTCACGCGCTCGGCAAAGGGTTCCCAGGCAGCCATGCCGGTCGCTTCTTCCGCGCTGGCGAAAGAAACCAGACTCAGCATGAGCATCATCGCCAGAGCAAGGGACAGGATGCGCTTCATGGTTGGTTCCTCCTTAAAATGAATTGTATGATAACAGCGGAGACCGCGCCCCACCGTTATGCCAATGGAATGGGCAGCCATTAACCCTTCACAGCACCGACCATCGCGCCCTTCACGAAATACTTCTGCACGAAGGGGTACACCATGATGATGGGCAGCGTGGCGAACATGACCACGGCGGCCTGAAGCACTTCAGGGGTGCTGGTGGCTGCGGCAGCCTCGGACAGGCTGATGGCATCGCTGCCGGAGTTGAGCACCATGTTGGACAGCAGGTATTGCAGGGGCTGCAGGGCCTTGGTGGTGATGAAATACTTGGCATCCGCATAGGCGTTCCAGCGGCCCACAGCGTAGAACAGGGACAGCGTGGCAATGATGGGCTTGGACAGGGGCAGCACCACCTTGAACAGCACCTGGAAGTGATTCGCGCCGTCCAGGTTGGCCGCCTCATACAAGCTGTCCGGGATGGTGGACGCAATGAAGGAGCGCATAATCAGCATGTTATAGGGCGAGAACGCCAGCGGCAGCACCAGCACCCACATGGTGTTGAGCAGACCCAGCTGCTTGTAGAGCAGGTACTCCGGAATCAGGCCCGCGCTGAAATACATCGTGAACATCAGCAGGAAGGCGAAGAACGCGCGGCCCTTGAGATGCTTCATGGCCAGCGGAAACGCCGCCAGCGTCGTCACCACCATACCCACGATGGTAAACAGCAGCGTCATCACCACGGTGTAGCCCATGGAGTAAGTCAGCTGACCATCGCGGAACACGGAGGCATAGGCATCAAAGTTGATGCCCTTGGGAATCAGGTACACCTGCTTGGACATGACAGCGGTGTTGGAGGAAATACTCTTTGCCGCCACATGGATGAAGGGAAGGATACACGTCAGCGACAGCAGCAGAATCACAAAGGCGATGACGAAATCGCTGATGCGCACGCGGTTCACGCCCCGCCAGATTGAAACCTTGTTCTCTTTGACCTTTTCAGTTGCAGCCATGATGTTCTCCTCCTTTCCTTACAGCAGGCCATCTTCGCCAAGCTTCTTGGACGTCCAGTCCGCAGCCAGCACCAGCAGCAGACCCACCAGCGACTGGAACAGACCCACGGCCGTAGCGCGGCTGAAGTTGGCACCCGCAAGGCCCTTCTCGTAGATGTAGATAGCCAGCTGATACTGGAATTCCTTGACCTGCACGTTGCCGAAGGAGTCCAGACGCTCGAAGTTGGAACCCATCACACGGCCCAGGTTCATGATGAGCAGCGTGACCATGGTGCCGCGAATGCAGGGCAGGGTCACGTTCCAGATCTTGCGCAGGCGGCCCGCACCGTCGATGGTCGCAGCCTCGTACAGCTCAGCGTCAATGCCGGTGATGGCAGCCAGGTAGATGATGGAGCCCCAGCCCATGTTCTGCCATACGCCAATAATCAGGTAAGTCACAGCCCAGTGCCATTTTTCTGTCAGGAAGGGGATGCCTGTTTCAATGATGCCCGCGTTTTTCAGCAGGATGTTGACCAGACCGGTTTCGGGCTTGAACAGGTTCAGGGCCACGCTGGCAATGATAACCCAGGACAGGAAATGCGGCAGGTACAGAATGGTCTGAGACACGCGCTTGTACGTATTGAAGCGCAGCTCGTTGAGCAGCAGGGCCAGAATGATAGGCACCGGGAAGCCCACCAGCAGGTCCAGGAAGTTGAAGGCCAGCGAGTTTTTCAGTGCGCGGATGAAATCCTTGTCCCTGAAAATTTTCTCGAAGGTCGCAAAGCCAACCCATTTGCTGCCCGCATAGCCCTTGGCCGGCTTGTAGTCCATGAAGGCAATGCGCAGGCCCGGATAAGCAGCGTACTTGAATACAATCACGAAGACCACAGGAACCAGCAGCATCAGGTATAGCTGCCAGTTGTTGTGCAGATACACGCCAAAGAGCCGCAGCTTCTTTTTGCGCAGATCCTGAGCGATGACCTTGTTCTCCATGGAGAAAATCCCTCCCGTTTGCATGATTGAGGCTGTACAGGATGCACGAATATCAATCATTTGTATTATACAACTCATCAAAGGTGCAATCCAGTTGAAATCAACTGTAAACTTATCAAAAACGACTGTTTATCCAGCTCGTTTCGGTATTCTTCGGTTGGAATTTTCCCACATTCTCCATGCTTAACCGTGCAAAATCGTACATTTCAAGTGTTTTTCAGGGAGCTTGTGCGAGAAATCAGGCGCGCCTGTGCCATCCTTCAACATATCAGTCGCGCAGATGCTGTTTCCACATCCTGCCTGCATCAACCTTTCCTTCCCCGCCATACTATGGATGAACGACCAACAAAGGGAGGCCATTGTATCATGCGCGCAACAGGTATCGTCAGGAGGATCGACGAACTGGGCAGAGTCGTGATTCCCAAGGAGATTCGCCGCACCCTCCGCATTCGCGAGGGTGATCCGCTGGAAATCTACACTGACCGTGACGGCGAGGTGATCCTGAAAAAGTACTCTCCAATTGGTGAAATGTCGTCCTTCGCCAAGGACTATACCGAATCACTCTTCCGGGCTCTGGGTCACATTGCCTGCATCGTGGATCGGGATCAGGTGGTGGCCGCCAGCGGCGTAAGCAAGAAGGAACTATGGGACAAGCCCATTTCCCGTGATCTGGAACAGGCCATCGCCGCCCGGCAAACCATCGCGCTGAACCGGCAATTAGGCGGCAAAACCATTGCTGTAGCCAACGATGAGGACACGACGCAGCAGGCTTATACCGCGCAGGTCATCGCCCCAATCATCGCTGACGGGGAAGCCATCGGTGCTGTGCTGCTCATGAGCCGGGAGCAGGGTGCCCGCATGGGTGACACGGAATTGAAGGTAGCCGAGACCGCCGCAGGGATTGTGGGACGTCAGATGGAGCAGTGAATCCCCTATTAAATAGGAAGTCTCCCGCTATGGGCGGCTTTCTTTTTTTATTACCGACATGATAATTTTACATCCAGCATAGACAATCGGGCCTGTTTTGTCGTATAATGGGAAACGAACGTGTTTATTTCCAGCATATTGGTCAAAGGAGGCGTATGCCATGCGTTCCGCCAATTCCCGGCGTCCTTCCCTGATTGTCATGCTGCTGGCTGCCATCGGTCTTGTCACGCTGTTCGTGCTGGCGATGCGCCATGCGATTGTACCCGCATTGGTGATGTTAGGTGGTCTGGTATGAAAACACTGTTGAAATGGTTTGGCCGCACGCTCCTGTCCGCACTGACGCTGGTGCTGGTAATCATTCTGCTCCCTTACGCATCCCGATGGATGAACAGCGTCCTCCCTGACCTTTCCAGTTCAGCGACCACAGCATCCCTCACGCTGGCGCAGCATTTGCAGACATCCGCCCGGCTGGAGACCAGCATCATCGAGGAACAGGGCATCCTGGAATCCACGACAGACGCTCTCTTTCTCGGGCCGGTGCAGAAGGTCACGGTACGATACACCTACCGGGCCAGCTTGGGCATTGACCTGAGCAAAGTGGAGATGCAGCTCAACGGCAACCGTATCATCCTGCTGCTGCCGGACATGGAGATACTCTCCGACAGCCTTACCGCAGAGGATGTCCAAAAAAACGATTTCTGGTATCCGCTGACCGAGGAGCGGCTGCGGAATCTGCTGGCGGATGAACAGGCCCGCTGTCAGGCTTATTACCTGCAGCAGCAAACGCAGAACCCGGAGTACTGGTCCCAGATCATCACTGTACTGGAGGGCACCATCAGTCAGTGGATTTCCCTGAGCGGCAGTTCGGTCACGATTGAATATGTACCCGCTTCCCAAGCGGACAACCTGTAAGGATCCATGCATTTTCTCTGCATTTGTGCTTGACATCAGCATGAATGGGCGTATAATGAAATTTGCATATTTATGCATATTCTTCGCATAAGCGAGGAGGCTTATCATGGCATTCACCATTTTCATCGACGGTAAGGACGGCACCACAGGACTGCGTATCTTTGATCGGCTGGCTGCCCGGACGGATGTCGAGGTCATCACGCTGGACGAAGCGCACCGCAAAGACCCCGAGTCCCGACGAGCGTGTATTCATGCCGCTGACGTGGCGATTCTGTGCCTGCCCGATGCCGCTGCCCGTGAGTCTGTTGCGCTGGCAGAGGGCAGCAAGGCCCGCATTCTGGACACATCCACGGCACATCGCACAGCGGAGGGCTGGGCCTACGGCTTCCCGGAGCTGTCCATCAGCCATCGGGACAGCATTGTCAGCGGGCGATGTGTAGCCGTTCCCGGATGCCATGCCAGCGGTTTTATCGCACTGGTTGCTCCGCTGGTACGCTGCGGGCTGATTCCACGGGATGCACAGCTGTCCTGCTTCTCCCTGACGGGATACTCCGGCGGTGGCAAGAAGATGATTGCCCAATATGAGAGCAGCGTGCGCGAAGCAGAGCTGGACAGTCCCCGGCAGTACGGCCTGACGCAGGCCCACAAGCATCTGCCGGAGATGCAGCATGTGTCCGGGCTGCGTACCGCGCCCATCTTCGCGCCGATTGTTGCTGACTTTTACAGCGGCATGGAGGTCACGGTGCCGCTGTTCCGCAGCCAGCTGCGCTGCGGTGCGCATCCCCTGGAGGAGCTGACCAGCGCGCTGAAGGAGCATTACTTCGCCAGCCCCGTGGTCAGGGTTTTGAGTCCATCGGATGCAGCCGCTTTGAACGGTTTCGTTGCCTCCAACACGCTGTCCGGGCGTGACGGCATGGAACTGATGGTGCTGGGCAATGATGACCGGCTCCAGCTGGTTGCCCGCTTTGACAATCTGGGCAAGGGTTCCTCCGGCGCGGCACTGCAGTGCCTGAACCTGATGCTGGGTGCACCGGAAACCCTGGGACTGACACTGTAATTTTCGCACGAAGGATATGGAAGGGGAAAATTCGGATGGAACATATTCAGGGCGGCGTCTGTGCGCCGAAGGGCTTCACGGCTGGCGGTGTTCACTGCGGCATTCGCAAGAACCGCACCAAGCGTGATTTGAGCATGATTTACAGCGAGGTTCCGGCCTCTGCTGCGGCAGTATACACCAGCAATCTGGTCAAGGGTGCGCCCATTTATGTAACCCAGCGGAATCTGTCCAACGGTATCGCCCAGCTGGCTGTGTGCAACAGCGGGAATGCCAACACCTGCAATGCCGATGGCGAGGACGTGGCATGGCAGATGTGTGTTCTGGCCGGTCAGTCCGTGGGCGTGAAGCCTGAGGATGTCATCGTCGCATCCACCGGCGTGATTGGTCAGCCGCTGGACATCGCACCCATTGCCGAGGGCGTGGGGCCGCTGGCTGCTTCCCTCTCCGCTGCGGGCAGTCAGGAGGCTGCCGAGGGCATCATGACCACCGATACCCGCCTCAAGGAAGTGGCCGTTACCTTCACCGCTGGCGGCGTGACCTGCCGTCTGGGCGGCATTGCCAAGGGCAGCGGCATGATTCATCCCAATCTGGTAACCATGCTGGTATTCCTGACCTGTGATGCAGCCATCTCCCCCGATATGCTGCGCAAGGCACTCTCCGACGATGTGAAGGATACCTTCAACATGGTGTCCGTGGATGGTGACACCTCGACCAATGACATGGTGTCCATCATGGCCAACGGTCTGGCGGGCAATCCCATCATTGACAGCGAAGGTGCGGATTATGATGCCTTCTGCACTGCGCTGAATGAAGTGACCTCCACGCTCTGCCGTATGATTGCCAAGGATGGCGAGGGTGCATCCCGTCTGCTGACCTGCATTGTCACCGGCGGCAAGACCGTAAAGGATGCAAAGCTCTGCGCGAAATCCGTTGTCTGCTCCAGCCTGCTCAAGGCCGCCATTTTCGGTGCAGATGCCAACTGGGGCCGTGTGCTGTGTGCCCTGGGCTATTCCGGTGCAGAGCTGAACGTGAAGGCCGTGGATGTGTCCTTCCGCTCCAGCGTGGGCAGCATCAGGGTGTGCTGTATGGGTGCGTCAGTCGATTTTTCCGAGGAGGAAGCCAAGCAGATTCTCCTTCAGGACGAGATTGATGTGGTCATCACCCTGCATGACGGCGATGCTTCCGCCAAGGCCTGGGGCTGCGACCTGACGTATGACTATGTGAAAATCAACGGCGATTACCGCAGCTGAGGAGGAACAGGAACGATGACATCTGGCATGAGCAACGCCCAGCGCGCTCAGGTGCTGGTGGAGGCATTGCCTTATATCCAAAAATACTATGGAAAAATCATCGTGGTGAAATACGGCGGCAACGCCATGATTAACGAGGAGCTCAAGCATGATGTCATGCGGGACATGGTGCTGATGAGCCTCATCGGGGTCAAGGTGGTGCTGGTGCATGGCGGCGGCCCGGAAATTTCCGCCATGCTCAAGCGCGTTGGCAAGCAGTCCTCCTTTGTGGATGGGCTTCGGGTCACGGATGAGGAAACCAGCGAAATCGTGCAGATGGTGCTGGCCGGCAAAATCAACAAGAGCCTTGTGGGCAAGCTGGAAATGCTGGGCGGCAAGGCCATGGGCATCTGCGGCATGGACGGCGGACTGATTGAAGCCAGTCAGGTGGATGAGCGTCTGGGCTATGTGGGCGAGGTCAGCAGAATTAACCCGCAGCCCTTGTTTGACCTGCTGGAGAAGGGATACATCCCCGTGGTGTCCACCATTGGCTATGACGCGACAGGCCATGTGTACAACATCAACGCGGATACTGCCGCTGCCGCCATTGCTTCCGCCCTGCATGCCGAGAGCCTGATTTCCATGACGGATACCATCGGCCTGCTGCGTGACCCCAGCGATCCCAGCTCCCTGATTCGCCGCATCGACCTGCGCGGCGTGGAAAAGCTCAAGGCGGAGGGCGTGATTTCCGGCGGTATGATTCCCAAGGTGGACTGCTGCACCCGGGCCATTCGTGAGGGCGTGCGCAAGGTATTCATCATTGACGGGCGTGTTTCCCACGCGCTGCTGATTGAGACCCTCACCAATGAAGGCGCGGGCACCATGTTCAAAAAGGAGATTTGACATGCTTACCAAACAAGCTGACCAGGCCTATGTAGCTGGCACCTATGGCCGCTTTGACGCAGCCATGGCTTCCGGCGCGGGTGCATGCTATCAGGATGAGGACGGCAAGCAGTACATCGACTTCGGCACAGGTATCGGCGTGACGCTCTTTGGTGCCTGCGACCCTGAATGGGTCAAGGCCGTCACCGACCAGCTGACCACGCTGGGCCACACCTCCAACCTGTATTATACGGCCCCGCAGGCCCGTCTGGCGGAGCTTCTCTGCCAGCGTACGGGCATGAAGAAGGTCTTTTATGGCAACTCCGGCGCAGAGGCCAATGAGTGTGCCCTGAAGGTAGCCCGCAAGTACGGCGAGGCCACGGGCCGCAGTGTCATTGTCACGCTGCGCAACAGCTTCCATGGGCGCACCATCGCCACGCTGGCTGCCACAGGACAGGATAAGTTCCACGCCCATTTTGGCCCCTTCCCGGAGGGCTTCCGCTATGTCACGGCCAACGATTGCCAGGAGCTGGAACAGGCACTGTCTCAGGGTGATGTATGCGGCATCCTGATGGAGATGATTCAGGGCGAGGGCGGCGTTATCCCCATGGATGAGGCCTTCGTGCAGCTGGCCGCGAAGCTGTGCCGGGAGCAGGATATTCTCCTGATGGTAGACGAGGTCCAAACCGGCAACGGCCGAACCGGCAGTCTGTATGCCTACATGCAGTACGGTATCCAGCCCGATGTCGTTACCACAGCCAAAGGACTGGGCGGCGGACTGCCCATCGGCGCGTGCCTGCTGGGTGAGAAGTGCGAACATACGCTGGGCAAGGGCGACCATGGCAGCACCTTCGGCGGGAATCCCGTGTGCGCCGCAGCGGCCCTGAACGTCATCAGCCGCCTGAACGATGAGATTTTCGATGGTGTGAAGGCACGGGAAGCCTTCATCCGCAGCGAACTGGCGGATGTACCCGGTGTCAAAGGCATCACCGGCAAGGGCCTGATGCTGGGCATTGCCACGGACAAGAACTCCAGCGAGGTCGCCGCTGCCTGTCTTAAGGATGGCCTGATGGTGCTCACCGCGCATGAAAAGGTACGCCTTCTGCCCCCGCTGAACATCTCCCTGGATGAACTGAAGCAGGGCCTTGCTATCCTGAAAAAGCATCTGTGACTCTTTGAGCAAGCACAAGCGCACTGGCCTTGACTGGCAGTGCGCTTCATGCTGATTGCTGACGGGCTGAGCTTGACGGAGGTACTTTCCTTGCTGGTCCGCACCGAATGCCGCTGACAAAGCGTCACTTTGATGTCTCTGGCTTGCATTCCTCAGGCTTCGTCGTTGGAATCACGGACGCTGTGCAGGGGATGTAAGCGGATGCCTGCTGCCGAGCCTGATTGATTCGTCGAATCACGGAATCATACTGCCCATGGCGGATGACCGGCGCGGGTACAGGCGGCAGTTCCCGCTGCACCTCCTCCTGCCTGGGCGTGGCAGACGTATCCAGCAGAGGCCTGGGCGTATCCAGAGCATCCTGCATCACCTGTGCATGGGCCGGATGCTGACATTGCCACCATATCCACTGTTCCTTCTGTTCCCGGGGATTCATCGCGGCAAAGGGCGATGTTTTCGCGGCTTCCTTCACATTGACCGACCTCCTGTTCTGCCTGTTCTCCTGTATTCTATGCCGTCTGCCTTTCGGAGGTGCATGCAATGATACTGTCACCCATGAGTATGCCATTGGACGTGGAGGGCCACGCACTGCTGTTTCATAATCAACGTCATTCCGGCTGGACACATCCCTACCCCTATCACGGCGGCGAGACGCTGCACAACTCCGGCTGCGGCGTGTTCGCGCTGTGCCACTGCCTGCAATGGATGACCGGGCAAATTTGGGAACCGGAACCCATGGCTGATTTATCCGTTGCCTGCGGCGGCAGAGGGGATGACGGCACCAACAGGCCCGGATTACTCGCCGGGTTGGAAAGCTGTGGCATGGCACGGCGGATGGGCTTTGCCTGGCACGGAGGCGGTTTGGAAAACGACATTCCCCGCCTTGTCGCCTTTCTCAGGGAGGAACAGGGCGTTGCCATGGCGAATCTTCGAGTAGGACATATTGTCGCGTTGCTGGCGGTACGGGAGCTTGCGGGCATGCAGCAGCTGCTGGTTGTGGACAGCTACAGCGAGAGCAACGACCCTCGTGTGAGCAGTCACGTTACGGCTGTCCTCCCTGGAAGCAAGGTGATTGATGCTCCTTCCCATGCTGCGGATGAACCGCTTCTGCTGCGCGAACAATATGCCGCCTACTGGGTCAACGCGGATTGTGCCCGGGATTATACGCTGCTTCACCGGATCGAAGGATCCTGATATCACAAAGGAGGAATCCACCATGGATAACATTCGTCTCAGCAATGGTACCTGCACGGCGGAGGTTCAGCTCCGCGGTGCACAGATGGCGTCCTTCAAGGGCCCCGATGGCCGCGAGATCATGTGGCAGGCCGACCCCAATGTGTGGGCGCAGCATGCGCCGGTACTGTTCCCTGTGTGCGGCTCGGTCTCGCCGGAGGGCATCCGCATTGACGGCACAATGTATCCCATGATCAAGCACGGCTTCACCCGCAATCCTGATTTCACCGTGGTCAAGCAGGGTGATGACTTCGTGGAGCTTGCCCTGACCCCCACCGAGGAAAGCAAGCCCATGTATCCTTTCGACTTCGTGTTCCATGTAACCTACACGCTGCTGGACAACGGCTACACCACCACCTTCACGGTGGAGAACAAATCCGACAAGACCATGCCCTTCTGCGTGGGCGGCCATCCCGGCTTCTGCGTGCCCATGGAGGAAGGTGCATCCTTCACGGATTACCAGCTGGTGTTCCCGCAGGTGGAGGAAGGAAAGAATCATCTGGCCCCCGGCGGCGGACGCATCGACGGCTATGAGTTCCTGGACTGCTTCCACAACAGCGATACCCTGCCCCTGTCCTATGAACTGTTCGACCAGCGGGACGCGCTCATCTTCACCGAGCTGAAGAGCCGCAGCGTCAAGCTGGTGCATAAGACCAGCGGCAAGGGCATCGACTTCTCCTTCCCGAAGATGGAAGTGCTGGCTGTGTGGACCATGCCCAACAAGCATGCGCCCTACCTGTGCCTGGAGCCCTGGCACGGCATGCCCGGCGTTGTGGGCGAGAGCGGCAACTTCGAGGACAAGCCCTTTGTGACGCTGCTGGCACCCGGCAGCAGCTGGCAGGGCAGCTTCACCACCACGCTGATTGGCTGATGTTTCGTGGCCAAGGCCCGCGCCAGAGGAACTGACCCGCTGACATCCATAAAGCCCTCCCTTTCGGCTGATACTGATACCGAAAGGGAGGGCTGTTCTATCTAGATATCATTCAAAATATAGCTTTTCATATAGCGCGTATCGTTCTGGCAAAGCTGAACGAGAAAATTCACTGAGCGCAGCAACTCGCCGCAAGGACGGAAAGGATGCGCACACGTGAATTGGTTTCCGATAAAACCGGGATTACTCGTAGATAATCTTTCCATCGTCAGATTGCCCGGTCTCCGTGGATTCCTCCTGCAGGCCGTCATCCGGCTCCTCAGGCAGCTCCTCTGCGGCTTCCTCAACCTGAATGGTCGGAACAGCTTCTTCCTCCGGCACATCTTCCTGCGCATCCGCAGCGGGTCTTTCCGGAGCAGCAGCTTTCTTTTCGCTGGCCGCACTCCGCATACGTTCCATGACCCCGCCAAGGGTTCCGCCGACTGCCGTCAGCATATCCTTTACCCGATCGGCAAGTTCATCCGCCTTTTCTTCCAAGGGAGACTTTGCAAAGGGAGATTTTGCAGCCGGCTCCTCCTGATTCTCCGCTGTCATGTCATCGTCATCAACAAACTCTCCGACATGCTTGGTTTCTATCACCGGCACAGGCTCTGTGAGCGGCTTTTCCTCCTTTTCGCTGGAAGGCTCTTTCACAGCTTCCTCGGCAGCCTTCTCAGCGGCTTGTTTTTCCTGCTGAGCTGCCGCTTTGGCCTCCCGGGCCGCACGGATCTCATTGAGTGCGGCTTCCAGCTGATCCAGCTCGCCAAGCAGCGTATTCAGCTCATCCGGAAAGCTTTCGCCCTTCTGCCAAAGTGCATAGGCCTTCGTGCCAAAGTCGGCAAGAATCTCCTGACGACGGTTGAGCATATTCATCTCGTTAATCTTGTAGCGGGTATTGGAGGCAACCTTGGAAGCGGAATCGCTAATGGCCTCCATGCCCTTCATCCAGATATCCTTGAAGCCCTTGGACAAATCTGCCATTGATATTCACTCCTTTTCATCACATGCGTTCCTTATGAGCCAGCTTTGCGCATGATGTATAGTATTCGTGGGCACATCGTTTCTTTCCTGCCAAGGCGCGAAATTTCTCCCCTCGGACTATGCTGCCCATCTTGCCAGCCAAGGATGCACCATCCGCCCATGAACAGGCGGCATGCTGCAGGGCACGGTGCATCCTCTGTATTTTTATGCACAATATGATGAATAATCTATTGACATTCGTGACCTTGGGGCGTATAATCGTCATCGTTCCCTAAACAATAAGGAGGTTGTTCCGATGAAAAAGCTGTTTGCCGTTTTTCTTTCCATGATGATGCTGCTGACCAGCGTGTCTGCGCTGGCTGAAACCCTGTCCATGGCTACCAATGCTTCCTTCCCGCCCTATGAGTATGTGGAAGGCGACCAGGTGGTTGGTATCGACGCGGAGATTGCCGCGGCTGTGTGCGCTGAGATGGGCTATGAGCTGGAGATTCTGGACATGGACTTCAATGCCATCATCAACGCCGTGACTTCCGGCAAGGCTGACTTCGGCATGGCTGGCATGACTGTTACTGAAGAGCGTCTGAAGAACGTGGCGTTCTCCCTGTCCTATGCGACCGGCGTGCAGTCCATCATCGTGAAGGAAGGCTCCCCCATCGCTTCCTATGACGATCTGGCTGCTGAAGGCGCGACCTACAAGGTCGGCGTGCAGATGGCGACCACTGGTCACATCTATGCTGAGGATGAGTTCGGCGTGGAGCGCGTGGTGCTGTTTGACAACGGCAACGATGCGACCATGGCTCTGCTCAACGGCAAGGTGGACTGCGTGATTATCGACAACGAGCCTGCCAAGGCTTATGTGGCTGCCAACGAGGGTCTGGTCATTCTGGATTCCGCCTATGCGGTGGAAGACTATGCTGCCTGCTTCGCCAAGGAAAACACTGAGCTGGTAGATAAGTTCAACGCCGCCCTGCAGAAGCTGATTGACGACGGCACCGTGGCGGAGATCATCGCCAAGTACATCAAGGCTGAGTAAGCTCATCATGCCCAATGAAGGGAGCGGCAGGTGTCGTTCCCTTCTTTTCCGTTTATGCTGTACACACAAGGGAGGCTGACAGGGTGGAAGGTATCCTTGCCTGGTTTGAGAATATCAAAGCAGACTTTATCCTGAATTTCATTGAAAAGGATCGCTGGCTGATGCTGGTCAAGGGCTTGGGCAATACGCTGCTCATGACGGTATATGCCACCATTATCGGCGTATTCATCGGCATTGTCATCGCCATGATTCGCTGCACATGGGACTTGAACGGCAAGCGCATGAAGAATCCGTTGGCCCGGGGCGTGCTGGCGGTACTGAACCGCATCTGCATTATCTATACCACGGTACTTCGCGGCACGCCCATGGTCATTCAGCTGCTGATTCTGTATTATGTTGTCTTTGCCTGGTCCAGTGAGGGTCTGCTGGTGGCTGCTCTGTCCTTTGGCCTGAATTCAGGCGCGTATGTGTCGGAAATTTTCCGCAGCGGCATCATGTCCATTGACAAGGGACAGTTCGAGGCAGGCAGCAGTCTGGGCTTCCATTACATCCAGACCATGTGGTATATCATTGCGCCACAGATGTTCAAGAATGTTCTGCCCACCCTGGCCAATGAGTTCATTACCCTGCTGAAGGAAACCTCCATTGCCGGTTATGCCACCGTGATGGATTTGACCTTCGCGGGCAACCGCATCCGCGGCGTGACCTACTCACCCTTCATGCCCCTTATCGCTGTGGCACTGATTTATCTGGCGATGGTCATGCTGCTCACCTACTTTGTCGGCAAGCTGGAAAGGAGGCTGCGTCAGAGTGATAACCGTTAAGAATCTGCAAAAGGATTTCGGCAGCCTTCAAGTGCTGCGCGGCGTAGACATGCACATCCGCAAGGGCGAAAAGGTGGTCTTGATTGGCCCGTCCGGCTCCGGCAAGACCACGCTGCTCCGTTGCCTGAATCTGCTGGAGGTGCCCACTGGTGGCCTCATCACCTTTGAGGGGGAAGATATCACCTCCCCGCAGTGCAACATCAACCGCGTCCGCATGAAGATGGGCATGGTGTTCCAGCAGTTCAACCTGTTCCCCCACCTGACCATCATGGACAACATTATTCTTGGCCCCACCAAGCTCAAGCATCAAAGCAAGGCGGAAGCACAGGAAAATGCCATGCGTCTGCTGACCCGTGTAGGGTTGCAGGATAAGGCGAAGAACTATCCCCGGCAGCTGTCCGGCGGCCAGCAGCAGCGTATCGCCATTGTCCGCGCACTGGCCATGAACCCTGACGTGATGCTCTTTGACGAACCAACCTCCGCCCTTGACCCCGAGATGGTCGGTGAGGTGCTGGACGTGATGAAGCAGCTGGCCAACGACGGCATGACCATGGCTGTCGTGACCCATGAGATGGGCTTTGCCCGGGAAGTGGCAGATCATGTCATCTTCATGGATGGCGGCGTGATCGTGGAGGAAGGCCATCCCGATGCGATTTTCAGCAATCCGCAGCAACAGCGAACCAAGGACTTTTTGAGGAAGGTGTTAAAATGAGGTATTCTGATGAGCGTCCCGACATCAAGCCCGGCATCTATCGCCACTTCAAGGGCAATCTGTATCAGGTCATCGGTGTAGCGACCAATTCCGAAACCGGCGAATACATGGTTGTTTACCGCGCCTTGCAGGGCGGCGGCGGACTGTGGGTGCGTCCGGCCTCCATGTGGAATGAGCTCGTGGAGCGGAACGGCGAAACTTACCGGCGTTTCACGCTGGAGACCGAGGTTGAACTGTAACAGGATAACAAAACAGGCGATACGCACATTCCTCCATGCGTACCGCCTGCTTGTTTATTCCTCCGTAAACGCTTCCAGGTACTTGCGGTAGACCTTGAAGCCCACCGACTCATAGAAGGCCAGTGCGCCTTCATTGAAAGCCCACATATCCAGCTCTGTGCGCGTATAGCCCTTCTGCGCAGCATCCTCGCGGAGCCAGTTCATCAGCTCCCGCCCCACGCCCTGACGGCGGCAGGCTGCATCCACACCGAACTCCTCAATATGCAGGTAATGCACCGGATGCCTGTAGGCAGTTGCAGGCTTGTCCACATACAGGATGGAAGCAAAGCCTTGAATGACACCATCCCGCTCGCACACAGCAATGCCAGCATCCTCCCGCGTCAGCAGCTCCCCTGCCCTGTCTGCAAGCTCCTGGCTAAAGCCGTGAAATACGTCCGGCCTGCCCTGTACATGCAGGTCACTCACCTGCTTGCGAAGCTCGTTGATTCTTGGCAAATCAACCTCTGTCGCCCATCGAACCATGCTGTTTGCTCCCCTTTCCCATGAAAAAGGCGGCATTCCTCCGGCTCTTGGAAGGAACGCCGCCTTGCTTGCTTTGGCTTACGCCTTCAGGATACGCTCAGCAATCTGCGCACCGGTGAGGCCATAGGCCTTCAGCAGGTCAGCAGGCTTGCCGGACTGACCGAACACATCGTTGATACCAATCTTCTCGAAGTGCTTCAGGCCCATGCCGCACAGGGAAGATGCCACAGCATCGCCCAGGCCGCCGATGATGGAGTGTTCTTCCACCGTAAAGACCTTGCCGCACTTGGCCGCATAGGCGCGGGTGATTTCCTCGTCGAAGGGCTTGAGGGTGTGATGGGACACCAGAGCCGCGTCAACGCCCTGCTCCGCCAGAAGCTGCACAGCCTCCAGGCAGTGCTCCAGCATAATGCCGCAGGTGAAGATAACGCAGTCCTTGCCGTCCTTGATGACATTGCCCTTGCCCACCTCGAAGGGACGCTCGTCATACACGGGAGAGGGCAGACGGGCCGTGCGGATGTACACAGGGCCGTTGATCTGCGCGGCAGCCTCCACACACTTGTAGCACTCATTGGCATCGGCGGGAACAAACACGGTCATGTTGGGCAGCACGCGCATGATGGCGATGTCCTCAATGGCCTGATGGGAGCCGCCGTCCTCGCCCAGCGTAATGCCCGCATGGGAGAAGCCGAACTTCACATTGAACTTGGGATAGCACACACCGTTGCGGATCTGGTCATAGCTGCGACCAGCAAACACCGCGAAAGTGGAGCAGAAGGGAATCAGCCCCATGGTGGACATGCCGGCAGCCATATCGACCATGTTGGCCTCGGCGATGCCGCAGTCATAGAAACGCTCGGGATAGGCCTTCTTGAAGCCGTTGGTCATGGTGGCGGCAGCCAGGTCAGCGTCCAGCACAACCACCTTGTCATTATGCTCGGCGAGCTTCACAATGGCCTCGCCGTAGGCCACGCGGATTGCTTTCTTCTCC
>JBJEUL010000109.1:0-5291 GCA_051883835.1 Aristaeellaceae bacterium
GTACCAATGTTCACGTGGGGCTTTTTGCGCTCGTAACGCTCCTTAGCCATGGGAATCTCCTCCTTGTTGATTCGCGTTGAGAGGAAGGAAGCAGGGGACTGCCTTCTCCCTTTTCAGGCGGTTGATGCGGTGTTGGAGCAGGCGATGGGAATCGAACCCACAAGGCCAGCTTGGGAAGCTGGAGTTTTGCCACTAAACTACGCCTGCAAGGCCCGCATCAAGACCGGCCTATCTATCTTAGACAAAGGTTATTTTAGCCGTTTTTCATGGGGCTGTCAAGGGGTTACGCGATTTTTACATGGATTCTGTCCATTTTGTCATGCAATTGAAACAAATACATGAAAAGAACAGTCCGAATCCCCCCATTTCAGCAGGAAAAGCTCATTCGATGAACATGGCATCCCCGAAGGAGAAGAACCGATACCGCTCCCGGACGGCCTCCTCATAGACGCTCAGGGCGGTTTCCCGGCCCATGAATGCGCTCACGAGCATCAGCAGGGTACTTTGGGGCAGGTGGAAATTGGTAATCAGCGCATCCACGGCCTTGATTATCACGCCGGGATAAATGAAGATGGCCGTATCGCCGCTGCCGGGGTGAATCACGCCGTCCTCGGTGGCCACAGTTTCCAGCGTGCGCACGGAGGTGGTGCCCACGCAAATCACCCGGCCCCCTGCCGCCCGGATGCGGTTGAGGGTATCGGCGGCCTCCTGCGTGACCTCGTAGAACTCGCTGTGCATGACATGGCTGTTCACGTCCTCCACCTGTACGGGGCGGAAGGTGCCCAGCCCCACATGCAGCGTCACGGGGACGATGGTCACGCCCTTTTGCCGGATGCGCTCCATCAGCTCGGGCGTGAAGTGCAGGCCTGCCGTGGGCGCGGCGGCACTGCCCTCGTTGCGGGCGTAGACGGTCTGATAGCGGGTGCGGTCAGCCAGCTTCTCGTGGATGTAGGGGGGCAGGGGCATCTCGCCCAGCCTGTCCAGCAGCTCCTCGAACACGCCTTCATAATGGAAGCGGACGATTCGCCCGCCGATTTCCTGCACGTTGTCCAGAATTTCACCGCGCAGCAGGCCGTCCCCGAAGGAGCAGAACGTTCCCGGCTTCAACCGCCGCCCGGGGCGGACGAGGGCCTCCCAGTCCGTGGCGTTGTGCCGCCGGAGCAGCAGCACCTCCACCGGCACGCCGGTTTCCTCCTTCACGCCCAGCAGCCGGGCGGGGATGACCTTCGTTTCGTTGATGACCAGCGCGTCACCGGGGCGCACATAGTCGATGATGTCGTAGAAATGCCGATGCTCCCGCTCGCCCGTGGCGCGATGCACCACCATCAGGCGGCTGTGGTCGCGGGGCTCCACGGGGGTCTGGGCAATCAGCTCCTCAGGAAGGTTATAATCAAAATCAGCAGTTTTCATTACAGTGCAGCCTTTCTTGCGGGATGGTCAAATATCCATTTTGAGCTGCTCATCGCTGGCGGCGTTGGGCATGGTACGCTTCATATGCTCCCATGCGGCGGGCGTGCAGACGCGGCCCCGGGGGGTGCGCATGATGAAGCCCAGCTGCATCAGGTACGGCTCGTAGACATCCTCGATGGTGGCAGCATCCTCGCCGGTGGTGGCGGCAAGGGTATCAAGACCCACCGGGCCGCCGGCAAATTTATCCATCATGCAGCTGAGCACGGCCCTGTCCACCTTGTCCAGCCCCAGCTCGTCCACGCCCTGCATGGCGATGGCTTCCCGGGCAATATCGAGGGTGATGACACCGCCGCCCTTGACCTGCGCGTAGTCGCGCACGCGCTTGAGCATGCGATTGGCGATGCGGGGCGTACCGCGGCTGCGGCGGGCAATTTCGAGGATGCCCTCCGGCTCGGCGGCTACCTCCAGGATGGACGCGCTGCGCCGCACGATGGCGGCCAGCTCCTCCGGCTTGTACAGCTCCAGCCGGAACAGGATGCCGAAGCGGTCCCGCAGCGGCGCGGAGAGCATGCCTGCCCGGGTGGTTGCGCCCACAAGGGTGAATTTGGGTACAGCCACGCGAATGGAGCGGGCGGTGGGGCCCTTGCCAATCATGATGTCGATGGCGAAGTCCTCCATGGCGGGGTAGAGCACTTCCTCCACGGAGCGGGACAGACGGTGGATTTCATCGATGAACAGCACATCGCCCTGATTGAGGTTGGCCAGGATGGAGGCCAAATCGCCGGGCCGCTCGATGGCGGGGCCGGAGGTAATGCGGATATTCTGCCCCATTTCAGCGGCCACGATGGAGGCGAGGGTCGTTTTGCCAAGACCGGGAGGGCCGTAGAGCAGCATATGATCCAGCGCGTCATGCCGGGTCAGTGCGGCCTGAATGTAGATGTTCAGGCTGTCCTTGACGGGCTGCTGGCCCACATAGTCCCGAAGGGTATGGGGGCGCAGGCTCATTTCGACTGCGCTGTCCTCGGACTGAAAGCCACCGGCCATGAATCTGTCTTCCATATATACACCTCGTAGTTGGTTGTGCGGAGGACGCTGGGCTGCCGCCCAGACCTGCGCAGGGGCGTTGCCCCTGCTACCGAACAAGGGGCATCGCCCCTTGACCCTTTCGACGCTGGCGCGGGACATGTTACATGCCGGCCATGGAACGGAGGGCGTGACGGATGAGGTCGTCGACGGGAGCGGTCTTGTCCTTGATGCCAGAAAGGGCGTTACGGGCCTCGGTGGCGGTGTAGCCAAGGGCGAGCAGGGCTTCGAGGGCTTCGGACACATTGTCGGCGGTCAGGGGAATGGCGGCGGTGGGCGCGTCGGGGGCGTTCACGTCGGCCTGGCTGACCTTGTCCTTCAGCTCAAGGGCGATGCGCTGGGCTGTCTTTTTGCCGATGCCGGGGACGCGGCTCAGTGCGGTCACATCCCCCAGCAGAATGGCCAGATTCAGCTCCCGCAGGGGCATGGAGCCGAGAATCGCCAGTGCACTCTTGGGGCCAATGCCGCTGACCGAGGTCAGGGAGAGGAACATCTGCTTTTCCTCCCGGGTGGCAAAGCCGAACAGCTCCATCGCGTCCTCCCGCACACAGAGCCATGTATAGCAGCGCATGATCTCCCCGATGGGCGGCGCAGCTTGCAGGGTATTCATGGAGCAGCTCAGCGAGTAGCCAACGCCCCCGGCCAGCAATACCAGCTCGCCCCCGGCCTTTTCGCATACCTGACCTTCAATAAATGAATACATGCGGCATGATTCCTTCCGTATTGATGCTGTTGTTGTGATACGCCGTCCGGCTCACTTCATGCGGAAATGCTCCCGGGCGGCTCCGGTCTGACAGTGGGTGATGGCGCAGGCGATGGCGTCGGCGGCATCGTCCGGCTTGGGAATTTCCTGCAGGCCCAGCAGCAGCTTGACCATTTGCTGCACCTGCTTCTTGTCCGCCTTGCCGTAGCCGGTGACAGCCTGCTTGATTTGCATGGGCGTATATTCATACAGATTTTCTGTATAAGCAGCAGCTTCGATGATGGCTGCCCCCCTTGCTGCCCCCACCATCAGCGCAGTGGTCACGTTCTGCGCAAAGAACAGCTCCTCGAAGGCCACTTCATCGGGCTGGTAGGTTTCCACCAGATTGCGTACGCCCAATTGCAGCGTCCGCAGCCGGTGCTGCATGGGGACACCGGCCTTGGTCTCCACACAGCCATAGCCCAGCAGGCGCATCCGTCCGCTGCGGCTTTCCACCACGCCCCAGCCCATCAGGGCGTAGCCGGGGTCGATGCCCAGTACAATCATGCTTGAATCAATCGCTCCTGTTTGCAGTGTTCCTTCCATATGATACTGTTCCGGGCGGTGCTTGTCAACGCGAACACGACAAGTTTCTCCGCTGCTGGCGGTGCACCTGACAGGGCAGACAACTTTTTTTCAAAAAGGTATTGCATTTTTATTCAAACCGTTGTATACTATCCCCCGTTCAGCAAAGGCTGGCAAAATATGAATGTTGCTACAGCAAAGAGGAGACTGACAGTTATGGCAAAGATGCGCGTGCTGCTGGCTTATTCCGGCGGTCTGGATACCTCCATCATCGTTCCGTGGCTCAAGGAAAATTATGACTGCGACGTGATTTGCGTGGCAGGCGATGTGGGTCAGGGCGAGGAGCTGGAGCCCCTGCACGAGAAGGCGAAGAAGTGCGGCGCGGAAAAGCTGTATATCGAGGATCTGCGCAAGGAGTTTGTCGAGGACTTCATCTGGCCCACGCTCAAGGCTGGCGCGGTGTATGAGGGCAAGTATCTGCTGGGTACCTCCTTTGCCCGTCCGCTGATTGCCAAGCGTCTGGTGGAAATCGCCCACAAGGAGAACTGCACCGCCATCTGCCACGGCTGCACCGGCAAGGGCAACGATCAGGTGCGCTTTGAGCTGACCATCAAGGCCTTTGACCCCACCATGCAGGTCATCGCGCCCTGGCGTATCTGGGACATCAAGACCCGTGAGGAAGAAATCGAGTACGCCGAGGCCCGGAACATCCCCGTGCCCGTGAAGAAGGATCGGCCCTACTCCATGGACCGCAACATCTGGCATATCAGCCATGAGGGCGCGGATCTGGAGAACCCCTGGAACGAGCCCCCGGCGGATCTGCTGCTGACCATGGTCACGCCCGAGAAAGCTCCCGATCAGGCGGAGTATGTGACCATCGACTTTGAGCAGGGTGTGCCGGTGGCCATCAACGGCGAGAAGCTGGAGGCCATTGACCTGCTGACCCGCGCCAACGAGATTGCCGCCCGCAACGGCGTTGGCTGCGCTGACCTGGTGGAGAACCGTCTGGTGGGCATGAAGAGCCGCGGCGTGTACGAGACACCCGGCGGCACCATGCTCTACACCGCCCATGGCATTCTGGAGTCCATCACCCTGGATCGGCAGACCAGCCACTACAAGGAGCTGGTGGCGGGCAAGTTTGCCGAGCTGGTGTATGACGGCATGTGGTACACGCCCCTGCGGGAGGCCCTGTCCGCCTTTGTGGACAGCACGCAGAAGGCTGTCAACGGCACGGTGAAGCTCAAGCTGTACAAGGGCAACTGCATGAACGCCGGTGTCAAGAGCCCCAACAGCCTGTACATGGAGGAAATCGCGACCTTTGGTGACAGCCATGACCTGTACAGCCACAAGGATTCCGCCGGTTTCATCAACCTGTTGGGCCTGCCCATGAAGGTCAAGGCCATGGTCGACCAAAAGAACAAGCACTAACCCCTCCAAGGGATCGCGCCAGCGGAAAGGGGTCAAGGGGCGATGCCCATTGTGGGGTGCAGGGGTGAAACCCCTGCGCAGGTCTGGGCGGCAGCCCAGCGCA
>JBJEUL010000110.1:0-5250 GCA_051883835.1 Aristaeellaceae bacterium
AGCTGACAGCCGCCGCCCATCGCCGGGGAAGGCCCCAAAACGGTTCTGCTGGTTACAGTAGGTTGACCATGTAGCCGCCGATGTACCCGGCCTGACGGGAGGGCAAATCGCCGTTGTAGCCCTGCTTGAGGTTGATGCCCAGCTCGCCGGCGATTTCATACTTCATGTTCTCCAGCGCGTCGCGGGCCTCGGGAACCATGGAACCCTGCTGATTGCCGGACTGATTGTTGCTGACCATGATGGTTGTCCTCCTTCATTGTCGCGGGTTACTTGTTGGCCATTTGGCGTTCAGCCTGCTCGATGAGCCGCTTGACCATGTAGCCGCCTACATAGCCGTTCTCCCGGGCAGACAGGTCGCCGTTGTAGCCCTGCTTGAGATTGACACCCAGCTCGCGGGCAATCTCGAACTTCATGTTGTCCAGGGCCGCCTTTGCTTCGGGTACCATCTGGGACTGCGTGCTGTTGCCGCCGGCCGGCTGCTGCTGTTGCTGCTGCTGCGCCTGCGCCTGCGGATTGCGCTGATACTGCTGATTCATGCTTGCTTCACCTCCTGTTCTCGGTGATAGCTTGTGCAGAATCGGCACAGATACCCTGACAATGCAAGGCACACAAGGCAGTGCGCCCCTGCACCGCCATGGCCTGCCACCGCAGGAAAAAGGGCGAAGCCGTCACCCTGACAGGCAAGGACGAGAAAAAAGCGCGGCCTGCTCCTCCGCGCTCTCCGGCCCGTCCATGCACCGCGAGCCTGATGGCTTGATGGAACGCCCTGCGAACCGATGGGCAGCATCCTCCTCACAGCCGTGGCGGCGCATGCCGTCACCGCCTGCATGGGGCGGACGGCACACCCGGGCAGGGCGGCGGTGAAAAGGACGCATCCACCGGCGGAAAACACAGCCGCGCCCCCATAGCGGCCAATGGCCGGATGCGGAGCGCAGCAGCAGTCGCGTTCTGTTCACCTGATGATATGCACGGGCAGGGAAAAGCATGACAGTTGGGTTACATGGTACTGTTCTTGCCGGTGATGCGATCCAGCAGCGTGTTCAGCTCCCGGCGGATTTCGGTCATGTCCGCTGCATCCTCCAGCCGGTCACCCAGCTTTTCCAGCTCGGTCATCAGGCTCTCGTCCTCGGTGATTTCCACGGTTTTGATGCCCTTGACCACGCCGTCAATGCGTTCCTTGACAATCTCGCGCATGCGGTCATCCAGACCGCCCTGATACTGGCTGTCGAAGGTCAGGGCCACAGCGGCGGTGTCTCCGGCCAGCACCACCTGCGCGTCCTTGACCTCGCTGAGCCGCTCCAGCTCATCCTCAATGGCTTCCACCGCCTGACGGGCTTCGGCTGCGGTGGTCACGCCCGCATTCTCCGGGACAAGGCCCGTGGTCGCACCGTTGGTGCCGGGCTCATTGGTGCCCTGGGGCATCACGCCCGAGGATGTGTCCGGGAGCATGCCGCCTGTGGTTTCAGGCGCGGTGGACGGGCTTTGGGTCACGGCGGCTGAGGGTGAAGGGGATGGGGTCGGTTCCGTACCGGCGGCGCAGCTGGTGAGCGTGAGCAGCATCAGCGTGGCCAGACAGGCTGCAACAAGGGTTCTTTTCACATTGATTCGCCTCCTCGGCGGTATTGTCGCCCGGGGACGGCGCGGCGAATCAGACAAAGTTTTGAAAAATTTACACCTGCTGGCTTGTTTCCTGCGCATTTCGCGGTATAATAAAGCGATGGCGTATGGCTGCGTGTCTGGACGGGCAGGCAGCGGCAAGGCAGGATGACAAAAAGGAGCGGGACAGGATAGCATGGCAACGCTTTTGCAGGAGCTGGCCTCGCTGGTGGCTGCGGGAACCATGATGGTGTCCGGCGCAGTGGACAGGGCTGCACCCCAGCATGATGTGGACGGGCTGCTGTTTCTGGTCAACCGGGACTGGCGGGTCAGCCAGAACTATGTGCCCGAGACCCGTCAGGCGGATGTGCCCGGTCAGCTGCGCAGCATGCGGGCAGATGCCGCCAGCGCACTGGAGGAAATGTTCGCGGCCTGCAAGGAGGAAACGGGCGTGACCCTGACTTCTGTCAGCGGCTACCGCAGCTACAGCAAGCAGGCCACCATTTACAACAACAAGCTCAAGCGTGTGGGCAGCAAGGCCAAGGCGGACGAGTATGTTGCCCGGCCCGGGGCCAGCGAGCATCAGCTGGGGCTGGCCATGGACGTGGGGCAGAAAAGCAAGACGAATCTGACGGCATCCTTTGGCACGACCAAGGGCGGCGCATGGGTGCGGGAAAACTGCTGGCGGTTCGGCTTCATCCTGCGCTATCAGGAGGGCTGGGAGGATGTCACGGGCTACCAGTACGAGCCGTGGCATGTGCGCTATGTGGGGAAGGAAAACGCCGCGCTGATTGAGCAGGCCCAGCAGCCTCTGGAAACCTATCTTGTGGATCTTCGGGGCCAGACATTGCTGGATATTGTTACCGGAAAAATCATCACAGAGGATTGAGGTGCGTCAGGGTGGAGAGGATTCGCAAAGTGCTGGCACTGCTGCTGGCCATGCTGCTGGTGATGAGCTGGGGCTGGACAGGCGCGGAGGAGATGGATCAGGTTCTGTCCGATGGGGAGGACGACATGTTCCTGCCCAGTGAAACACCTGCCCCCGTATCGGCCGCAGTGGCCGGTCTGTCGGGGCTGGACAGCCGTTATTTGATGCTGGCGTCCGCTGCGGAGCCGCTGGCAGCAACCTATGTGCCGCTGATGCTCCAGTCGGTGCCCTCCCGGCACAATGACGACCAGGGCAACAATGACAACGGCGGACTGTATCTGGCTTCCAGCACGAACATGCTGCTGGTGGATGCCGCGCTGGATGCGCTGGCGGAGATGTTCACGGCGGCTGAGACAGAGGGTGTGACGCTGTACCTGCGTCAGGCCTACCGCTCCTATGCGGATGAGGGCAGCCGCTACGAGCGCATGGTGGCCCGGGGCACGCCTTCGGAGCTTCCGGGACAGTCCGACTATCAGACGGGTCTGGCGGTGACGGTGGTCAACAAGGCCCTGCGCACCAAGGGCCTGACGGCGGAGAACTGGCTGGCCACGGCGGAGGGACAGTGGGTCACGGCGAACTGTGCCCGTTTTGGCTTCATTGTCCGCTATCCCGAGGGACAGGAGGATGTGACCGGTCATGCGGCGGAGCCGTGGCATCTGCGCTATGTGGGGCAGAGTGTGGCGCAGTATATCACGCAGGGGAACATCACGCTGGAAGTATTCCGTCAGGAGCTGGACGCAGCGGTGGGTGCCTATGTGATGCCGGAGGGCAGTGACGCGGTGCGTGCCACCTGGCAGCCCAGTGACAGAACCCAGCGCATCACGGCCACGGAGGTGCCGCTGGTGAGTCCGACCCCGGTGCCGGACGTGCTGCCCGGCGGTGTGCAGCTTGTGGGAGAGGGCCATGATGGCGACTGGGAATTCTCCCTGTTCCGACTGAGCAATGAGGAGTAATCCATGAGGCAATCAATCATCCGCATGGCGGCGATGTTGCTGGTGCTGTGCCTGACGCTGGCCTTTGCGGCGGCGGAGGATATGGAAATCACGCTGGAGGACACGGGCGTCATCTTTGAGGAAGTGAGCTATGATGATGTGGCGTGGAACTTCCCGGTGGATTTGATGGATCTGGATCCGGCGATGATTCGTCTGGCGAACAAGGAGGTGCTGCTGGACAGCGACTTTGTTCCCAGCCCGCTGGTGTCCATTCCCAGCCGCAAGACGGACAAGGACGGCAACAACACCAATGGCGGCGTGAACAAGGCCTCCTCCAGCACCATGCAGTTGCAGGAGGAATGCGCCCGCGCTCTGGTGAAGCTGATGGAAGCGGCTCTGGCCGATGGGCAGAAGCTGTACCTGAAAAGCGCGTACCGCTCCTACAAGACGCAGAACACCATGTATTACAACCGCCTGGAAAAGAATGGCGGCAAGGATGACGGCTGGGTCAGCAAGCCTGGGGCCAGTGACCATCAAACGGGGCTGGGCTGTGACGTGGTGCCGCGCAACTGGACGGACCGGGGCATGAACTCCGACATGGCCAGGGAGGAGGAGTGCCAGTGGATGGCGGCGCACTGTCAGGAGTACGGCTTCATCATCCGCTATCCGGCGGATAAAGAGGATATCACGGAAATCAATTATGAGCCGTGGCATCTGCGGTATGTGGGGATTCCGGTGGCGACCTACATCATGGAGAACGGGCTGTGTCTGGAGGAATTCCATGAGCAGCTTCAGGAGGCCATTGACCAGTTCCTGGCGGATGGGGGCAATCCCCGGCTGGTGGAGGGGCTGATCCAGACCTCCGCACAATAAGGAAAATGCGGCGTTGCCTGAGGGTGCGCCGCGTTTTTGTGGGTGGAGCAGGGAAGGGCGGTCCTCTGGCAAGACCATGGAACCTGCCGTTTCCGGCGCGGACGAACTTCGTCGTCTGCTTGGAAACTCACGCTTTTTGCTTTTCCCTTTTTATGATATGAACCTATTGCGCTGGGCTGCCGCCCAGACCTGCGCAGGGGTTTCACCCCTGCTACCGAACAAGGGGCATCGCCCCTTGACCCCTTCGACGCTGGCGCGATTCCTTGGGGTAGGTTGTGATTTGCAGATTGATTTTCTGGCCAAAATACGGTATACTGTCAACAATATGGGGAGGTCGGCAGAATATGCCGCGGCCCTGTGGAAAAACGCCTGTACAGCCGACTCCTGTGACTGCACAGACGGACGTGAAGGAGCGGAGGATACCAATGGTCATCAAGAGTCAAAACAAGTGGATCCGGGGCGCGATCCCCGCGCTGCTGCTGCATTGCAGTATCGGCACGGTGTACTGCTGGTCTGTGTTCAGCAATGAGATCGCCAACTACATCGGCTTCGCCAAGAGCGATGTCGAATGGGCCTTCAGCCTGGCCATCTTCTTCCTGGGCATGAGCGCGGCCTTCCTGGGCAACGTGGTGGAAAAAAACATCCATCGTTCTTCCCTGATTGCAACCATCTGCTTCAGCGCGGGTATGCTGGGCACCGGCCTGTGCATCTGGTACGGCGGCGCACATCCCGGCAATGTGCTGGTGCTGATTGGTATCTTCCTGTTCTACGGCTTCATCATGGGCGTGGGCCTGGGCACCGGCTACCTGTCCCCCGTCAAGACGCTGATGCTCTGGTTCTCTGAGAACAAGGGCCTGGCCACCGGTCTGGCTGTGGCGGGCTTCGGCGCGGCCAAGGCCATCGCCAGCCCCATCATGCAGG
>JBJEUL010000111.1:0-22362 GCA_051883835.1 Aristaeellaceae bacterium
AGCAGGGCTGCCGCTATCAGAATAATCCGCTTTCTCAAAATCATCCGCCTTCTTCATGTTCTTTCAGGACGCTGCCGGTTCACCTTGCGGATGTACCGATGTCCAGGGGCGAAAATCGCTACTTGTATCATTCTCAAAGTACAAAATAATTCTGACAGTAGCGTTTCTTTTCATCCACATTGGCAAGCCATGCATGCTTATGTGTTCATCCTCTATTATATTGGATTTTAGCCGCTTTTCAAGTGCTTTTCTCCAATAATTTGTGCTTTTGGAATCATTCCCATTTCCCTTGTTTTTCATTATGAAATCATATCTATATCAAGGGAAATGTATTATTTTTCCCCATGGTATGATTCTGCCTCTGCAAACAGCTGTCATGGAGCTGGTGCGCACAAAAAAAGCGGTGCGTTCCCTGCAAGGGAAACACACCGGTATGCTGCTGATGGAAGGAAAAAAGCGTTTGGCTGCTTTTCAGCGCAGCCTATCATGCTCATCTGCATCGACAAGGGTCATTCCGCAGCGATGCTCCGTTCTGCCCCGCGATATCACGCCCAATGGTCTTGTTGCCCTGCTCTGCTGCGATTTGCGCGATTGTTGCTTGACTTCTCTGCTCAAAAGCGTGATACATGTCATGAACTCGGAGGGGAACGCCCTCCTGACGCAAGGAGAGGAAGCACATGAAAAGCAGCATCCAGGGGACGAACGGCCACTCAACCACCGGCAGGCTTCGGGTCGCGGCCTATTGCCGCGTGAGCACCGAGCTGGAGGAGCAGGAAGGCTCCTTTGAAACGCAGATGCGGTATTACCGCGAGAAGATTGAATGGGCACCCGATATGGAGCTGGTCGGCATCTACGGCGACAAGGGCAAAAGCGGCCTCAAGGCCAGCAGCCGTCCGGAGCTTCAGCGGCTGCTCAGGGACTGCAAGGCGGGGAAAGTCGACCTGATTCTCACCAAGTCCATTTCGCGCTTTGCCCGCAGCATGGCGGACTGCGTGGAGCTGATTCGCAGGCTTCGGACATGGCAGGTAACGGTCTATTTTGAAAAGGAAGGCTTGCGGACGGACGACAGCAAGAGCGATTTGGTGATTGGCATCCTCGCTGCCCTGGCGCAGGAGGAGAGCCACAGCATCAGCCAGAACAGCATCCGCAGTCATGAGCAATGCGCTTCCACCGGGCGGCCCAGCAGCCGCGCGGCTTACGGCTATACGCGCACGGAGGATGGCACCTGGCAGGTTGACCCGGAGGAAGCGCAGCGGGTCAGGACGGCTTTCCGCATGGCAGCAGAGGGGCATTCCTACGCGGAGATTCTGACCGAATTGAACGCCATGGAGCAGCAAAAGGGCACGGGCATCATCTGGCTGCAAAAGCGGCTGCACCGTCTGCTGCGCAATGTGGTGTACCAGGGGGATTACTACTCCCACAGCACGGTCTGCCTGACCCCCGGACATCAGGTGG
Organism: Aristaeellaceae bacterium; assembly: GCA_051883835.1. GTDB lineage: Bacteria > Bacillota > Clostridia > Christensenellales > Aristaeellaceae > UBA11524. The sequence goes on from JBJEUL010000111.1 coordinate 1,456, forward strand.
TGAATCGGGGCTACCGGGACAGATTCTACATCGAAGAACACCATGAACCGCTGGTTTCCAGGGCGATGTTTGAGCGTGTGCAGCAGATGATGGACGGCGGCTTTTTGCTCTCCTACATGCCCATGACGGAGGAAAAGCGCAGGGCCATGCAGGACGAAAGCTGGAAGCTGGATGCGTAAGCACTGCCGCAGGGAAAGGAGAGCCGGTCACATGAACACGAACGCAGTCAACCCGTATACGCCGGAGACAACGGCACAGGCACCCAACAGCAGAACCATCAGCATTCGCTTTGACGGCACGCCCAAGGAGCATGCTGTCAGGAAGCGCGTGGCAGCCTACTGCCGCGTCAGCACCGACAGCGATGAACAGCTGGGCAGTCTGGAACATCAAATGGCAGCCATTGCGCATCAGGTCGCGCTCCACGATGACTGGGAGCTGGTTCATCTGTATACGGATGAGGGCATCAGCGGCACCAGCACCCGGCACCGCGCCGGATTCCAGCAGATGATTGCGGACTGCAAGGCTGGGAAAATCGACTACATCATCACCAAGAGCATCAGCCGCTTTGCCCGGAATACCGTGGACTGTCTGAACTATGTGCGTGCGCTGCAAGCGATGGGCGTGCAGCTCTATTTTGAGAAGGAGGGCATCGACACCGCCGAATCCATCTCCGAAATGCTCCTGACGGTGATGGCTGCCTTTGCGCAGGAGGAGAGCCGAAGCATCAGCGAGAACGTGAAGTGGGGCATCCGCAAGCGGTTCGAGGAGGGCAAGGAATGGCGCATCCCCATCTACGGCTACCGGCACACCGAGGAAGCCATGTACATCATCGTCCCGGAGGAAGCGGCCATTGTCCGGGAAATCTTCACGCGCTTTGCCCACGGGGAAATGCCCGGCAACATCATGCGGGACATGGTGGCGCGCAATGTACCGCCGCCGGCCGGGGATTGCTGGAAGCCCATGCAGCTCACCCGCATGCTCCGCAATGAAAAATACACCGGGGATGTGGTGTTGCAAAAGCACTACATCGAGAGCCACCTGACCCACAAGGAGGTCAAAAACAAGGGCGAGGTGCCGCTTTACCACATTCGCAATGCGCATCCGGCCATCATCGACAGGCATCTGTTTGCGCAGGCTGCCGCGGTTGCGCGGATGCGGGATGTCAAGACAGGCAACAGCAGCTATCCCTACGACACCATGCTCCGCTGTCCGCGCTGCGGGCAGACGCTGGTGCATGGCGGCCTTTATCCGGTCTACTTCGGCGGAAAACTCCTGCAAAACGGCGGCTGGGGCTGCTATGGCCCCAAGGGCTGCGGGCAGTACCTGCTGATTCAGAACATGCTGGATGCCGCCATGCTGAATGCCTATGAAAAAAAGTTCGGCACACGGCCGGAGAAGGTGGATTACTGGTGGCTGGACGAGCTGGTGGAGCGTATTTCGTTGGAGGATGATGGGGTAACGGTGCGCTGGAAGGACGGCGATGCGCTGCCCCTGCTGATGAATCCTCCGCATGCGCATTACGTCCCCGAAACCGCGGCGGCAAGGTACAATGCGCACCTGGACAGGGTGCGCGCAGGGGAAGCCCGGACGAAGGGCAAATACACCATGGGTCTGTGAGGATGGAGGACGAAGCATGCGGATTAGAAGAATCGAAGCAACAGCAAAGCAGGGACGGCTGCGCGTGGCCGCCTACTGCCGCGTGAGTACGAAGCTGACCGAGCAGGAGGAGAGTCTGGAAGTCCAGCAGCGTGTCTATGAACGCTACATCCGCTCAACTCCCGCATGGGAGTTCGCGGGGCTGTACACAGATGCCCGGTCAGGTCTGAATGCCCCCAGGCGCGAGGGCTTCATGAAAATGATTGAGGATGCCCGGGCGGGGAAGATGGATATGATTCTGTGCAAGAGCATCTCCCGCTTTTCCCGGAATATCGTGGAATGCCAGCGGTATGTGGAGATGCTGCGCTCCAGGAACGTGACGGTACTCTTTGAGAAGGAGCATATCCGCACGGATGACCCGACCAGCAATCTGATTTTTTCGCTGATGTGCGCCATTGCGCAGGATGAGAGCAGATCCATCAGCGAGAACATGAAAACCGCGAACCGGCACCGGGTCGAAGCGGGCATCTATACGCCGCACAGAAACCAGATGCTGGGCTATGATGTCCAGGACGGGCGATTCATCCCCAATGAGGATGCGTGGATTGTTCAGCATATCTTCATGCGCTACGCAGAGGGGGCCGGGATACGGGCAATCTGCCGGGAGCTGAACGAGCAGGGGGTGAGCAGGATGCGCTCGAAGCAGGGCTTTGCGCCCTCGGCCATTCAAGAGCTGCTCGCCAACGAAAGCTATGTGGGCGACAAGAGACTCCAAAAGAAGGCCCCGAAGGACTTTCTGACCAAACGGCCTGACGCAGCCATGCCCTATGCAACGACTTATCTCACGGACGACCATGAAGCCATCATCAGCCGGGAGGTGTGGGAGAAGGTGCAGGCACGGCTGCGGGAGGAGGCGCAGGTGCGGGAGGGCGGCGCACGCAGGCAGGGCAACTCACATGTCTGGTATGGACGCATCCTGTGCGGCTCCTGCGGAAAGCCGTATATGCGCAAAACCTGCCGTACAAAGGGGGCGGAAGCGGAGATATACCACATCTGGTGCTGCAAGGGCCGAACTCATCGCAGCGGATGCCGGAATCCCAATGTGCGGGAGGACTGGCTAACCGCGAGCATGGCCGGGCTGGAAAGGGCTATCATCACCTGCGACGGGAAAGTCAGGGCGACCATGTGATGGATACGTGCCATCCCCAAAGGCAGCGATGCCCGCCGCATGAACGGAATGAGGTCATTGCCTGACGGATGACCGCATTAAAAACCGGCCTTCTTCATTTCATCCATCATGGCGGAACGGCGGCGATAGGTGGTTCGCCATGTCCGGGCGAACTGCTCGGCAGCCTCCTGACCGCCGGGATACTGGGGCAGCTTGCGCAGATACTGCATGACTACTTCATACTCCCGGCGGTTGGAGGCACGCTCGGCCAGCAGGGCGATATGGGTTTTCCATGCCTGGAACAGCTCAGTGGGATAGAGCGGGCGGAGCGTTGCCTCGTATCGCTCAAGCGTATGGAGAGCCTTGGTGGCAAGCACCTCCTGAAGCAGCCGGTCATACAGCTGCTCTGACTCCAGAAGGGCCAGTCGAATAGGCGCACAGCACTTTGCACTCAGGATTTCCTCGCGGATGGACAGCCATGCCTTTTCGGAAACGGCAGCCTTCCATTTGGCAACATAGGTCAGCTGATGCTGGACCGTATGCAAAACATATTCCCGCAGCTCGCTGAGGTAGGCGGAGGTATTGTGCTGGGCCTGATACAGGTCAATCAGCTTTTCACTGTAACAGTCAGCATCACGGGTACCCTGATCGAGCTGCCTGCTTTCCACAAGGAGGGCGATGGCATCGGGTATGCGGTTATTGGCCATCGCACAGTCGATGAGATACTGTCGTATGCAGGGCTGCGCATAGTAACGCTGGGTAAAGGCGTCGATGTCCTTCTCCGGCAGCTGCAAATCCTTCATGAGGGAAAGACGTTCCGTCAACAGCCAGCGCAGCTCGTAGTCGGCGCGGGCATCCGAATTGACGTCATGCTGACGGAGCTTTTCATCGACCAGCTTCAGCTTTTTGAGCAGGAAGTTCCTGTTGTCAAAGTGTTCCATGATAAAATCAGAGAGGACCTCCTCGCTGTAATCCATCAAGCCGGTGTCCAGCAGTGCTTCGAGCCGGGCATAAAGCTGCTCTTTTTCCTGGGGGCTGCAAAGGGACAGGATGTCGGCCCAGCAGTCACAGCATGCGCTGAGGATGGCAGCGGTGGCACCCTCGGAGTCGTCGATATCAACGCTGTCTGCCTGCGTGAAGATATAGGCGGAAAGCTCCAGGGCCTGCATATAGGCTCCGCGTTCGATCAGCGGGGAAACGCGATGCTCCAGTATCTGACACATGGCTGTTTCATATTCCCCTGCGCTGTCATAATCAATATAGCCGTGGCGATCCTCACACTGGGCTGCGGCCTGATCGACCTCGCGCTTGAGCAGCAGCATGGTGCGCGAATCGGGCATGGGCGCGTAACGGGCGAACAGCTCGTGGCGCAGTGCTTCATCCCTGGCGGCATAGTCATGCAGGACACGGCGCAGCTCATGCTCGGACAGCGCGTCAATCAGCTCTTGCAGGGACAGCGCGTCCCTGTCTGCGGCTGCTGCGCCGCCAGAGATGGGAACTCCATTGCCTTCCTGCTCAATGGCATAGAGGACGGCCGCCATATGCTTGCAGTTTTCTCCGCGCTCCGCATAGGGGCAGGTACAGGACATGGATACGGGCTGCTGGCTGGCAAGGGCAATGGTCACATGGTAGCATTCACTGCCTTCAACGGTGGCCTCATAGCCCTCGGAGGTTTTCACGAGCTTGGTCACAGCATCGTCATCGAAGTAATCAAGGCCGCGCTCCAGAATATGCGGCGCGAAGTGGAATTTCCAGTTTTTCATGGTGCTTCTCCTTACTGACAGTCTGGAAGGGTGCGGTGCAGCGCATGTCTTGCCATCATGGTATATCAAATCCGTGGACTTGTCCATTTGAAAACGCATCATGGGCCGCTGATGTTTTGTCAGCGACCCTTGCCGTGACATTCGGGAGGGAAGGGAAGGGTTTCAGGACTGGCGCATTCGCCTGGAGGGCATCAAATGCACCGTTGCAGGGACTGTATTTCGCCCATGTGGGGTGCTTCATGGTTGTCTCAGCAGCTTCCATGAGAAGGCCTTCTGTACTCTTTTTCAGCCCCGTCGAATTCCCAGCTTTCCATGCAGAACCTTTTGGCTTGAAAGTCCCATGAACCATGCTGCATCCTCGATGCTATGCAGTCTGCCCCGGGTCTTTGCGGCCCGGGGCAGACTGATTTCATGCTTTGACGATTTCCAGCAGGGAAATGCCGTGGGTGGGCAGGGTGAAGCAGCGGTTCAGCACGCCCTCATGCACCATCACAACCTCGGGGGCCTCGCAGTATTCCAACCCGGAACGGGCGACAATCGCCTTGCGCTGGCCCACATTGGGATAGTTCGGCTTGCCCTGGCGCAGCCATTCGGCATAGGCGTTGGAATGCTCGGCATCAATGCGCAGGTGGCGCACCTGTACCTTGCCTTCCATGGGCAGGTTCTTCATGGACAGGTCAATGTCGAAGGTTTCCTTGCGATCCCAGTCGTCATGGTGGCAGTACAGCAGCACCTGCAGCTTGTCCTCGCCGTCCATGGTGGCCCAGCCGTCCACCTCGGGGCCTTCCTCCGTGCCGTTGAGGTCCTTGAAAATGAGGGGATTCAGGTCGCGGGTGGAAGTCAGTGCCACACGCTGGGTACCCATGCGGGCAAGGAACTTGAACAGGTTGAATACTGCCTTGTCGATGCCCTGGGTGGTGAAGGTACGGGTGCCCTCGAAGCAGCGTTCTGCCTCAAACATGAAGGCCCAGGCCAGGGGACGGATATCCATCTCCATCTGCTCGGCCAGGTCGTACAGGTTCTTGTAGGCGGACATCACATAGGAGGCGTAATACTCGGTGTTGCGGAAGTTCAGGTTGAAGTTGTCATACCGGCCACCGGCGGCCCATCCGTCGGGATCGGCCTCGGACAGCACGCACTCCAGGCCGCCGTAGCCCATTTCCTTGATGATGGTGCCCTGGGTCTGCACATTGAGCAGCAGCTCCTTCACAGAAGGAATCTGCTTCTTGGCCAGGGTGTCAAAGCAGTAGCCACCACCCTTGGTGTGGAAGGTGGTAAAGTCGATGCGGGTGCCGGTCTTGCCGCTGTAATAGTTCTTGCCGTCGCGGATATGCTGAAGGAAGCGGCGCAGGAACACGCTGGCACGATCCTCCGGCCCTGTGTTGCCGCAGGTGGCGGGGCCGCCGAAGCGGGCATCGGGCATGGCGGCATGGACAGCGGCCTCGGTATAATCGTAGAGCTTGCAGAATTCCTCGTGGGTGCCGCGCCAGTAGAAGATATCCGGCTCGTTCCACATCTCAAAGTACCAGGTGCGCACCTCCTTCTCACCATAACGCTCCTTCAGGTGCAGCACCAGATGGTAAATCAGGTCATACCACTTGCCGTAGTCCTTGGGGGGCATGGCCCAGCCCACGCGCTGGTATTCGCTGATGCCGTAGGCCACCTGATAGAACTTGCCGTTTTCCGCGTCGCGGGGGTCCGCCAGGTCGCGGGGCATGAAGCCCAGCTCAAAGAAGGGCTTGCAGTTGCTGCCCAGCCAGATGTCCATCATCTGGTCAATCACATCATAGTTGTACATGGGATGGCCCTGTTCATCCTCGATGTACACATTGGTGGAGCCCCACTTGTAGAAGGCATGCAGGATGCCGGTGCAGAGCATGTGATGGGCGCGCATATAGTAGGGCTTCTCCAGAGAACCAAACTTGCGAATCAGCTCCATGCCCCCCGGCGAATGGGTATAGTTGCACTCATCATAGCCGATATAGTTCCAGGTATGCTGAAGTTTGCCAATCCACTTGGACGCATCCACGGTCACCTTGACCTGCTCGTTCATGATAGTAGCCTCCTCCAATTGAGTCCTCCTGCTCGACACCGGCCCATGATGCAAGCGCACGGGCGCGGCGGCAAGCAACATCGTGGCAAGTGGACACCTCTGTCCACTGGGGAATTTCGGTTTTGCAGCGTGCGGTGCAGTCCTTGCAGCGGGGTGAGGGCCATGTCCTCATGCAGGGGCCAGCTCTGCCAGATAGCCCACATCCATCACGCCCACCCGGTCAGAACCACGGAAAAGGGAGACCAGGGCCTCCCTCCGGAGCAGGGCTCATGCGCCGCCGCGAAGAAGTGCCACGGCCACATCGTTCACATTGGTACCGGTAGGGCCGGTGATGATCAGCCCGCCGGTTTTTTGCAGGGCATGATAGGCATCGTTGTCCGCCAGCACCTGCGCGATGGACAGCCCCTGCGCCGCCAGAAGTGCCGCCGTGTCGCCGTCCACATAGCCGCCCGCCGCATCCGTGGGGCCATCGGTGCCGTCGCTGCCCACACTGAACACTGCTGCACCGGGGATGCCCGCAATGCCTGCCGCCGCAGCGAGGGCCAGCTCCTGATTGCGTCCGCCCAGGCCGTGCCCCGTCAGCTTGACCACCGTTTCACCCCCCGCCAGCAGGGCCAGGGGCTTGCCGTCTCCGGCATGGGTACGCACGGCGGAAGCCAGAAAGCTGCCAGCCTCCCGAGCCTGACAGCACAGCTGGTCGGTCAGCAGCAGCGGCTCATAGCCCAGTTCGCGGCAAGCAGCGGCCGCAGCCGCACACAGCGCACGGACGCTTCCGGTAATTTGTGTGGTTACGTTGTCCAGTGCCTTGGGCGTTTCCTTGGAGAGAAGTGCCCGAGCCGTCTCGCTCAGGTGCAGACCGTAGCGGTTGGCAATGGCCAGGGCCTGGGCACAGGTGGAGCTGTCCGGACAGGCGGGGCCGGAAGCAATCATGTCCAGCGGATCCCCCAGAATGTCCGACAGGACAATGGCATAGACCCTGGCCGGACTGCACAGCTGGGCAAAGCGTCCGCCCTTGACCGCGGAAAGCCGCTTGCGGATGGTGTTGATTGCCACAATATCCGCGCCGCTGGCCAGCAGCTGTTCGGTGATGTCCTGCAGCTCGGCACCGGCAATCAGGGGCTTTTCAAACAAGGCCGAGCCGCCGCCGGACAGCAGGAACAGCACCGTGTCCTGCGCTGTCAGGCCCTGCACCAGTTCCAGCGCGGCCTCTGTGGCCCGGAAGGATTGCTCATCCGGCACGGGATGCCCACCCTCATGGCAGGCTATCCGGGGAAGCGGGCCCATCACATGCCCGTATTTGGTGCATACCACACCCTGCTCAATCCGTTCGCCCAGGCAGTCCAGGGCAGCCTTGGCCATCTGCCAGGCCGCTTTGCCCGCAGCCACCAGCAGCACCCGCCCGGGAAAGTCTGCGTGGGTCAGAGCCCGGGCCACCGCCTCATCCGGCTGAACGGCCCGGATGGCCGCAGCGACAATCGCGTCGGCATCCGCACGAAGCGTTGCGTTCACGCTGAAATCCTCCTCTGCCGGTTTTTGCCTTGATTATAGCAGAATATGTTCCCGGTGTCGATATCCGGGAGCATGGCTTCTCAGGAACCGACAGCAGCAAGGCACTGCACCGCAGCGGCACCGTGGCTGGCCTGTCCGGGGGACTGCGCATCAGCCGGTGTGCAGACATGCGAAAAAGGGGTTGCCTCTTAGCGAGACAACCCCTGCTGATACCCGTCAGAGGATTACTTCAGCGCAGCCGCGAAGCGGTCGTACTGAGCCTGCTTGACCTTAATCAGCTCTTCCACCTGCATGCCCTGGAGGGTCGCAATGTAGGCATCGAACTCATCCTCGATGGAGGCGTAGCCGCAGATGAAGGCCACGGCGCGCTCGTCCACATAGGTGGTCAGGTCGGTCAGGTACATGGAGATGACGGACACCTCATCCTCGGTGGAGTACACGTTCGGGAAGGGAGAACGGGCATAGGGCATCTCCTGCTCGTAGATGGCCTTCACGTGCCAGTCGGGCAGCAGCACGGCGGTCGCCTCAGCAGACTGCTGGGAGGGCATGTTGGGGGCGTTGATGCCCAGACCCTGATACCAGATGGCATCCTCGGTGCACTTGGGCAGATACTCGCGGGAGCCGTCCTCCTTGACGGTGTAGGTCAGGCCTTCCATGCCCCAGACGTACAGGTCCTGGGCTTCCTCGGACATGGCGGCATCCAGGAACTTCACGGCCAGCTCAACATCCTTGGCCTTCACGTTCACGCCGAACACGCCGGAGACGGGGTTGCGGCCGATGTAAGCGCCCTGATACTCGCCGGAGAGCGGAGGCACGCCCACGATGATGCCCTCGGTGCCGTCGTAGTTGGGATACTGGGCGGAGTACAGGTTGGACATCTGCCAGGAGAAGTCGTAGGTCACGCCGGTGCGGTCGTTGGCGCAGCGCTCGGTGATCTGGTCGCGGTTGAGGGAGGTGAATTCAACCTCCAGCAGGCCTTCCTCGTACAGGCCGTGCAGGAAGGACAGGTAAGCCTTGTAGTTCTCGGACTCGTAGGCGGCGTAGTGCACAACGCCCTCGTCATCGGCGTAGAAGCCGCTGACCAGATCCAGACCGAAGGCCGGGCCGAAGGCATAGGGCAGGAAGGCGGACTGGATGGACATGGGCACCTCGTCGGTGGTGTCGCCGTTGCCGTTCATGTCCTGATCGCGGAACATGCGCAGCATCTCCACGAAGGCGTCCAGGGTGGAGGGAACCTCAATGCCCAGCTTCTCGATCCAGGGCATGTTGTACATCAGCACGGGCTGATAGGAGGAGGTGACCACGGTCTGGGGCACATAGTAGATGTGGCCGTCCACGGCGGTCAGGGAAGCCTTGATGAAGGGGTTCTTCTCCAGGAAGTCCACGTAGTTGGGCATCAGGTCGAAGTACTCGTCCAGCTTGACGAACATGCCGGTGGACAGGTAGGTCATGTTGTTGTCGGTGTCGGGGAGCTGGATGATGTCAGGCAGATCCTGACCGGAGGCCAGCATGGGGCTGACGGTGTCGGCGTAGATGGTGGGGTCGATCAGGTTCCACTGCACGGTCACGTTGGCGCGGGAAGCGATTTCCTTGAGCAGCACCGCGTCGGACAGGTCAACGGTGGAGTACCAGGAGTTCATCGCCAGCATGCTGACGGTTGCGCCTTCCGCGTCCGTCAGGGGCTGGATGCCGGGGGCCTCCGCCAGCGCGGCGCAGCTCACCAGCATGGCCAGGGCCAGTACCAGGGCAAAGATACGAGTCTTCATGGAATGGGTCTCCTTTCTCATATTGCTTATGCGCGCATTGCAGCACGCTTTGAGCCGGGGATATAGAAGGGTTCCGGGTGCGAGGGAACAGCCGAACCAAGTGCCGTCTCAGCCCTTGACCGCGCCCAGCATCGTGCCGGAAACGAGGTATTTCTGCACGAAGGGCGTGATGCAGAAAATCGGGACGGCGGCAAGCACAATGCAGACATAGCGTATCTTCAGCGTATTTTGCGCCGCCGCTGCCGCGCCCGATGTGCCTGCCTGCTGCAAAATCTCCGAGGAGGACAGAATCAGAATGCGCCTAAGGAACATTTGCAGGGGCTGCAGCTCACTCTTGCCCAGGTAGAGCATGGCGTTGAAGAAGTCGTTATAGCGGGCCACGGCGTAGTAGAGCGTCAGCACGGCCAGCGTGGGCTTAATCAGCGGCACGGCAATGTGCGTGAGCATGTACAGGTCGCTGGCACCCTCCAGGGAGGCGTTTTCGAACAGGTCGTTGGGGACGGATTCCATGGCGGAGCGGCAAATCATCATGTTGTAGGTGGACACCAGCACCGGCAGAATCATGGCCAGACGGCTGTTGTACAGGCCCAGACCCGTCACCACCATGTAGGTGGGAATCAGGCCGCCGGAGAAGTACATGGTGAACACCACGAAGAAGTTCAGCTTCCGCCGGAGGAAAAAGTGCTTGCGGGACAGCGGATACGCGCCCAGGCAGGTGAAGATGATGTTGCAGATGGTGCCCGCAATGGTGTAGATGGCGGTGTTGCCGTAGGCCACCCACAGCTGCTTGTAGGCCATGACGGTCTTGAAGGTTTCCAGGGAGAATCCCTTGGGGAACAGGTACACCTCGCCCCGGGCCACCGCGCCGCCGTCGGAGAAGGCCACCGACACCACATACAGGAAGGGATAGAGCGTCACCAGCACCGCAAAGGCCACAATGACCCAAATCACAATGTCCAGCAGCTTGTCGCCCGGACGCTCGGACAGGAAGGAATCAGGCTTTCTCGTTTTGCTCATGGTCGATTCCTCCTTACCACAGCGACGAACCGGTCATCCGGCGGGACAGGCTGTTGGAGGCCATCACGAACACGAAGCCCACAGCCGAATAGAACAGACCCACCGCAGCGGCGTAGCTGAAATTCTTGTTCTCGATGCCCTGGCGGTACACGTAGGTGGCGATGACGTCGCCGGTCTCGTACACCGCGGGGCTGTACATCAGGTAGACCTTCTCAAAGCCCACGTTCAGCAGGTTGCCCAGGGTCATGATGAGCAGCAGAATCACCGTGTCGGCAATCATGGGAAGAATCAGGTGGATAATCTGCTGCCAGCGGGAGGCACCGTCCACCTTCATGGCCTCATACAGGGAGGGGTCAATGCCCATGATAGCCGCCACGAAGATGATGGCGTTGAAGCCGAAGCTCTGCCAGGAGCCGGAAATCACATACAGGCGGCGGAACCAGGCGGGATTGCTCATGAAGTTGATGGGCTTGCCGCCGCAGGCCTTGATGATTTGGTTAATGATGCCCGTGGAGGGGGAGAGGAAGTTGGTCATCATGCCCACCACCACCACGGTGGAGATGAAGTAGGGCAGATAAGTGATGACCTGCGCCACCTTGGCCACCCGCTGGTTGCGCAGCTGGGTGATGCAGATGGCGAAGATGATGGGAATCGGGAAGCCGAAAATCAGCGAGTAGAAGCTCAGCAGGAAGGTGTTGCGAATCAGCCGCCAGGCAAAGACCGAGTTGAAGAATTGCTTGAACCACTTCAGGCCCACCCACTGGCTGGTGAACACGCCCACAAAGCCGCTGCCCATCTTGAAATCCTGGAAGGCCATAGCCAGGCCTGCCATGGGCAGATAGCAGAAAATGATATAGAAGATGAATACCGGCAGGAACATCAGCAGCAGATACCTGTCGCGGATGACCAGCTGCCGGAGCGTTTTTTTCTCCCCGATGCGGGCCGCAGTTGCCTTTGCCTGTGCCAAGATGCCATCCCCTCCTTCGTGCGGAAATGATGATGCTTGTTTTAACTGGTCGTCCAACGTCCATCAAAGACAAGAAAAGCATACAAAAAAGGGCTCGGACTGGCAAGCATCAATTCGTGCCTGCACCCAATCCGCTCCCTTTTTTGATGCATCAAAACCGATGGAGCATGGAAAAACGGGGCTTTTTTTGAACATTGGCGACATGCCGCAGGACTTACTTGCGCATATCGCTGGGGTTGCAGCCCATGACAGCCTTGAAGTTGCGCCGGAAGGTCAGAAGGTTGGTGAAGCCGCATTGGGTGGCGATGTCCTCCAGGGGCGCATCAGTGCTCTGGAGCAAATGCACCGCCCGGTGAATCTGCTGGTCCCGTACATGCTGCAGGAAGGTCTTGCCGTAGGCGTTCTTGCAGATGAGGCTAATCATCTTGGTGGATACGCCGAAGCGGTCGGCCAGGCTGTTCAGGGACAGCTCCGGACTGCACAGGTTCTCCTCGATGTAAAGGCAGATTTCCTTCTCCAGTGCCCGCTCATCACCGCCCTCGGTTTCGCGGCTCTCCTTCAGGGCCGTGGCGAACACCGTGCGGTAGTAGGCGAAGATTTCGTCAATGGTGGCAGCCTCGCGGATGCGTTCCATCTGGATGTGGGTGGTGCTCAGGCCGTACACATCCCGCAGTGCGCTGCGGATGGTCACGTGCAGCTCGTCCACCATCAGGCGGATTTCCGACGGAGGCAGATCGGCCTCCTGCACGTTGCGGCGGTAGATTTCATCCAGCATGGCCTGCAGGGAGGCGAGATCCCCCTCCTTCAGGCCGCGAATCATGCGCTTGAGGGTGTCCTTGGGGAAGAAGTAGCACCGTTCCCCACTTTCCTCGGGGGACTCGTGGAAGTACACGCTGCTGCGCCCGCCGGTGAGCATCTGCTCCAGTGCGCGCTCGGCATCCTTGCAGGCACCCTGCAGGGCCTCCAGATCGTTCTCCAGGCGGCTCACGCCGATGGTCACCGCATAGCGGGGATCGTCCAGAGCCTCTACAATCCGCTGGTACAGCTGGTAGAACTGATCCTCCATGCCCTTTTCATCGTCGCTGCCAACGATGACGAACAGGTTCTGCGCATTCTTGGGGCAGCAGACCACGGCATGCTCGTCGGTGGACATTTCATGGCATACGTGGGTGATCAGCTCCTGGGCATCCTGGTACTGCTGCACGGTCACGTCGCTCCCGGCTACGTTCACCAGTGCCAGCATAAAGCAGGCCTTGCTCAGGCCGATGAACTGCTCGTCGGTAAAGACCTCCAGCTGCTGCTGGTTCACCCCGCCGCCCAGCAGGGAGTGGAGCATCCCCTGTCGGGCGTAGGGGGTAATCGTCACCATGCGCTCCCGGTAGCCGTTGCGCTCACCGATGAGCCCCCGGATGCCCTCCAGGATGTCGTCAATCTCATTGCTGTTCCCGCCGGTGCGCTCAATCATCTGGCCGATGCTGCCGATGGGCTGATAGTACTTCTTCGACATGCAGTACGTTGCCCAGATGAACAGCAGCCCCAGCAACGCCAGCCCCAGCACCGGAATCACCACCGAGCGCAGAAGCGGCGGCGCAAAGGCTGACGCGGGGACGTAAATACGGTACTTCAACCGGGAGGACACCATGCTCTCGGCCGTGAAGGCGTAGTCCGTCTCATTGCCGCCGGTCATGAAGGCCGTATCCCCGTACAGGATACGGAAGCCTGCTGCGTCCGCCAGTGCCTCCTGAGCCATGGTCTTTAGCCCGCTCAGCTCCAGCAGCACCAGCACCGTGCCCTTGGCGGCGGTGCCGTCTGGGTAGGCGGAATAGTTGAAGGCGGTGTAGTCATCGGCATAGATCAGGTATTCCTTGTTCATCACGACGCTGCCGGCGTTGCTGACCCCCAGCAGCCGGGACACTGTGGTCACCCCGATATAGGGCCGCTCCTCCAGCAGGGCACATTTCCCCTCCACGGAGATCACCGACCCGGCGGTGTACAGCCGGTTGTCGTTCTGGAAGGCGAGCATCAGCGTGTACAGGTTGATGTTGGAGGTGGCGCCCTTGATGCGCTTGAGCTCGTTGAGCATCTTGTAGAGCTGCATGGCGTCGATGGTGCGGCCCTCCACATAGACCGTTTGCAGGATGCTGCGGCAGTTCTCCGAGGTGTTGACGGCGGCGCACACGTTCTGCGCCGTCAGCAGCTGCTGGTCCATCCGCATGCCCCAGGCATCGGCCTTCTGCTGCATCTCCCGCTCCACCATCTCCCGGTGGAAGGAGGAGGACGCCAGCAGATACGTGGCGGTGTACACCCCCAGGAACACCACGATGATCAGCACATAGGACAGAAACAGCCGGATAAACACCTTGCTGTGAAAGTAAGAGGTTTCGTTTTTCTGCATGTTGACCTTCCTGACTGAGCTGATAGGGCCGGGACGCTCACACCGGCTGAACAAGGCTGTACGCCCGGAAAGCAGGATGAAATCCATCCCGGGGAATGAAGGAATTCTCTGCGGCGGCAATGCCCGCCAGCTGTCGCCCTGTGGCCTTGCCATCCCGCTGCAATGGTTAGCATCACCATAGCACCCCGGTGCGCGGTTGTCAAGAGAAAGGGCTGCGCGGATGAAAAAAGACCCCGGCACATGCCGAACGTGCCGGGGCCGGGACAGGGCATGCCTTACGCCTTGTCCTTCTTTTTGAACAGGTACTCGTCCACCTTCGTGCGGATTTCGTCGGCAATCTTCCGCTCAATGGGGAAGGCTGCCGCGCCGTCCACCCTTTGGGCCAGGAAAAGTGCCTGCCGGAGGGTGATGTCAAGGGCCTTCTCATCCAGATAGCCGCTGCGCAGGCTGTCCCGGCGGTCGTGGATGTAGTTCGCACCCTCCGCGCCGAAGCGGCACAGGTTCACCGCCGGCACGCCCTTGTCCGCAAAGGGGATGCAGTCGCTGGAGTAGATGTCCAGCTTCGTCTCGCAGGCCACGCCCAGTTCCTTCATCAGCCCGGCCACATAGCTGGCCGCTGCTTCCGTGCCCAGCACCGGGGCCACGTTCTTGCCCAGGGTCGCCGCAGCCACGTCCAGGTTGATCATCAGCACATGCCTGTTCAGCTCATCCTCATGGGCGGCCACCCAGGCCTTGGAGCCCAGCAGCCCCTGCTCCTCCGAGCCGTACCAGTTGAAGCGCATGGTGCGGCGGGGCGGATGGGCCGCAAAGTACCGCGCAAGCTCCATGACGATGGCACTGCCGGACATGTTGTCATACACGCCGGTGGAGAAATACACGCTGTCGTAGTGCGCACCGAAGGAGATGATTTCCTCCGGCTTTTCCCGGCCTTCAATCATCGCGCACACGTTCCGGCTCACGCCGTCGTAGTCCTCTCCTGTCAGCTCAATGCGGACAGTCTGTGTTCCCCGGCGCACCATTTCCGCCGCGTCCGCCGCCCGCATGTTCAGCGCGGGGATGGCCCCGAAATCCTCCGTGAGGGTCTCCCGGAGCTTGCGGATATCGCAGTCCGTCTCGCTCCGGCGGTCGATGGTCGTGCCGGAGAAGGTCAGCACCGCTGCGGCTTCGGCCTTGCGCAGCTTCTCGTAATCCTTGCGGCGCAGGCGGCCGTTGATCAGCACCGCCTTGCCCTTCACCTGCTGCAAATGCACGTCGGTGACGTTTTCGGCATAATAGAAGGGCAGCTCCATGCCGCCTGCGGGGGTGGAGGCCGCCCGCTCGTAGCCGGTGACCTCGAATTCCTTGTGGAAGGGCGCGGTCACGGTGAGCCGGGCATGGCTGACCCTGCCGCACTTGACGGTGAATTCCTCCAGCTGCGCCTGGAGTCCGGCGGCGCGCGCTTCCTCCAGGAGCCTTGCGGCGGCCCTTTGCTCCGCCTCCGAGCAGCTGACGCGCTCAAAGGCCAGCTCCTTCATCAACCCGAAGGCACGGTGAGCAGATACGTTCATGATGCTTTTCCTCCTTGTGTATCCTGTTGTCTGCCATGAAGATTTCGCTGTGCCCACGCTTTTTCCTGCTGCCATGAAAACACAAAAAGTTCCGCTGCATGGCCATATCCAGCAGGGGCGTCTGCAAGCGTTCGCGGTCAAGTTCTGCTGTTCATTTTCCCCGATATGGGCTATAATGGAAAAAGATTCCCCGGACAACAAACAAAAGGAATCCATCAGGATGCGCGAGTATGATGGTGCGTCCTGATGGCGCGGGTCCATCCTGCGCGAAAATAGGCTGTTGGAGGGAACATGATGGATTTCAAACGAAGAATGCTGGCCTGTCTGCTCATTCTATGCCTGCTGCTCGGCCCCGGATACGGACAGGCGAAGGCGGATGTCCCCATGCAGGCGCAAGCTCTGCCGACCGCACAGGCGGATTCCCTCTATGCCGACCCATCCAATTGGGCGTATCTCGGCGTGGGAGAGGAGCAAAAGGCAGACCTGTTCCTCGTCTGTCCCACCGTGGATATGGGGAAGAACGGCAACTACAATATGTCGCTGGAGGATGAAGCGACAAAGGCGAGGTTTCTCGGTGCGCTTAATATGGAGCGGGGCATCTATGAAAGCGATACGAGACTTTATGCGCCCTATTATCGGCAGGTCACGTTTCCCGCTTATGCCTTGAGTGCCCAGGAGGCGGAGCCGTATTTGGAAACGGCGTACGCTGACGTGCGCGATGCCTTTCTCTACTACATGGAGCACTACAACCAGGGCAGACCGGTGGTGCTGGCAGGCTTTTCACAGGGCTCGGATATGGTTCTGCGGCTGATGAAGGACCTGTATGGCCATGCGGGCCTCAGTGAAAGCCTTGTGGCGGCGTACTGCATTGGGTGGCGAATCACCGATGAGGATTTGCAGGCTTATCCGCAGCTGAAAATGGCACAGGGCGAGACGGATACCGGCGTCATCATTTCGTTCAACACCGAAGCTGTGGGCGTGGAGGAATCGCTCATCCTGCCCAAAGGCATCCATACATACGGAATCAATCCGCTCAACTGGAAAACCGACAGCACGCCTGCGGACAAGTCCATGAATCTCGGGGCCTGCTTGACGGATTACAGCGGCAGCATACAGGCGGAAGCGGCGCAGCTGACCGGCGCGTATCTTGACCCGGAACGCGGCAGTCTGATCGCAACGGATATTCTCCCATCCGATTACACCAATTCCCTTTTCCCGGACGGGGTGTACCACCTCTATGACTATCAGTTTTTTTATCGGAATCTACAGCAGAATGTCCATGTGCGAGTGGAAGCCTTTTGCGGGGTGTCCGACTGATTTCCCGTTATCCAGTGCGCAAAAAAGAGACATGGCAGGCTGCTGGTCGAATGGCGTTGCTGCACGTCCCCTTCGAGCGGTGCCTGAAAACCATGTCTGAGCAGATTGTCACGCTGAACACAGGTGATTGCCAATCCAATAGGGACGCATCGGCACGGTATGACCATGTGCCACCATGGCCAAACCGTGCCGATGCCTGCATGGATTACAGATGCTTGCCGTACCGCTGCTCCAGCGAATACTTGCGCTTGTCGCTGCTGGAAATGTTCTCGCCTATCTGCACCTCGATGACCGTCATCTCCGTGCGGGCCATCAGGGTATGCCGGCAGCCTGCGGGCAGGCGCAGCATGGTGCCCGGATGCAGCTGTACCTCGGCGTCATCCAGCACCGCCACACCCTCGCCGCTGACCACCGTCCAGGTTTCGTCGCGGTGCTCATGGCTGTGGTAGTGCAGGCGATGGCCCGGCAGCAGCGTAATCTTGATGGTCAGGCTCTCGTCCTCCACATCCAGAATGTTGAAGCTGCCCCAGCTCTTTTCGGCGTACATGACCTGCTGGTGGATGTCATCCACAAAGGGCTTGATGTAGCTGGACTGATGCTTGTCCGATACCAGAATGCCGTCCGGGCTGGCGGTAACCACCATGTCCTTCAGCCCCATGCACAGCACCGGCACGTTCAGCTCGTTGATCACATGCAGGTTCTCGCAGGTGTCGTTCATGCGCACATTGCCCACGCTGGTCTGACCCATGGCTTCCGTCAGGGTGTTCCAGCTGCCCAAATCAACCCACTGCCCAGCAAAGCGCAGCACCTGAATGCTGCTTTCATGCTCCACCACCGCGTAGTCAAAGCTGATTTTCGTCAGGGTGTCGTATTGGGCCAGCAGGTCATGGTAGTCGGTGAAGTCAATCAGCTCATGAGCGCGGTCAAGCACATACCGCAGCCGGTAGGCGAACACGCCGCCGTTCCACAGCGCGCCCTGTGCAAGGTACTGCTTCGCGGTTTCCACGTCCGGCTTTTCCTTGAAGGTGCTGACGCGGCTCACGCTGTCCGTGCTTTCAGGGATGATGTACCCGTATTTTTCACTGGGATAGGTCGGCTCCACGCCCAGCAGGGAGAGATTCGCCCCGCCCTGCTCCGCCAGCTCGGCCAGACGCTTGAGCGCAACGAAATAATCCTCGTTGACATAGGGGTCAACCGGGCAGACCACCACAGCCTCGTCCAGGCTCACGCCCTGCACGTCATGCAGATAGGCCGTAGCCAGCGCAATGGCCGGGAAGGTATCCCGGCGGCAGGGCTCCACGCACACGCCCACGCTGTCGCCCAGCTGGTTGCGGATGGCGGATACCTGCGTCTTGGAAGTGGCAATGGTCACGCTGCCCTGCGCGTCCACGCTGCGGATTTGACGGTACACCCGCTGCACCATGGACTCATAGCCGCCCTTGCCATCCGGGAAAATCTTGATGAATTGCTTGGAGCGAATCTCATTGGACAGGGGCCACAGCCGCTTGCCCGAGCCGCCGGAAAGCAGTACCAGATGCATAGGTGCCTCCTCTCAGCGTTCCGCACGCATGGGATTGTTCAGGAAGTCCTCGTAGGACAGGCGGATACCGTCCTCCAATTCCGTCTTGTACGTCCAGCCCAGCTTCGTGGCCTTGCTCACATCCAGGAGCTTCCGGGGCGTGCCGTTGGGCTTGGTGGTGTCCCACTCAATTTTGCCCGTATAGCCCACAACCTTCGCCACCAGCTCGGTCAGCTCCCGGATGGTCAGCTCCTTGCCGGTACCGGCGTTGACGGTTTCGTTGCCGGAGTAGTGGTTCATCAGGAACACGCACAGGTTGGCGAGGTCATCCACATACAGGAACTCCCGCAGGGGAGAGCCGTCACCCCAGCAGGTCACGGATTCCTTGCCCTCCATCTTCGCTTCGTGGAAGCGGCGAATCAGCGCGGGCAGTACATGGCTGTGGGTGGGGTGATAGTTGTCATTGGGGCCGTACAGATTGGTGGGCATGACGCTGATGTAATCCGTGCCGTACTGCCGGTTCAGGAACTCGCAGTATTTCAGGCCGCTGATTTTCGCCAGCGCGTAGGCTTCATTGGTCTTTTCCAGCTCGCTGGTCAGCAGGCAGCTTTCCGGCATGGGCTGAGGGGCCATGCGGGGATAGATGCAGGAGGAGCCCAGGAACTCCAGCTTTTTGCAGCCATTACGCCATGCAGCGTGGATGACGTTCATCTCCAGCATCATGTTGTCATACATGAAATCCGCCAGCGCGCTCTGGTTGGCGACGATGCCGCCCACCTTGGCAGCGGCCAGGAACACATACTCCGGCTTTTCCTGCGCAAAGAAGGCTTCCACCGCGTCCTGACGGCACAGGTCAAGCTCCCTGTGGGTGCGGGTGATGAGGTTGGTGTAGCCCTGGCGTTCCAGCTCCCGGACGATGGCGGAGCCCACCATGCCCCGGTGGCCTGCCACATAGATTTTCGCGTTTTTCTCCATCATTGTCCTGTACCTTCTTCACTCATTCAGGCGTTCAGCATGGCCTTTTCGCGCTTGGCCAGCTTGCGGTCGTGCTCGGCCATGATGCGCACCAGTTCCTCGTAGCTGGTCTTTTGCGGATTCCAGCCCAGCACAGTTTTGGCCTTGGTGGGGTCGCCCCACAGGTTGTCCACATCGGTGGGACGGAACCACTGCGGGTTCACGCACACCAGCATCTTGCCGGTTTCGGCATCGTAGCCCTTTTCGTCAATGCCCGTGCCTTCCCAGCGGATGGTGATGCCGTTGGCGGCGAAAGCCTTCTCGGTGAAGTCGCGGACGGTGTGCTGCACGCCGGTCGCAATGACGAAATCCTCCGGCTTCTCCTGCTGCATGATGAGCCACATGCACTCCACATAATCCTTGGCGTAGCCCCAGTCGCGCAGGCTGTCCATGTTGCCCAGTTCGAGGTGATCCTGAATGCCCTCGGCAATGCGGCCGGCCGCCAGGGTAATCTTGCGGGTGACAAAGTTTTCGCCGCGCCGCTCGGACTCGTGGTTGAACAGGATGCCGTTCACCGCGAACATGCCGTAGGCCTCGCGATACTCCTTCACCATCCAGAAGCCGTACTGCTTGGCCACCGCATAGGGGGAATAGGGATGGAAGGGCGTGGTTTCCCGCTGGGGAACCTCCTCCACCTTGCCGTACAGTTCGGAGGTAGACGCCTGATAAACCTTGGTTTTTTTCGTCAGACCCAGAATGCGCACGGCCTCCAGCACCCGCAGCACGCCCAGCGCGTCCACATCGCCGGAATACTCCGGCACATCGAAGGACACCTGCACATGGCTCTGGGCCGCGAGGTTGTAGATTTCATCGGGCTGGGTTTCGCCGATGATGCGAATCAGGCTGGAGGAATCGGACAGGTCGCCGTCATGCAGCTTGATTTTGCCCATCAGATGGTCGATGCGGGCGGTGTTGCTGATGGAGGCACGACGGGTGATGCCGTGCACCTCGTAACCCTTGTCCAACAGGAACTCCGCGAGATAGGAACCGTCCTGACCGGTGATGCCGGTAATCAGTGCAACTTTGTTCATATGCTAAAACCTCCATTGGTTGACAGAGTACATGCTTATATTACGCAAAACACACACGGAATGAAAGATAGGATATTGCCTGCCGTTAGCATTATATTGACTGATTGCAGCATTCCTGCTACAATCCTATTGAGGTGTTGTCCTATGTATCAGGGTGAATCCGTCAGGACTGAGCGACTCATCTATACGCCGTCCTCCTTTGCGCGGCAGTCGCTGTTCCACTTGCAGGAGATTGGCGAGCTGCA
>JBJEUL010000112.1:0-5139 GCA_051883835.1 Aristaeellaceae bacterium
CCGGAGGTGGCAAAGCACACGCCCACCTTGCCGGTGGAACGGGCATAGCCGTCTGCCGCATGGCACGCGCCCTGCTCGTGGGCGGTCAGAATGTGCTTGATGCGGCCCTCGTAGTTGTACAGTTCATCGTAGACGTTGAGAATCGTGCCGCCGGGGTAGCCGAATACCGTATCGACACCCTGCTCCAGCAGACATTCCATCACGATCCTTGCGCCGGTCATCTGCATGATGATCTCTCCTCCTGTGTGGTTGGTGCGCGAAGTGCGTGCATCCTTGCGCGGCTCCGCGGTACAAAAAAACCTGCCGTCTGAAAGTCAGACCGCAGGCTGTACGTCATGGCTGTAGGAGGCTCGGTCGAGGTGGGCGACGGCCCGCCTCAGCATCCGCCACCCTGTCACGCATGGCATTGCCGGGCATAACTTTCAGACACGCTCCTGTACGTAAGCAGTCGTACAAGGGCGATGCTAATCAGTAGACCCAGAATGCCAAGCACATACATTGCAGCGAACATCCGATAATCTCCATCCTGTTTTGTTCGGCTTCCGAAGAAGTCTATGCAAGCATAGCACATTCGATGGATGATGTCAACGCCTGCTCCCGCCTGCGTTTGTCTTTTTTGTGTACAGGGTTTCACAGCCCGCCTGCGGGAAGCATCATTCGTCCTCCTCGATATCGCCGTCGATGCTCTCCACCGCGCCCAGCCGCTTCTGAATGGCCCGGGTGCGGGTGAAGGCCGTGTCGATGGACTCGCTGGCCTGCTGGAGCTTCTGCCGGGTCTTGTCGAGGGTGTCGGCGAACTTGCCGAAGTCGCTCTTCACCTGGCCCAGCAGCTTCCACACCTCGCCGGAGCGCTGCTCGATGGCCAGGGTGCGGAAGCCCATTTGCAGCGCGTTGAGCAGCGCGGAGAAGGTGCTGGGGCCTGCCGCCACCACGCGATACTCCCGCTGCAGGGCCTCGGTCAGGCCGGGAATCTGCACCACCTCGGCATACAGGCCCTCCACCGGCAGGAACATCACCGCGAAATCCGTGGTATGGGGCGGCGCGATGTACTTGGTGCTGATGCGCCGGGCTTCGGCCTTGATGCGCTGGGCAAGGGCTTTGCGGGCTTCCTCCACGGCATCCCGGTCGGCGGCCTGACTGGCTTCGGTCAGGCGCAAATAGTCCTCCTGCGGGAACTTGCTGTCGATGGGCAGCCAGGTGATTTCGCTGTCCTTCCCCGGCAGGCGCAGGGCGAATTCCACGCGCTCTGTCGCGCCGGGCACCACGGCCACATTTTCGTCATACTGGCCGGGGGCCATCAATTGGCGCAGCAGTGCGGAGAGCTGCATTTCGCCCCAGTTGCCCCGGGTCTTGACACCGGTGAGCACTTTTTTCAGGTCGCCCACGCCGCTGGCCAGCGTCTGCATTTCGCCCAGACCCCGGTAGACCTGCTCCAGCCGCTGGCTGACCTGCGCGAAGGAATCGTTCAGCCGCTTGTCCAGCGATTGGGTCAGCTTCTCATCCACGGTGCGGCGCATCTCGGTCAGCTGACGGCTGTTGTCCTGACGCAGAGCTGTCAGGTTCTGCTGGATGCTTTGACGCATCTGCTCCAATTGACCATCCAGCCGGGTCAAATCCTGATGAAGGCTCTCCTGCTGGTTCCGCGCGGCTTGGAATTGTTGCCGCTGGATATTTTCCAGCAGGGTGAACTGGCCCTGCCCTGCTGTCCGGTTCGCGCTGACAATCTGATTCGCGCTCTCCTGCAGGGCGGCGGAAATATCCGCCCACTGCTGATCCAGCCCGTTCAGGAAATCCAACCGCAGGGCGGCAAGCTCCCGCGCCTGCCTGCGGGCCTGCTGTCCCTGCCAAAGCAGCAGGATGAGCAGCACCACCGTCACAGCCAGCAATCCGATGGCTGCCCAGGGCCCTATCAACGTCCAATCCATACGATGCCTCCTTTGCATGAGGGTGAGCCGGGAATAGAAAACAGCGGCAGCTGTGGAGCTGCCGCTTCAGTGTGTCAGATAAGGGGTGTGAACCCACTTGGCCGTTTTGTGGCGCAGCATCTTCAGCGGAAAGCCTTCCCCTCCTGGGAAGATGGTTGAGTGTACCGGGGAGGATGAGGGCGTTCTCATGCCGGATTCGGAACCTGACGTTTCCAACGCGGACGGACTTCGGCGTCTGCTTGGAAACTTACGTTTTTCCGATTCCTTTGGGATGGGCGAACGTGTTGCGCTGGGCTGCCGCCCAGACCTGCGCAGGGGCTTTGCCCCTGCACCCCACAAGGGGTATCGCCCCTTGACCCTTTTCCGCTGGTGCGTTCCCTTGGAGGGGTTACATGTCACGACGGCCCTCCAGGGCCTTGGAGAGCGTGACCTCGTCGGCGTATTCCAGGTCGGAACCCACCGGCACCCCGTGGGCAATGCGGGTTACGCGCACGCCAAGAGGCTTGAGCAGCCGCGCGATGTAGGTGGCCGTGGCTTCCCCCTCAATGTCCGGGTTGGTGGCCAGTATCACCTCGCGCACCTCCTCGCTGGACAGGCGCGCCACCAGCTCCTTGATGCGGATGTCCTCCGGCCCCACGCCGTCCATGGGGGACAGCGTGCCGTGCAGCACATGGTACAGGCCGTGGTAGTCATGCACGCGCTCCATGGCGGCCACATCCCGGGGGTCGCGCACCACGCAGATTTGACCGTTGTGCCGCTCCGGTGCCGCGCAGACGGCGCAGGTCTCGCCAGCGGCATAGTTGCCGCAGACCTCACAGTAGCGGATGGCCTTCCGCCCCTGCCAGATGGCTGTGGCCAGCGTGCGCACATCCTCCAGGGGCATGCTCACGATGTAGTAGGCCAGCCGCTGAGCCGTCTTTTGCCCGATGCCCGGCAGGTGGGACAGCTCCGCCACCATCCGTGCGATGGGCTCAATCTGGCTCACAATCAGAAGATGCCGCCCATGCCGCCGGGTACCATCTTGCCCATGGTGGCTTCGCGGGCTTCCTCACCCTTGCGCAGGGCCTCGTTCACCGCGGCCATCACCAAATCCTGCAGCATCTCGATGTCATCAGGATCCACCACCTGCGGGTCAATGACGATGCTGGTCACTTCGCGCTTGCCCGTGACCTTCACCTGCACCATACCGCCGCCGCTGGCCGCTTCATACTCCGCCGCATCCAGCTTCTCCTGCGCCTCGGCCATCTGCTGCTGCATCTTCTGCGCCTGCCGCATCAGCTGCTGCATATTGGCTCCGCCGCCAAACCCAAAATTCTGCCTTGCCATAAACATCCTCCTTGATTCATCTTGCCTGTTCCTGTAACTCCAAGGGACCGCGCCAGCGAAAAGGGGTCAAGGGGCGATGCCCCTTGTGGGGTGCAGGGGTGAAACCCCTGCGCAGGTCTGGGCGGCAGCCCAGCTCACGCCTGCTCCAGCGTGCAAATCAGCTGAAGATTGGCCGACACACTGGACATCGCCACCCGCGGCGCGTCCGGGCCAATGGAAACCCCCTCGGTGAGCAGCCGCCCCGTCACCGCCCGGAGCGAAGCGTCCGCCCGGGCTATGGGCGCATGAATGCACACATCGCCCGATACGGTCACGCCCTCCAGCTTCTCAAAGCCGCTGACCAGCTCCAGCGATACATCGCCGCTGACATTGCTGATATGGTACGCGCCAAAGCCGCAGTCCGTCAGCCGCACCTTGCCCGATACCGTGCGCAGGGCACAGCTGTCGCCCGCCAGATCGCTGGCCAGGATATCGCCGGATACCGTGTGCAGTGCAATATGCAGCCCCGTCAGGGACATGGCCCGCACATCGCCGGACACCGTCTCCAGCTTCAAATCCGTGCCGGTGACACCCCGCACATTCACCCCGCCGGTCACGGAGGACACATCCGCCGCACCCTTCCAGCTGCGGGGCAGGCGAATGAATACCTGCATCCACTTGCTGGCGTGGATACGGGTGGACAGGCCGTAGGAAGGCTGCTCCACCAGGAGCTTGCCGTCCTGCAGGGCAACCTTCATCTCCGCGACCTCGCTTTCATCGCCGGAGAGCAGCACCTGAATGTCCGCCGCATCGTCCACCATGACCTCAAGGCTGGCCCAGCCCAGACGGGTACAGAGCGTGCTGACCGTCAGGGCGGAAAAGGATTCGTTCCGGTTCATGCTTCCAACCTCCTGATGCCTACCATCATATCACGAAACAGCCCTGAGCGCAACACGTCAGGCAGGGCTTTCCACCTGCGCCTCGCCCATGATGCCCGTGACCACATCCTCCAGAATCGCCATCACATAGGGCGTTCCCCGGTCTGTCTTGCTTTGCACCACAATGCTGTCCTTGTCCAGCCGGGTCGCGGGGCTTTGCACCTGCGTGACGATGATGGTGCAGGGCTCCTTGTCCGCCAGGAACAGTCCGGCGATTTGCCGTCCGTTGCTGCCGTTTTTGTTGAAGGTAAAGACCCGAACCCCCTTGCCGTTGCGGTTCTGTCGCTCAAAGTCCATGGCGGGAATGCGCTTGCCGTAGCCCCGGTCGGAGAACAGCACCAGCTCGCCGTCCGCAGGCAGCTGCGCGCACCAGATGACCTCGTCCCCTGCCTCCAGCTGCATGGCCTTTACACCCGCGGAGATGCGGCCCTGCGTGGGCACGCTGTCCAGCGTGAAGCGGATGCTCATGCCCCGGCGGCTGACCATCAGCAAATCCTCCCGGGTGTCTGCCGGGAACACCGCAAGCAGCTGGTCATCCTTCTTGATGTTCACGGCGGCAAACTTGCGGCTGCGCACCTCGTAATCCCGCGCAGCGGTGCGCTTGACCATGCCCTGCCGGGTCACAAAGAGCAAATCCGCCATCTTGCCCAGCTCCGTCAGCTTCACGCAGGTCATGTACAGGGGCTGCTCGCCATCCTCCAGGCCCTGCAAAACGCCCGGAAGCAGCTGGCCGCGCTCCTTGGGCTTGCACTCGTTGAGCGCACCCACGCTCAGCGGATAGCAGTTGCCATGGTCGGTGAAAATCAGCAGCGTTTCGTCCGTCTTGGTCAGGAACAAATACTGGGCGGCTTCCCGGCTGTCCTCCTCATAGGTGGGCAGGGGATTGCGCCGGAGCATGGCAGGGAGCATGCGCTTGAGCTGCCCGCCATAGGTGTAGGCCACAAAGGCTTCCTCGGGGACGGGCGTTTCGT
>JBJEUL010000113.1:0-5133 GCA_051883835.1 Aristaeellaceae bacterium
CCCACAAGGGGCATCGCCCCTTGACCCCTTCGACGCTGGCGCGGTCCCTTGGAGGAGCAGGGAGCGGGCTTGGGTGGCGGCGGTGCGCACGGCGGTGGGGATCGTTAATGCATCCATGTCAGTGCGGGTGAGCCATCGCCAGCCCACAGGCGCGTCGATGCCTACGGGGGCATAGAGGATATACAGCTTCATTTGCCATACCTGATGGGTGAAAATGTGCTTCGCCTCCCCGGCTGGCTGCGCGTCGCCCACGGGCAGGTGCAGCGTACGCTTCACAAGTGCCGGGAGCTGTTCGGCTTCATGGTGTTCCTCCAGCAGCGGAAAGACCCACAGGCCTTGCAGCATGGTTTCCGTTCGCTGGCGCATCAGCACCCGCTGGCCGGAGAAAATCAGGCACAGGTCGTAGTCGATGACCCGGGGCGGATTTTTGCGCGGCAGCAGGGGCAGCTCCTCCGCATCGCCCTCCCGGCAGGCATCGCACAGGGCTTGCAGGGGGCAGCGTTCGCAGGAGGGCGTACCCGGTACACAGATGGTCGCGCCCAAATCCATCAGGGCCTGATTGAAGTCCCCCGGCCTTTGCGCAGGCACGAGGGATGCAGCCTCCGCCGTCAGCTGACGCTTCACGGAGGGTGTGCCCACGTTCTCCCGAATGCCCCGCAGCCGGGACACCACCCGAATCACATTGCCATCCACTGCGGGAACGCGCTGGTCAAAGGCAATGCTGGCGATGGCTCCGGCCGTGTAGTCCCCCACGCCATGGATTTTGCGCAGCTGCTCCGCCGCGGCAGGCATCTGGCCGCCGAATTCCTCCATGACCTGCTTCGCGCCCCGGTGCAGATTTCTGGCCCGGCGGTAGTAGCCCAGGCCCTCCCAGAGCTTCAGCACGTCATCCTCCGGCGCATCTGCCAGAGCCGCCACGGTGGGAAAGCGGGTCAGGAAGCGGTCATAATAGGACAGCACCGTTTCCACGCGGGTCTGCTGGAGCATGGTTTCGCTGACCCAGGTACGGTAGGGGTCATGAATGCCCCGCCAGGGCAGGCTTCGGGCATGGGCATCGTACCAGTCAAGGAGCAGCGCGGCTTCTTCGGTCATGGGGCAGTCCTCCTTCCATGCTGACCATTGTACCATACTTTCCGCCCCGGAAGCGATGGCTTTTCCGCTGTTCATGATTTGTTCGCAAAATTTTCATAGAATTAGAACAGATGTTCGCTTGAATCTCACCCAGAATTGCGCAATAATAGCATCGTCCAATTTAGCACTCAACCTCATCGAGTGCTAACAAGCCCGGTTCCCATGAACCATCCGCCCCTGTCGCGGAAGGGCAGTTCAACAAGAAACAGGAGGAATCAGTACATGACCGTGAAGCCTTTGGGTGACCGCGTTGTCATCAAGAATGTAGAAGCTGAGGAGACCACCAAGTCCGGCCTGATCCTGACCAGTGCCGCCAAGGAAAAGCCCCAAATGGCGGAGGTTATCGCCGTTGGCCCCGGCGGCATGGTGGATGGCAAGGAAGTTGTCATGCAGGTGCAGGTGGGTCAGAAGGTCATTTACAGCAAGTATGCCGGCACTGAGGTGAAGATTGACGGCGAGACCATCACCATCGTCCGTCAGATGGACATTCTGGCCATCGTGGAGTAATCCTGGCTGTCTCCACATCCATGACGCAATATCAATAAAGGAGTCTGAACGATTATGGCTAAGCAGATTCAGTTCGGCGAAGAAGCTCGCCGTTCCCTGGAAAAGGGTGTCAACGCGCTGGCGGATACCGTCAAGATTACCCTGGGCCCCAAGGGCCGCAACGTGGTGCTGGACAAGAAGTACGGCGCACCCCTCATCACTAACGACGGCGTGACCATCGCCAAGGAAATCGAGCTGGAGGATCCCTTTGAGAACATGGGCGCCCAGCTGGTGAAGGAAGTTTCCACCAAGACCAACGACGTGGCCGGCGACGGCACCACCACCGCCACCCTGCTGGCCCAGGCCATGATCCACGAGGGTCTGAAGAACCTGGCCGCCGGCGCCAACCCCATCGTGGTCCGCAAGGGCATGGCCAAGGCTGTCGAGGCCGCCGTGGCTGAGGTCAAGAAGCAGGCCAAGACCGTGGACGGCTCCAAGGACATCGCCCGTGTCGGCGCTGTGTCCTCCGGCGACGAGGAGATCGGCAAGCTGATCGCCGACGCCATGGAGAAGGTCTCCGCCGACGGCGTCATCACCATCGAGGAGTCCAAGACCGCCGAGACCTACAGCGACGTGGTGGAGGGCATGCAGTTCGACCGGGGCTATATCACCCCCTATATGGTCACTGATACCGAGAAGATGGAAGCCATCCTGGACGATCCCCTGATCCTGATCTATGACAAGAAGATCTCCTCCATCCAGGAGCTGCTGCCCCTGCTGGAGCAGGTTGTGCAGACCGGCAAGAAGCTGCTGATCATCGCCGAGGACGTTGAGGGCGAGGCCCTGAGCACCCTGGTGGTGAACAAGCTGCGCGGCACCTTCACCTGCGTGGCCGTCAAGGCTCCCGGCTTTGGTGATCGCCGCAAGGAGATGCTGCAGGATATCGCCATCCTGACCGGCAGCACCGTGATTTCCTCCGAGACCGGCATGGAGCTGAAGGAAGCCACCCTCGACCTGCTGGGCCGTGCCCGTCAGGTGAAGGTGAACAAGGAGAACACCACCATCGTGGGCGGTGCCGGTGACAAGTACGACATTGATGCCCGCGTGGCACAGATTCGCGCCCAGATTGCTGAGACGACCAGCGACTATGACCGCGAGAAGCTGCAGGAGCGTCTGGCCAAGCTGGCTGGCGGCGTTGCGGTGATTCAGGTCGGCGCGGCCACTGAAATCGAGATGAAGGAGCGCAAGCTGCGCATTGAGGACGCTCTGGCGGCCACCCGTGCGGCGACCGAGGAAGGCATTGTGCCCGGCGGCGGCATTGCCCTGCTGAATGTGCTGGACAATGTACGTCCCCTGCTGGACACCTTCACCGGCGATGCCAAGACCGGCGTGCAGATTATCCTGCGTGCGCTGGAGGAGCCCATCCGTCAGATTGCCAAGAACGCCGGCATTGATGGCTCTGTGATTGTCGAGAACATCAAGCGTGCCAACACCCCCGGCTACGGCTATGACGCGCTGAAGGACGAATATGTGGACATGATTGAGCGCGGCATCATCGATCCCACCAAGGTGACTCGTTCTGCGCTGCAGAATGCTGCCTCTGTGGCTGCGATGGTGCTGACCACCGAATCTCTGGTGGCGGACATTCCCGCGCCCGAACCCGCTGCGCCCGCTGGCGGTGCCGGTGGCATGGGCGGCATGTACTAATCCTCCCAAGGGACCGCGCCAGCGTCGAAGGGGTCAAGGGGCGATGCCCCTTGTGGGGTGCAGGGGTGAAACCCCTGCGCAGGTCTGGGCGGCAGCCCAGCGCACCACGTTCAACCACCCCCAAAAGAAAAGAAAAAACGCGAGTTTCCAAGCAGACGACGAAGTTCGTCCGCGTCGGAAACGGCATGTTCCCAAGTCCTGCATAGGAACGCCCGCACCCGGAGCCATCCGCTCCGGGTGCTTTCTTCTGCCCAGACAGCGATATCGTCTCCACGCTTCACAGTGCAGCATGTCGGGCGAAAAGCCTTCCCCTTCTTGGGCAGGTAGGCATGGCGGATGAGGTCGTTCCTGATGCAATCCATGGAACCTGCCGTTTCCCACGCGGACGAACTGCGTCGTCTGCTCGGAAACTCACGTTTTTCTCTTTTCCTTGTGAATGATTTGGATGTGTTGCGCTGGGCTGCCGCCCAGACCTGCGCAGGGGCGTTGCCCCTGCACCCCACAAGGGGCATCGCCCCTTGACCCCTTCGACGCTGGCGCGGTCCCTTGGAGTATTGGGAACAGGCGGCATCCTACTTTTTACCCCGCCTGCATAGACTACCACCACAGGCAGGCTCCATCGTCTGTCAGCCTTTGTCGCAACGGGACTTCCTTTGCCGAATCCCCCCGGCATCGGTCTATCCGCCTGCATCATGCCATACAATGATGAAAGGATGGTGGTATTCCCCATGTATCCCTCCGATGACCCCCGCACCCACGCATCCCCCCTGCGTCCCCGGACGCACGCCCTCCCCCCTGCCCCGGAAAAGCCCCGGAAGCATCCTTCCCTGCTGACGATGTGGTGGCTTCGCCAGGCCGCACTGGCCCTGGTGCTCACGGCCCTGGTTCTCTGCTACGCCGGTCCGCTGCGGCAGGATGCCACCGAGGTCGTCGCTACCAAGCGCGTGCTGCCCGTCTACTCCGTGGAGCGGTCGGACAAGGTCATCTCCGTGTCCTTCGACGCCTCCTGGGGCGGCGACAAGACCCTGCGCATTCTGGACATCCTGGATGAGTACAACGCCAAGGCGACCTTCTATCTGGTGGGCATCTGGGTGGATAAGTATCCCGAGCTGGTGAAGGCCATTCACGAGCGCGGCCACGAGATTGGCAACCACTCCGACACGCATCCCCACATGACCAAGCTCTCTGACAGTCAAATGCGGCAGGAGCTCAAGGGCATGTCGGACAAGATCGAGGCCCTCACCGGTCAGCGGCCCACGCTGTTCCGTCCGCCCTACGGCGATTACAACGATCAGGTTGTGACCGTGGCCCGGGAGGAAGGCTACGAGGCTGTGCAGTGGAGCGTAGACTCCCTGGACTGGAAGAATCGGGGCGTGGAGGATCTCATCAAGCGGGCCACTGCGAAGGTTCAGCCCGGGGATATCATTCTTTTCCACAATGATTCCCAGTACATTGTGGACGCGCTTCCCACCATCCTCAAGTACTATCAGGAGCAGGGCTTCACCATGATTCCCTGTGGTGAACTGCTGCTCCAGGGTGAAACCACCATCGACGTGCAGGGCAAGCAGCATCCCGTCCCCTCGCCCTCCGCCACCCCCGCACAGTGACCTTCGTTACTTCATCACAAAAAAGAAAGGTGATTTGTCATGGAAGAACTCGGAAATTACTTGCGGCTCTCTGGTGTGCTCATGGATGAACCTGTCTACGGTCACGAGGTCTTTGGGGAGAAATTCTACTATGCCACGCTGTCCGTACCCCGGCTCTCCGGCGCGGAGGATCTGCTGCCCATCACCCTCAGCGAGCGGCTGA
>JBJEUL010000114.1:0-5125 GCA_051883835.1 Aristaeellaceae bacterium
CGTCGAAGGGGTCAAGGGGCGATGCCCCTTGTGGGGTGCAGGGGTGAAACCCCTACGCAGGTCTGGGCGGCAGCCCAGCGCAGCACATCCCTGGACAAGCAAAGGACGGGACATTCCACTGCTGGAAGGCCCCGTCCTATTTTATTGATTTGGCACCATGATACCGTGTCGCCGCAGCTGCACGGGAATGACCTTTTCCTCCCGCAGGAAGCGGGGCCAATCCTCCTGGCTGACCCAGCGGAAAGCCACGGTTTCGCCCTCCTGCAAGCGCACGGCGGACTTGTCCACATCCACCACGCAGCCGTATACCCTGTAAATCGTGCCGGGTACGACCTCCTGTCCCACAAAGGTCAGCGCATCACAGACAAGCCCTGTTTCCTCCAGCAGCTCCCGGCGGGCGCAGGTGAGCGCATCCTCACCCTTGAGCGCGGAACCGCCAGCCGTGACCTCCCAGCAGCCGGGATAGGCAGGCTTGCGAAAATCACGCTGCATGCACAGATAGCTGCCATCCGCGTGACGCACCAGCACATCGCAGACCAGATGATACAGTCCCTCGGGGATGGCTTTGTCCCGAATCAGCGTGTCTCCGGTGCGCTGACCATCCTTGTCATAGGCATCCCAAAGCTCCATGATGAATCCTCCCTTGCTCTCTCAAGGGGCATTGGATGCGCCCAGACGGTGCAGCGCATCCAGTGCCGCAGCCTGCTCGGCCTGCTTCTTGGTGCGCCCGCTGCCATGGCCCAGTTCCTTGCCATTCTGGAAGACAGCGGCTTCAAATACCCGGTCATGGGGTGGGCCGGACTGACCAATGGTCGCATAGGTAGGGGTGCTTCCGCCATCCTGCTGGAGGAACTCCTGCAACGCGCCCTTGCTGTCCTGCATGGGGCGGCGCACGTCCTCCGGCTTGGGCCAGCAGCGCAGGACAATCTTCCGCGCTTCTTCCAGCCCGCCGTCCAGATACACGGCAGCCAGCACGGCCTCCATGGCATCGCACAGCACACTGGGCTTTTCCCGGCCTCCGGTGAGGGCCTCGCCCTTGTCCATCAGCAACGCCCGTCCAATGCCCAGCCCTGCCGCGACCTGACTGAGCGCGGCTTCGCACACCAACAGCGCACGCAGGTGGGTCAGCTGACCCTCCGGGCTGTCCGGATAGGCGGCATAAAGCATGTCACTCATGATATATTGCAGCACCGCGTCCCCCAGAAATTCCAGCCGCTGGTTGTCATGCTTCCCCATGGAGGGATGCGTCAGAGCCTGACGTAGCAGTGCGGGATTCCTGAATTGATAATGCAGCGCGTCCATCAATGCCTGCATGGATTTTCCTCCTTACGATACCGACAAGCCGACCCGAGGATGCCGCGCAGGTATCCTCGGGTCAGAGCATCGGCGCAATGGCATGAATACGGGCACGGCTGACCAACTGTGCCGTGCCCGCATGAACAGCAAACCTTATTGGTGCTTCTCGATGTAGTCCACCACATCGCCCACGGTGCGCAGCTTGAGAATCTGGTCGTCCTCCACCATGATGCCGAACTTGTCCTCCAAATCCATCACCATGACCATCACGTTGGCGGAATCAGCCTTCAGGTCCTCAATCAGGCGGGAGCTGCGGGTGATGGACGCTTCGTCCACCTTCAGCTGCTTGGCAATCATGGTCTTGACGGTATCAAAAATCATAAGAATCTCCTCCTGTGTGTATCAAATATGTTCATCCCGCCGGAGCAGGGAATAGAACCGATCTTACACGTCCGGGTTCAGCGAGGACACGCCCTTGGCAATGATGTCCACCACATGGCCGTCAATCATCTTGATGCACTGACCGATGGCACAGGCGATGGCATGCGCATTGCTGGAGCCGTGGGCCTTCACCACCGCACCCTGCACGCCCAGCAGCGGCGCGCCGCCGACTTCCGTGTAGTCCATGGTATGCTTGACCCGGCGGAAGGCCGGTTTGGCCAGCAGGGCACCGATTTTGCTGCGGGTGTCGCCCATCATTTCCTTCTTGATGATACCCATGAGGGTACCGGCAACGCCCTCCATGAATTTCAGCACCACATTGCCGGTAAAGCCGTCGGCCACCAGCACGTCCGCCACGTCCCCGGTGATGTCCCGGGCTTCCACGTTGCCCACGAAATGATAGGGGGCCTGCTCCATCAGCGGATAGGTGGCCTTCACCAGCGCATTGCCCTTCTCGGACTCCGCACCAATGTTAATCAGACCCACACGGGGCTCCTTCATGCCCATGACACCCTTCATGTAGGCATCGCCCATCACGCCGAACACCTGCAAATATTCAGGCTTGCAGTCCACGTTCGCGCCGCAGTCGATGAGCAGGAAATGCCCCTTGCCATTGGGCATCAGGGGAGCCAGCGCGGGACGCTCCACACCCGGGATGCGGCCCAGACGGAACATGCCCCCCGCCAGCACCGCACCCGTGGAACCGGCGGATACAAAGCCGTCCACCGCCTTGTCCCGGAGCCTGAGCATGCCAATGACCGTGGCGGACTGCTTCTTGGTGCGTACGCCCATGACGGGGCTTTCATGGTTGGTGATGACCTCGGGCGCGTCCACCAGTGTGATGCGGCTGCGAATGTCATCGCAGTCGGTCAACAGCGGCTCCAGCTGGGCCACAACGCCCGCCAGATCAATCTCCAGGTTGGGAAAACGGCGCAGGGCCTCGATGGCACCCGCCACAGGAGCCTGGGGTGCGTAGTCGCCGCCCATGGCATCCAGAAAAATTCGCATCAGGATTCCTCCTTGGGAGAACGGTATGAATGGGTGAAAACTCACTTGTTATTTTATCATACTTCCCGGATGGTTGCAAGCAGGTGCCGGGAGAATCCCGCGCTCCGGGCGAAAAACAAAGGCAGCGGACAGCCGCCGCGAGGGAAGCTGTCCGCCGTATGGTATGCCGACTGCTGCGCTTATGCCTGCGGCACAAGCACCATCACGCCGTTGGCAGGCATGTCGAAATAGTCTGTTACCGTGCTGCCCGTGAGCAGGTCGGTGTAGGTGTCTGAGAGGGATACCTGCCGGGCCTGCCCGGAGTAGTTTTGCAGGAATACCGCGCCGCCGCGCTCCGTGGCCACAACGCCCTCGGGCAGCGCATCGGGCAGGGCGTGGACAATGCCCAGCGCATCCACAATGTCCGCGTAGATGGCATCCAGACCGGCCTGCTCCACCTTGGCGGCCAGGTAGTAGGCTTCGCCCAGGCCGTAGGTGTTGCGGGTCAGGCAGGGCAGTCCCGCGTAGAAGTCACGCTCATACACGCCCAGAGCCTCTGCACCCAGCTCCTCGGGAATCTCGCACAGCTCGTGAATGGCGAAGCGACGGCCATCCTTGAGCACCAGTGTGTTGGTATCCTGCGGGTGCAGCGCATCCAGCTCCGTGGCGCGGATGCCCAGCACCTCCGTCAGACCGTGGGGCGCACCGCCCAGCCATGCCAGGTCGCTGTCATCCACCACGCCGGAGAAATAGGTCGTCAGCAGGTGGCCGCCCTGACGCACATAGGTGCGCAGCTTCTCGTCAAAGCCATCGCGGAACATGAACAGCAGGGGAGCCACCACCAGATCGTAGCCGCTCAGGTCGGTGCAGGCGCGCATGTCACGGAAGTCCACGCTCACACCCTGCTGCCACAGGGCGCGGTAGTGCATATTCACCGTGTCGAAATACTTCATGTTGCCCATCTGGCCCGCCTGGGCGAATTCCACCGCCCACCAGCTGCTCCAGTCAAAGAGGATGCACACCTGCGGCTTGCGCTTGGGCGCATCGTAGAGGGGGGCAAGACGCTCCAGGGCCTCGCCCACGGCCGTCACGTCCTGGAACACGCGGGTGTCATCCCGGCCGTCATGATCCACCACGGCACCGTGGAACATCTCCGCGCCGCCGCGACCCTTGCGCCACTGGAAATACAGCACGCTCTGGCTGCCGTGGGCCAGGGCCTGCATGGAGGACAGCATGTGCATGCCGGGCCGCTTGAGCTTGTTCACGGGCTTCCAGTTGACCAGCGAGGGCGTGGATTCCATCAGCAGGAAGGGCTGGTCTTTGAAGGAGCGCATCATCTCATGGTTCATGGCGAACTCGGCAGCACGGGCCATGTCGCTCTCGCCGTGCCACTGGGGATAGGCATCCCAGGACACCACGTCGATGGCCTCGGACAGGGAGAAGTAGTCGTAATCCCAGAAGCGTTCCATCAGGTTGGCGGTGCAGAGCAGGTCGGGATTGACCGCCTGCACAGCAGCCTTCTCCATGAGGATGAAGTCCTTGCACTGCTGGGTGGAGAACCGCCGCCAGTCCACCTGCATGGAGGTGTTGCTGCTCTGCCCCACGGGGGACGGCGGCTCCACCTGACTCCAGTCGGTGTAGCGCATGGACCAGAAGGATGTCCACCAACGCTTGTTCAGCTCGTCGATGGTGCCGTAGCGGGCCTTGAGCCAGCTGCGCCACTTGTCCTGACACAGCGCACAGCGGCAGTCGCCGGAGAACTCGTTGCCCAGGTGCCAGAGAATCACCGCCGGATGCCCCGCATAGCGGATGGCCAATTGCGTGTCGATGGCTTGCACCTTCTCCCGATAGACGGGGGAGGAAGGGCAGTGATTGTGCCGGTTGCCGAAGTGATTGCGCTGGAAATTGCTCTCCACGCGCAGCACCTCGGGGTACTTCTGGGCCATCCATGCCGGACGCGCACCGGAGGGCGTGGCCAGAATGACGTGGATGCCGCCCTTCCAGAGCCGGTCGATGACCTGATCCAGCCAGTCGAAGTCGTACACGCCCTCCTCGGGCTCCAGCAGGGCCCAGGAGAAAATGCCGATGGATACGCAGTTGACATGGGCCTTGTGCATCAGCTCAATGTCGCGCTCCAGAATGTCCGGGCGATCCAGCCACTGGTCGGGGTTGTAATCGCCGCCGTGGAGAAACTGAGGAAAACGCGGTGTAAAGTTCATCGCGGAAATCGCTCCTTTCGGATGAAGTAGCTCCAAGCATATTCAACCACAACCTGCGGCATTTGTAAAGGGGCAGAATATGCCCCCTCCAAGGGACCGCGCCAGCGTCGAAGGGGTCAAGGGGCGACGCCCCTTGTGGGGTGCAGGGGTGAAACCCCTGCGCAGGTCTGGGCGGCAGCCCA
>JBJEUL010000115.1:0-5083 GCA_051883835.1 Aristaeellaceae bacterium
GGGCTGGCTGCTGCTGGGGCTCTTGATGGGCGTGATGGAGCTGGTACCCTACATTGGGCCGGTGCTGGCAGGGATTCCGGCGGTGCTGCTGAGCTTGCAGAGCGGGTGGATTCAGGCCTTGTGGACGCTGCTGGTGATCTGGGCGGTGCAGCAGGTGGAGGGGAGCCTGCTTTCGCCGCGGCTGCTGTCGGGGGCGACGCGGCTGCATCCGCTGACGGTGCTGCTGGCTATCTCTGCCGGGGGCATGCTGGCCGGAACGCTGGGCATGCTGCTGGCGTTGCCGGCGGTGGTGTCCTTCCGGGGCGCACTGCGGGGACTGCGGCTGTAACTCTTATCATTTTTTCATCAAAAATGTCTTTCTTTCCAGCGTGGAAATGTGTATAATAGAAGTGCAATAAGCAGGAAGGAGCCAACTGCCGTGCCGGAAATGTTCAACACCACCAAGCTGACCCCTATTCAGGATACGGGCAATGAGGCTCGGGACATCCTCATGTATGTGTACAACGCCCTGCAGGCCAAGGGCTACGATCCGATTACGCAGATCGTGGGCTACATTATCTCGGGCGATCCGACCTACATCACCAGCTACAATCATGCCCGGAGCATGATTTGCCGTCTGGAGCGGGACGAGATTCTGGAGGAGCTGGTGCGCTTCTATCTGGATGGTCACACGGGCCGCTGATGTGCTGCTGCATGCCGCTGTGTTTGCTGTACAAAAGGACAAGGGCAGGAAGGGGAATGAACCCGTTTCCTGCCCATTGATTGTTTGAAGGAAAAATGATGCATGACGGTGGAAGCATTCTGGGCTGCCTTTTTGCAGGAAGCCGACTTGCCAGCCGATACGCCGTATGCGAGCTGCTTTCATTTTGAGCTGACGGAGACATGGGCTACATTTTCGAGGAAACCATGCCCGTTGTCTTTGAGGACTTCGAAGTCATCTGGCGCAAATAAAAAAACGCCGCCACCCCCGCGTCGCGCCGCGCCCTCCGCGCGGCGTGACCCCTGCAAGGAAGCAATCCAGTAACGCCCCCCAAAAAGGGAGTCCAGAGGGGCAATGCCCCTCTGGCGGGGTGCAGGGGCAGAGCCCCTGCGCGTTCCCCCCTCACGCCACCACCAACGCGGCGAATCCATCGGTCATCATGACTTCGCCCGTAGGAAGATACCAGAGAGCCTCGACATCGGGGAGCGCATCAATCATGGCGCGGCTTTCCTCATAAGGGAGAACAAAGGCGGCAGTGGAGAGCCAGTCGGCCAGGGCGGAATCGGGGGCAAGAATCGTGACGGCACGAACATGCGCGGCAGGCATCAGGGTTGCAGGGTCAATGATGTGATGCAGCCGCTGTCCCTCCACCACATAGTAACGCTGATAATCGCCGCTGGTGACAACGGCGCAGTTTTCTGCCTGAATCGTACAAAGATACGCATCGCTTTCGCCCACCAGAGCCTTGTCAGGATGCTGTACGCTGACCTTCCAGCCCTTGTCCGATGACGGGCCCAGCACCAGATTGCCCCCCGCGTTCAGGCTGAAGGCGGGCAGCATGTCCGCCAACTGCTCAGCAACCTTTCCGGCGGCGTAGCCCTTCGCCACAGCCCCCAAGTCCAGCCGCAGCAGCGGGTCGGCATAATAGACGGTCATGGCCTCCGGGTCGAGCATCAGGTCATCCAGCGAGCAATGCTCCGCCGCCGCTTCCAGGGCAGCCATGTCCGGCAGCGCAGCCGTGGCCGGGTCGTATTCCGCATTCTCCCGCGCATCATGCCATAAGCTCAGCACACGCCCCATGGCAGGGTTCACCGCCGGGGATAGCGTGGCGGCACGCTCCTTGCACTGCTGGAGCAGCTCCATCATCTCGGCGCAGACCACCACCGGCTCCTTCCATGCCTTCTGGTTCAGGTTCCAGAGGTTTTCCATGGTGTCGGAGTGTACATAGGGGTCGAACAGCTCATGATAGGTGCGGAAAGCTGCCTCGCAGACCTGCGCGGCGCGGTCAAAGGTCTCCTGACTGTCAGCATAGCCCGTCAGCACAATGAAGGTGTCAAAGGTGCCAAAAAACGAATGGGTGTAGCGGTGCAGCGGCTGATGGCCGCAGCCGGTGAGCAGCACACACGCAAGCAGCAGCAGGGCCAGCACTCGGCGCATGGACGTATCGCCTCCCGATTCAGCATGGGGACAAAAAACCGGGAGAGGCACTGATGCGCTCTCCCGGAGGATTGCCAGAGATGATTACTGCGCCAGAGCGTCGGCCACGGCCTTCTCCAGAGCGGTCACAACGGACTCCAGCTTGATGGAGCAGACAGTCACCAGGGACTCTTCCTTGCCTTCGTAAGCGGCCTTCAGGTCAGCGGGGGTCTTGCCAACCAGCCACTGCTCCAGAGCGGCGATCTGCTCGAACCACTCCTTGCCGATGGGGGAAGCACCGCGCATGTTGTACTCGTCCTGCTTTTCCTTCTTGGACTTGATTTCAGCAGCCTTGTCAGCGGTCAGCACGCCGGTGGCATCGAAGCCAACCTTGGTCTGGGCAGCGTCGATCTTGCAGGAAACGATCACGCCGTTGGCGTCCACAACGACAGCCACGATGGCGGAATCAACCTGAGCATTGCCGTTCTTCTCGGCGGTAGCGTCAGAGCTGGAGCCGATGCTGGTAGCAATGCCCAGGCCCAGGAAGGTTTCGCCCTCAGCCAGAGCGGAAACAGAGCACAGCACCAGAGCCAGAGCGACGATCAGGGAAAGAACCTTCTTCATTGCAGGAATCCTCCTCAAAACGGTATAGTTGGATATGCCATATCCTGTTTAATATCATACCATATTGAAGAACAATAATCAAGAGGGTGAAAAGACGAATCAGGCCATGTAAACGCTTTCTTTTCCCCGGGGAGCATCCGCTGGGATAGCATCATGGAAGAAGCCACTTTTCCGTCCCGGGCCTTTCCTTTTGCAGGAAAATATGCTATAATGAAAAGGTATGAAGCCAACCCTGCCGCGCTGGATGCGCGAAATGCAAGAAGGAGTGATTTTCTGTGTCTGCCGACCCATGGGGTGGTCCCCTATTGCTTCAGCTGGTGCTGATTCTCATCAATGGCTGCTTTGCCGCCACCGAGGTGGCGATTCTCTCGCTCAATGAAGCCAAGCTGCGCCACGATGCCGACGAAGGCGACAAGGTTGCCGAGCAGCTGCTGCGCCTGACCGAATCGCCCAACGGATTCCTGTCCACCATTCAGGTGTGCATCACCCTGGCCGGATTCCTGGGCAGCGCATTCGCGGCGGAGCGGTTTGCCGCCAGACTGGCGGATGCCTTTGTGGCAGCGGGTGCAGCCATCGACCCGGCAACGCTCAACGCCCTGTGCGTGGTGCTCATTACGCTGGTGCTGTCCTATTTCACGCTGGTGCTGGGCGAGCTGGTGCCCAAGCGCATCGCCATGCAGAATCCCGAGCGGTTCGCCCGGCGA
The DNA here is from genome assembly GCA_051883835.1 of Aristaeellaceae bacterium. GTDB lineage: Bacteria > Bacillota > Clostridia > Christensenellales > Aristaeellaceae > UBA11524. The sequence goes on from JBJEUL010000115.1 coordinate 3,445, forward strand.
ATTTATGGGGTATTGAAGGTTTGCTCCGTGTTGTTCAAGCCGGTGGTGTGGCTGCTGTCGGCCAGCACCAACGGTATCCTGCGCCTGATTGGCATTGACCCCGACGCTGAGTCGGAGGAGGTCACGGAGGAAGAAATCCGCATGATGGTGGACATGGGCGGCGAAACCGGCGCGATTGAGGAAACCGAAAAGGAGATGATTGAGAACATTTTCGAGTTCAACAATCGCTCCGCCGAGGACGTGATGACCCACCGCACCGATGTGAGCAGCATCTGGGTAGGGGAGAGCAGCGCAGACATTCTCCGCACCATCCGGGAAACGGGGCTGAGCCGCTTCCCTGTGTATGACGAGGACATGGATGACATCATCGGTACGCTGAACACCCGCGAGTTCCTCCTCAACGAGCAGGCTGAGAAGCCCGTGCCCTTGCGGGAGCTGATTCGCCCAGCCTTCTTTGTGCCGGAGACGGTGCAGGCGGACGCGCTGTTCCGGGACATGCAGACGAAGAAAATTCACATGGCCATTGTGGTGGACGAGTACGGCGGCATGAGCGGCGTGGTCACCATGGAGGATCTGCTGGAGGAAATTGTCGGCAACATCTATGATGAGTTCGACCCGCAGGCGGAGGCGGAGATTGTCCGCGTGGACGATGATACCTGGCGCATTTCCGGCACGGCCCCGCTGGAGGATGTGGCGGATGCCTTGCAGGTGGAGCTGCCGCTGGAGGAGGATTACGATACGCTGGGCGGGCTGATTTTCAGCCAGTTTACGCTGATTCCGCAGGACGGCAGCACGCCGGAGGTGGAAGTGGCGGGGCTGCACATTCAGGTGGAGAAGATTGAGGAGCATCGCGTGGAAACTGCGCTGGTGCGCCGCCTGCCTGAGGAGAAGGACGAGAGCGGCACTGCCCATGACAAGGCTGACGAATGGCATGGGGAGGACGGAGACCGCGAGTGAGCATCATACAGACGCTGGTCGGTTCATGAGCGTTGACGCTATGCCAACGCACGGAAAGGATGAGGGACATGTCGCTGGGAATCGGTCTGTATGTGAAGGGCAGCTGGGAAGCCGCGGAGCTGTATCAGGCGGCCTTTGGCTGGACGCTGGATTACCATGTGCTGAACAAGGACGGGAGCTTCTTCCATTCGGAGCTGATGCAGGAGGGGGAGCCGGTGATATCGGTGGTGGAGGCGGCGGTGCCTGCATCGGGCGTGAATCCTGTGGAACTGGGACAGACCTTTGCCACCCGGGAAGCGTTGGCGTATGCCTTTGACCTGCTGAGCGAGGGCGGCAGGGTGGATATGGCTCCCTGTGTGCTGCCATGGAGCCCATGGGCGGCACAGGTCACGGACAGGTTTGGCGTGCGCTGGTATTTGACGGTTCCGCAGCACCGCCCGCCGGAGGACTTCAGGCCGGATACCTGACGGCAGCATTCGAGCATAGAAAAGCAGCGCGGTTTCCCCATGCGGGAGACCGCGCTGCCATGTTTTGCAGTGCAGCTTGTCAGCGGAAAGGACTTCCCCTTGTTTTAGGAAGGTGGCCGGGAGAAGCGAAGTCGGATGAGGTCGTTCCTCGTGCAGTCCCGGGAACCTGCCGTTTCCTACGCGGACGAACTGCGTCGTCTGCTTGGAAACTCACG
>JBJEUL010000116.1:0-5060 GCA_051883835.1 Aristaeellaceae bacterium
GCAGGCACTCGCTCTTTCTGGGGAGGATGTCCTCCAGCCAGCCATGCTCCTCGTTGTCCCCGGGCGTGAAGGTGATTTCATCCCCCACCAGCGGTGACAGGCGCATCCGCCGGAATTTCTTCTTGCAGCGCAGGGTATGCTCCGTGCCCTGGGCATCCACGGCCACATAGAAGCCGCCGAAGCCCCGCACCAGCGTTCCCCGCATCAAAGGCGTGTCCATGCCATCCATCCTCATTGCAGCGTCACCTGCTGCTGATAGGCGAACTTCTCGCCAAAGTAGACCTTGTAAATGTAGTCACCAGGATCCTGCGCGGTCAGCACCACTTCCGGGTGACGGCTGGCATTGGCCGGATATTCTCCCTGATAGGCCACGACCTCGTTCTCGCCCTGCACCAGGGTGACGCGCACGGAGGTCAGGCCCTCGCTGGGCGGCAAATCCAGCGTCACGCTGGCCCGGGCTAGCATGCTCTCCACCCGATAGATGGACAGCGTAATCTGCGCACCCAGCACCACCTGCACGTCCGCGGAAGGAATCTGCTCCGCGACCCGGCCATGCAGCGCGGTATTGGTGGTATCCACATAGGTCACAGCGGGATTCAGGCCCAGCCCCAGCGCGGACAGCTCCGCCTGTGCCTCGGCCAGCGTCTTGCCCTGCAAGCTGGGGATGACGGCTGAACCGCCGGACACCGTAATTTGAATGATATCCCCGGCCTTGCAGCTCTCGCCGGGCGTGGGCGACTGGTTGATGATAAAATCCGCCTGCACGTCCGTGGAAATGACCCGCTCCACCACCGTCAGCGTCAGGCCGTATGCCTGCGCGGCTGTGATGCCGTCATTCACCGTCATGCCGGTGATGTTGGGGACGGTCTGCGTCGCCGGGCCCTTCGAAACAGTCAGCACCACGGTATCACCCTTGCGCAGGGTGTTGTCCACCTCCGGGGCTTGCAGAATCACCGTACCGGCGGAAATGCTGGGATGGTTGATTTCCACAATCTCTGCCTTGAGTCCCGCCCGCGTGGCTGACCGCTGGGCAGAGGTCATCTCCATGCCCACAAAGTCCGGCACGGTCACGGAATTGACCACCTTCTCGTAGATGGTCACGCCACCCACATACAGCCCATAGAACACCGCAGCCGTCAGGGCCATGGTCAGCACCCATGCCTTGACGTTGGTCTGTCTGCGGGGCTTTTTCACCGGCGGCATGGCCGCAGTGACCGTCTTGGCCTGTACCAGTGGAACAGGCTGAGGCATCGGGGGCTTTTCCACCAGGCGGGGCTGCATCTGATCCGTGCGGCCCTCCAGAGCCATGCGAAGCTCAGCTGCCATTTCACGGGCGGACTGGTAGCGGTACTTGGGGTTCTTTTCCATGGCCATCATGGCCACATGGGCAATGGGCATGGGGACCTCAGGCGCGATGGTTTCAATAGGTGCAGGCTTGGCATGCAGGTGCTGCATGGCCACGGCCACGGTGCTGTCCCCGTCAAAGGGAACGCGGCCAGTGAGCATCTCATAGAGCACCACGCCCACGGAATAAATATCGCTGGTCACATCAGCCGCCTGACCGCTGGCCTGCTCCGGGCTGAAATAATGCACCGAGCCCATCACGGTATCGCTGCGGCTCAGGGTGGAGCTGTTGGCCATGCGCGCAATGCCGAAGTCTGCCACCTTGATATGCCCGTCCTCATGCACGAGGATGTTTTGCGGCTTGATATCCCGGTGGATGATGCCGTTTTGATGGGCATGCTGCAGGGCGGAAAGGATGCGGATGGTAATCTGTGCCGCCGTCACCGGCGGGATGCGGCCCTTCTCCCGGATGAGATCCTTGAGGGTCTTGCCCTGCACATACTCAATGACCAGATAGCGGTTCTCCCCATCCATGCCCACGTCCAGCAGGTTCACGATGTTGTGGTGGGTCATGCGGCTGGCGGCTTCCGCCTCCCGCTGGAAGCGGCTGACGAACTCCACGTCCTTGTTGAATTCCGGCTTGAGCACCTTCACCGCCACGTTATGCCCTGTGCGCTGATCTATGGCGCGATAAACAATGGCCATGCCGCCCACGCCGATTTGCTCAACCAGCCGGTAGCGGTCAGCCAGAATTTTCTCGCTCATCCTCGGCCCTCCTTATCCTGGAGAAGCACCACGGTCACATTGTCGTGTCCGCCGGCGGCCAGCGCGGCCTCCATCAGCTGCTGCACAGCCACGGACGGCTTGCTGCCCTTGAGGATGCTCTCCATGGCGGCATCGTCCACCATGCCGTACAGCCCGTCGGAGCATACCAGCCAGAGGTCGCCCGCCTTCCGTTCCTCCCGGAGCACATCCACCTGGATGGTGTCCTCCGTGCCCACAGCGCGGGTAATGACATTGCGCATGGGATGATTGGCCGCCTGCTCAGGTGTCAGCACACCGGCGCGCACCAGCTCCCCCACCAGCGAGTGGTCGCTGGTGATTTGCGTCAGCTTGCCCTTGCGCAGCCGATAGGCACGGCTGTCACCCACATGGGCAATGTAGACATCCTGCTCACTGAGCCACAGGGCAGTCAGCGTGGTACCCATGCCGTGGAGGTTTTCATCCGTCTGCTGCTGATGGAACAGGCTGCTGTTGACAGTCTGCACAGCCTCCAGCAGTGCGTCCGGATCAGGTGACTTCTCTGCCAGCAATGTCAGCATACCATCCCGCGCACCGGCAGAAGCCGTTTCGCCGCCCTTGTGCCCGCCCATGCCATCCGCCACGCCAAAGATTCGCTCGCCCTGCAGGATAGCATCCTGATTGGAGGAGCGCACCCGGCCCACATCCGTCAGCGCATAGACCGTGAAGCCCTTCCCGTCCTGGACAGGGGACACTTCGGCTTCCTGGGCAGGCTTTTTGTCCTGGGGATGCTCCGGTGCAGCGTCCGGGCTGTCCGGCTGCTGCTCCGTATACTCACCCCGGGTGAAGCGTTTCAGGTAATCGGATACCGCACCGGTAATCTTGAACTTACGGCTCATGGGTGTCTCCCCCCTCAGGTCTGTCCGCCGCCTGCAAGGTCTTGCGGCGCAGCTGACCACAGGCTCCTTCGATATCATCGCCCATCTCCCGGCGGCGCGTGGCGGAGATGTGCAGCCGCTCCAGCGTCTCCCGGAAACGGCGCACCGTCGCTTCCGTCACGCCCTGCAAGCCGCGTTCCTCCACCACATTGAGCGGAATCAGGTTCACATGGCACTGCATGCCCCGCAGCTTCGATGCCAGCTCCACGGCATGCTTTTCCTCGCAGTTCACACCGCCCACCAGTGCGTACTCAAAAATCACCCGCCTGCCGGTTTTGGCAATGTAGTTGCGGCAGGCTTCCAGCACGTCCTCCATGGGATAGGCTTTGGCAATCGGCATCGTTTGACGGCGGATGGCATCATTGGGCGCGTGCAGGGATACGCACAGCGTCACCGGCAAATCCTCCTCGGCCAATTGACGCATCCTCGGCACAATGCCGCAGGTGGACAGGCTCACGTTCCGCAGGCCGATTTGCACGCCCTCCGGCTCCCGCAAAAGCCGCAGGAACTTCATCACGTTGTCATAATTATCGAGAGGCTCGCCGCTGCCCATCAGCACGATGTTGTGCACCCGGCCCCGCTCGCCCAGATAGCGGTTGGCACACAGCACCTCGCCCAGCATTTCGCCCGGGGTCAGGTTGCGCACACAGCCCTCCAGCGTGCTGGCACAGAAGGTGCAGCCCATGCGGCACCCCACCTGCGTGGAGATGCACAGCGTATCCCCGTGGTGGTAGTGCATCAGCACGCCCTCCACGCAGTTGCCGTCCGTCAGGCCAAAGAGGAACTTGGTGGTGTCGTCCAGCTGCGAACGGCGTTCCTCCACAATCGTGACCGGCTGGGCCACCGCCACGGCCCGGAGCTGCTCGCGCAGGCTCAGGGGCAGGTTGGTCATGCCGTCAAAGTCCGCACCCTGATGAATCCAGCGGAAAATCTGCTTCCCGCGGAAGGCAGGCATCCCCTGCTCCCGGCACCATGCCGTCAGCTCCGCGCAGTTCATGTCCGCCAGCATCGTCATACGCGCTTCCTCCGCATACGGCAAATGTAGAAGCCCTCCACGCCGTCCCGCTGGGGCAGCAGCTGCAGGCCCGTGCCTTCATAGCGGCGGAATTTCTCCGGGATGCTCTCGGGCAGGGGCAGCAATTCAAATTCCGGGTGCCGTGTCAGGAACGCCTCGGCCTGCAGGACGTTTTCCTCCCGAAGGATGGAGCAGGTGGAATAGACCAGCGTGCCGCCCTTCTTCACATAGGGGGCCACTGCGTCCAGCAGCGTGGCCTGCGTCTTGACCAACTCCGCCACGTTCTCCGCCTTGACGCGGTACTTCACATCCGGCTTCTCCGCCATCACGCCCAGCCCCGAGCAGGGCGCGTCCAGCAGCACCGCGTCCATGCTTTCGACAAGCTCCTCACGGGGCTTGGAGGCATCGCGGGTCATGGGGCGCACGTTCTCCAGCTTGAGCCGACGGGCCTGCGCGGCAATCAGCTCCGTGCGATGGGCATGCACGTCCCATGCCTGCACACGGCCGGAGCCGTTCATCATTTCCGCCATCAGGCAGGCCTTGCCGCCCGGGGCAGCGCAGGCATCCAGCACCTGCATGCCCGGCTTGGGGTCAACCGCCATGGCAGCCATCATGCTGCTCTCGCTCTGAATGGAGAAATGACCCCCTGCAAAGTCCGCGTCACGGCCCACATCCGCCATGCCGCGAATACGCCAGCTGTGCGGCACGGCACCCGGCTCCTTCTCCCAGACCTTCTTGTCCAGCAGAGCCTGGAATGCCGCGTCATCCAGCAGGGTCATGTTGGGGCGCACGGTCACATAGCTGTCCGGGGTACGATGGGCCAGCAGGGCTTCTGCGTCCTCGCCGTAATCCGCAAGGATGCGATCCGTCAGCCACTCCGGCACGGAATGGCGCACCGACAGGGCCTTCACCCGATTCTCCGCCGGGTCAGGCCAGACCAGCTCGTCCTTCTGGCGAATCAGGTTGCGCAGGATGCCGTTGCACACCCCGGCAAGGCCCTCCATGCCCAGCTCCTTGCACAG
>JBJEUL010000117.1:0-21686 GCA_051883835.1 Aristaeellaceae bacterium
TACCGCGCCCTCAAAAACCGCCTGAATCTGCGCATGATGGATGCCGTGCAGGCCTGCGGCTGCCGCTTTGCCCTGCCTGCCGCCCGGGTCTACATGGAAGGAACGGACAAGGAGTGACGGCTCATGGGGAACGGTAAGGGAATCCGCCTGCGTCGGGCGCACTGGCTGCAGGGGGTCAAGCTGGCAGGCGGTGCCCTGCTGGCCATGCTGCTGGCCAATGCCCTGCACCTGCAATACAGCGCGACGGCAGGCATCATCACGCTGCTGAGCATCCTGAGCACCAAGCGGGAGACGCTGACCATCGCGGCCGGGCGGGGGTTGGCCTACCTGACGGCCCTGGCAGTGGCGGCGGTGTGCTATCATGTCATAGGCTTCACGGTATGGGCCTTTGCGGTGTATCTGTTTGTGTTCTCGGTGATTTGCTGCTGCATGGGGTGGATGTACGCGCTGGCGATGGTGTCCGTGCTGATTTCCCACTTCATGTCGGCAGGGAACATGGCCCTGCCCATGCTGGTGAATGAAACGCTGCTGTTTGTGCTGGGGTGCGGCTGCGGCATTGCCGTGAACCTGACCCTCCGGGCCGATGAAGGAGCCATGCGTACCCTGCGCACCGAGGTGGACGAGCGCATGAAGGCCCTGCTGGCCCTGACCGGCTCCCTGCTGACGGAGGAAGCGGAACGGCCTGCCCGGCAGCATATGGCGCAGGAGCAGCTGACGCAGTTGAACAGGGCGTTGCATCAGGCGGGGGAGCTGGCCCTGAGCAATCGGGACAACCAGCTGCGCAACACGCCGCTGTTTGATTTGCGGTATGTGCAGATGCGCGCACGCCAGCGGGACATTCTCGCGCAAATCATCGCGGCCATGGACAAGGCACAAACTGTCCCCCGGCAGCAGCGGGCGGTGGAGGCGTTCTTCCGCAGGACAGCGGCGGAGTACAGTACGGACAACGATGTATCCGGCCTGCTGCGCGAGCTGGACAGCCTGCTGCAGGCCATGAAGGCCGAGCCGCTGCCCGTGGAACGTTCGGAGTTCGAGAGCCGCGCCCTGCTGTATTACGCGCTGCGGCGCATGGAGGATTTCTTGCTGGCCAAGCGGCACTTTGCGCAGGAAAACAGCCGGTAAGCGGTGCTGCATGGGTGCATTCATCAAGGAGGAGAGGAAGAAATGAACATGACGGTCACGGTGAGCATCATTGTGCCGGTGTACAATGCAGAGAAATACCTGTGCCGGTGCGTGGACAGCATCCTGCATCAGGACTATCAGGCCCTGGAGCTGCTGCTGCTCGATGACGGCTCCACGGATGGCTCGGCCACCCTTTGCGACGACTACGCCGCCCGGGACAGCCGCGTGCGGGTCATCCACAAGCCCAACAGCGGCGTGTCCGACACGCGGAATCTGGGCATCGCGCAGGCCCGGGGCGAGTATCTGCAATTCATCGACAGCGATGACTGGATTACCCCGGACTGCACGCGCCTTTTGGTGCGCACCGCCCAGCAGAACTGCTGTGATATGGTGGTGGCGGACTTCTACCGGGTGATTGGGGAGCGGCTGTCCCACAAGGGCGGCATTGGCGACAGGGATGTGCTGTCCCGGGAGGCCTATGTGGCCCACATGATGGAAAGCCCCGCCAATTTCTACTATGGTGTGCTGTGGAACAAGCTGTACCGCCGGGACATCATTCAGCACAACGGCCTGCGCATGAACCCGGATATCCGCCTGTGCGAGGACTTCATGTTCAACCTGGAGTACATCCGCTGCGCCGGGAGCTTCTGCGCGCTGCAGGTGCCGGTGTACTATTACGTCAAGACCCGCAGCAGCCTGTCCGCGGCATCCGTGAAGCGCACGCCGCAGATTATCCGCATGAAGCTGATGGCCTTCGAGTGCTATCAGAATTTTTTCAAGAGCATGCTGGACGATAAGGACTATGAGCAGGTGCGCCTGAAGGTCTACCGCTTCCTCATTGACGCGGCAACGGATGGTCTGGTTGCTCCGCTGCCCGGTACGCAGCGGCTGGGGGACGAGCGGAGCCGCGCCTGCGCGGGCCTGTTACAGACGGAGGGGTTCTGGCAGGATGCCTACCGTGACCGCAAGCTGATGGAGCGGATGCTGGAGAGCGTTGCGCTGCGCCATAGCCTGACGCTGCGGGACGTGAAGTTCATCATGCACTTTGAGCTGGCAGGACAGCCGGTGATGGCGCGGGACGTACAGGATGCGGCAGGCATGAACCTGCTGGAAATGGAAACGACCCTGGCCAAGCTCATTGCCCGGAAGATGGTTCGCGTCCAGCGTGGGAAGGACAGTGATTGGCTGGATGTGACATTTTTACCGGAGGCGGACGGGATACGGGCCGACATCCGGCAGGCCATGGCAGACGCGCAGTCCTTCCGTCTGGCCGACCTGACGGAGGAAGAAGTGGAGCAGTACACCATGCTCCAACAGAAAATTGCGCACAACATCATCCGTGTACTGGGTGAAGCCTAATCCCCTCCCAGGGACCGCGCCAGCGTCGAAGGGGTCAAGGGGCGATGCCCCTTGTGGGGTGCAGGGGTGAAGCCCCTGCGCAGGTCTGGGCGGCAGCCCAGCGCAACACATTCCAACAACCCAAAAAGGAAAGGCAAAGCGAGCGTTTCCAAGCAAACAACGCAGTTCGTCCGCGCCGGAAACGGCATGTTCCGAATTCTCCCAAAGGAGCGCACCCCTTCCCCAAAGGCATGGGGCAACTCCTTTCCGTGTTTTGCGCGGCGGATTCAGGGATGCTCGGGGAGAACGTCCGCCGTGTAGCCAAGACGCTGCAATTTCTGCCGGATGACCTCATCATCCACCGGTTCAGCATACAGCACGGTCATCTCCCCCTTGGCAAGATGCACACGGGCCGCCACACCGGGAATATCGTTGACAGCTTCCTCCACCCGGCTTTTGCAGTGCTCGCAATGCATCCCGGAAACGGAGAAGTGCTTCCTATATTTCACCTGCGGCAGACGCTTCTTTCGCGCCCGATAGGAGCCTCCGCCGCAGCATCCGCCCTGATGTCTGAAATGCTTCACACTGGCACGAACACCCAGTGCAATGAGGAAGGCAAGGATGGCCAGCACAATGAAATCGGTCATAGGGTATCGTCTCCTTGGTTAGCTTGTGTTCACCCATGCTGTTGAAAAAGGGGAATGCGTGCGATCTGACACACATTCCCCGGAGGAGGTCATGGATGCTGTCAAGTGGAAGGATGGTCTGTGGGGGCATGCGATTTGCATTTGCCGCCGCACTGCCTGGCATACGGGCAGCCGATGCACGTTTCGCCGCGCTTCTTTGCGCGCATCAGATAGACGATGATGCCGCCGATGATGGCCGCCACCATCAAAAGAATGAGTACGTTTTCCATCACGATTGTGCCAGCTGATATTCAGCTTTCATTTTCTTGTTGGTGTTGCGAATCAGCCCAATGACCACCGCAGCAAAGACCAGCACCACCGCCAGGCCGCCAATGACCATACCGACGTTGAGCGTCGCGGGAGCCGTGAACAGCGTGCCCAGCGTGTACACCAGATAGCCCACGGAGTAGCCCACCCCCAGCTGCAAGCCAATACCGGCCCAGAGCCACTTGCGGCTCTTCATTTCGGAGTTCATGGCACCGATGGCCGCGAAGCACGGCGGCGTATAGAGGTTGAACATCAGGTACGCCAATGCGGCAACCTTGGTGATGGCCATGATGCCGGCCACCTCAGCACCAGCACCCTCCAGTAGAGCCAGCTCCTCGGTATCAATGAGGTTCTCAAGGCCCACAAAGCATACGGCAAGCGTACCAACCACATTCTCCTTGGCGATGAAACCGGTCACGGCCGCAGCCGCCAGCTGCCAGGACACCACGCCGACAATGGGCGCGATGATGTAGGCGAAGGGGGAAGCCATGGAGGCCAGGATGGAGGAATCCGCCGTTTCCGCCACGGTGAAGGACCAGGTAAAGCTCTGCATGATCTGCACGGCCGTGTTGCACAGCAGGATGATGGTGGCAGCCTTCACGATGTAGGCCCAGCCGCGGGCGCACATGGACTTGAACGCACCAAGCAGGGAGGGCACCTTGTATTCCGGCAGCTCAATGATGAAGAAGGACTTGCGGGCCTTGTAGCCAGCCACCTTGTTCACCAGCAGCGCGCCCAGGAAAATCAGGACGATGCCGGTCAGATACATCAGCGTGCTGACCCAGCCAGCATCGTTAAAGAACGCACCGGCAAACAGGGCGATGACAGGAATCTTTGCGCCGCAGGGCATGAAAGGCGTCAGCATCGCCGTGGCACGGCGTTCGCGCTCGTTGCGGATGGTGCGGCTGGCCATGACGCCAGGAACCGCACAGCCCACGCCGATGACGAAGGGGATGACCGATTTGCCGGACAGGCCGACCTTCTTGAAGATGGGATCCAGCACCACGGCCACGCGGGACATGTAGCCGCAGTCCTCCAGCAGGGCAATCAGGAAGTACATCACCATGACCAGCGGCAGGAAGCCGATGACTGCAATCACACCGCCAATCACGCCGTCAACCAGCAGCGCATACAGCAGGGGGCTGGCGTTTTCCATCAGGCCGCCGACCCATTCCTGAAAGCCCTCCAGCATGCCCACCAGCCAATCGGCAATGGGTGTGCCGACCCAGACCTGCGAAATCTGGAACACCAGGAACATGACCACCGCAAAAATCGGGATGCCCAGCCACTTGTTGGTCAGCACGGCGTCGATTTTGTCACCGATGTTCTTCTCCTTGGTCAGCACCTTGCGGGTTTCGACTTCCTTCACGATGCCGTTCACATACGCAAAACGCTTGCGGTCGGCCTCCTCCACCGCTGCCTTGCTGGTTAGGTCGATATTCCCCTGATGATAGGGTGCCGCCTGCACTGTGCCAATCTGGCCCATGGCCGTGGCGACGACGTCCTTCAGGCCGTTGGCGGTGGTGGAGACCGTCCTGACCACCGGGCAGCCCAGACGTTGCGCCAGCTTCTCCACATCAATGCTTGTCTGCTTCTTGGTATTCAGGTCGCTCTTGTTCAGCGCGACCACCACCGGAATGCCAAGCTCCAGCAGCTGGGTGGTGAAGAACAGGCTGCGGCTCAGGTTGTCCGCATCCACAATGTTGATGATGACATCCGGATGCTCGTTGCGCACATAGGAGCTGGTAATGCTTTCCTCGCTGGTGAAGGGCGACATCGAGTATGCACCGGGCAGGTCCACCGCCACCGGCTGCTCGGTGCCGGTGCAGTATTGCTTGCGGATGGGATGCTCCTTCATCTCCACCGTCACACCGGCCCAGTTGCCCACCTTTTCATTGCGTCCGGTGAGTGCATTGTACATGGTCGTCTTGCCGGAGTTCGGATTGCCTGTCAATGCGATTCTCATGGAATCTTCCTCCCTCATCGTTGAAATCTATGGTTAACTCCGTTTAACGGAAGTTATCCGCTGCTAACTATTACCCGAAAAAAGAACGGATTGGGAAATCCGTTAGGGCAGTACAGCACCTGTGTATTGATTATACAACGATGGCCCGTGCCAGCTGATCGTCGATATTGTAGCGGCTGTCCTTGATGGAAACGACGCAGCCGCCATTCTGCCGGGATACAACGGTGATGGTTTCGCCGCTGTAGCAGCCTAAAGAAAACAGAAAGGCATTCAGCTCTTCATCGTCCGTTACAAGACGCTGGATGATGTAGTCCTGTCCCAGGGTGGCATCCTTCAGGGTCATTACGTTCACCTGCCATTCTTTCAGGTTCATACCGATTTGGTTAGTGTTCGCTAACCATGTGTGAGTATACAACGTGCCATGAGGTTTGTCAACCCCTATTTTCATGATTTCTGCCATGCGCCGCGCTTGAGGGCGCACTTGTCATCCCACTGCCCATGTGATATAATCGAATGCATCAGGCAATCCGCCAGGAAAGGAGGGGCAGCATGGCGTTAAGAGAATCGGGCGAAATGTATCTGGAGACCATTTTCGTCCTGCGGCAGCAGAAGGGCCTTGTACGTTCCATCGACATTGCCGAGCATATGAATTATTCCAAGCCCAGCGTCAGCCGGGCCATGGGACTGCTCCGAGAGCAGAACTATATCGTGATGAACCCCGCTGGATATATCACGCTGACGGAAAAGGGCGAGGTCATCGGGCGCATGATTTATGAGCGGCACACAGTGCTTTCGGCGGTGATTCAGGCACTGGGCGTGGATGAGGCCACTGCGACGGAGGATGCCTGCCGGATTGAGCATGTCATCAGCGATACAACCTTCAATGCCATTCGGGCACACTACCACGCGAAGCAAGCAGCAGAACAGCCTGAACAGGCGTAACGGAGGCGGCGCGACAAGCAGTTGCGCGGCCTCCTTTCTTTGAAACGGTACAGAATCTGCATGAATAGAATCGATGTGTCAAGTTCCATGGGTGGTGGTGCCTGCAACGTGGGCAGGGGGATTGCTTTTGTTTTTCCCATTGCTTTCCGTGAAGAACCAGCAAAGAGCCTGCCCCCCGAGCGATGAGCAGGCTTTCATGTTGTCTCCGATTCCTTTTGATTTACAGCTCGATGACCCGTGCACTTCCGTCGCGATGGTTCACCCGGATGCGAAGAGCGTCGCCCGCCCGGTCAAAGCGGACGTCCTGCACGATGCCATCGCCCCGGCTCGTCTCGATGACATGGGCGAAGCTCGCCCGTCCGCCGCGCATCCGCTCGATGATGTATGCCAGGTCGGTATACGAGGGATTGCCCGGGCCAACGCCCATCAGGCGTTCCCCGCCGAATGCCGCGCAGAAGACGCGGGTCGTGCCCTCCTGCTGCACAACGGTCTGCATGCTGTCCGCCGCGCCGTCCTCGCGTGTCATATCGTGGAGGTACTTGTAGGGCTTCTTGCAGGACAGGCGTTCCACCGGCTGCTCCTCCGCCCGGGCGCGGCGCGTACCCGGCAGGTGCAGCACCCAGTCAATCGTCCTTCCGGCTTCCACGTTTTCCACGTCAAAGCGTTCCGCAAAGTAGTCCTGTGTCCAGGCGATGCGGCGCGTCATCTTCACATGGCGGTACGCTTCCTCATCCCACTGGACAATGGTGAACGTGTCCGGCATGGTGAACGGCGCATGCCAGTCGCAGACCGCCTCGACATACGTGCCCCCGTCCCGCTCCTCAAAGCGGGTCATCACGGCGTTGGCAGGCGATTGGTTTTCCTCGCTGATGACCACCGTGTTGTGCGCGCCGGTGTTCTTGTAGTAGTCGTAGTGCATCACGGCACCATAGCCTGTCGTGCCTATATCGGGTGCGGCCTGGACACCCAGCGCATAGGCACTGATCCCCAGCCGGTCATAGTGATCGTGTTCTCCGCCGTAGGGATCATGCTTGAAGAGCAGGAAGCGTCCATCCTCGGCGCGCAGCAGCGTGTGACCGCTGTGCCCCGGCTCCGGATGCACTTGTGCGGGCGGCACAATGGGCGGGCAGGGCGGCAGCTCGTCCACGCCATAGATGACCGCCTCCAGGCTGTCCCGCTTTTGATCGCGGTACGCCAGGTGCAGCATGTAGAGCATCTTTTCTTCCCGAAGCTCCCGATAGGTGAACTCGTAGAGCCGAAGCATGGACTTGAGATGCTCGTAATTGGTGTCGCCCAGCATCGGCAATACGCCGTCCGGCTGCACATAGTCGAAGGCAAAGTTCATCATCTTCGTGTAGTTCGGATGATGCATATGGCTGTATTTCGTGTTGAGGGCAAACTTCTCGTAGGCCAGGAAGCTGGTCAATGCATAGAAGTGATAGCCGAAGCTGCCTTCGAACCACATGCCGTTTTCCAGCATGCCGTGCTCCAGCTGATACAACAGGCCATAGGGCGTATGCAGCGCAAAGTCGATCATATCCTCCCGTTCAAAGAGCATGCCAATGATGGCGATGGCCGAGTTGATGATGACCTCATGGTTGTGCAGCTGGTTATGCCGGTGCTGCATGAGGAACTGTGCGCCGGGCAGGAACATGTCCTCGCGCATGCGCGTCTGCTCTGCATCCGTCAGTGTTTCGCGCACCAGGTCGAAGGCGATGGCCAGATTGCGTTGGAAATTTGCTTCATCCAGCGTCTGCGCGCCGGAGCGTCCCGGGCCGTTGTAGGGGATGTTGCCGTGCACCTCGTAGTTGGGATAGTTCTTCGCGTAGGCGGCAAGGATATCCCGCGCCTTGTTCGCATAAGGCTTCTCGCCGGTCATCGCATACAGCCAGCCCATCGTCACTGCGCCGTTGTAGTTGCGTCCATTGGTGAGGCCCCACCAGCTGCTGTCATACGGCTCACCAGTGAACACCTCGCCGCACTGGGGGCAGCGGTGATGCGCTCCGTCGCGCCAATCAAACGTGAGCTGCACCGAGCAATGCGGGCAGTAATAATACAGCGTCCAGTTCGCAATGCCGGATGTGGGAACAAGAACCGGCTCTTCCATCAGGGTCTTTACGCTTGCCTTCATGGATGCAACAAGATCCGGGCGATCCTGCGCCCGCTTGCGGAGTTCCTCCCGCTGCTGTAGGGTCAGCTGAATCATAGTTCCTCCTGTTGTATTTCGTTCTTTCGGCTCTATGCTGCCGGTGTCTGGCACGCATCTGCGCCTTGGGACAGACATGGGGATGGCAACGTCAACGGCTGGAAGCTCGGCAGGCGTGACAGCCTTGTCTTCCGAAACGGACGTCCTGAATGTTGCCAGTATTCTAACACAATTCTGTGCGCACTACAAGCAGGGGGAGGGGTTCCTTTCAGCCTTCATGGCCTGTTCGTGCTGTCACCGGGTATATGCCCGCTGGCCTGCTTCGTGCTCCAAGAAGGCGATGACATCCGGCCCTATCCATCGGGCATAACCGCTGTTACATGGGCAGCAGATGAGCCTGTTGGCCATCACAACAGCATCCAGGGAAGCAGGCTGCTGCCCAAAGCAGCATGGCGGGACAGGCTTCTCCCTCCTGCGTGTGGGCGTTGCGCCGGGACTGCACAGGATGATGCGAACCGTCGAAACAAACCAATGTCGATATTCGCACAGCATGCGTATCTGAAACCGGGACGGCAAAACGTCAACCGGCAACAGAAAATACCCGGTGCAGAGAAAGGAAGCTGCACCGGGTCGGCGGTAGGGAAGTGTTTACTTTGTGCCCGCACGGAGACTGCGGATGATTGCGTCCACGTCCGCAGCATCCACGAGGAAGCAGTGTTCCTGCACGCTCACGGTGTAGGACTGGGCATCGTATTCCGCGAAGGTCAGCTGGGCAGACTGGCCGCTTGCGGCGGTGACATCAACGGTCAGCACCGATGCGCTGTCCACCGCATCCACGCGGCTGGTGGCTTTCAGCGCAAGCAGGCTGGCCCAGAGGGACTCGCCCAGCGTATCGGCTGACGATTCAGTTTCCTCGCCTTCGGCCGCAGGGGCAGTCCAGGTGTATGCGCTCTCTCCGGCGGTAAAGGTGGCGGACTGCACGTTCGCTGCTGCCAGGTCGATGATGACCATGCTGGGCATGTCATCGGCGGTGGCCGTCAGCAGGGAGGACAGGTCGCTGTCATCCACGGTGTACACCATGGTCGAGCCGGGCAGGCGGGCGTAGTAGTCGCCTGCATCGTCCTGCACACCAATGAGCAGCGTCATGACAGCTGTTTCGCCCTCGTACAGGGTGATGGCGGTCGCAGAGGCTTCATCCACACCGAAGGCGGTCAGCTCCGCGTCGGAAGCGGTGGGCTCAGCCAGGGCGGCCCATGCGATGCCCTGGGCATTCGTCACAAGCTTCTCCGCCGCGTCTGCATCCAGTGCCGCACCGGTCAGGCTGTCGTACCAGAGCTCACCCTCGTTGATGGTGCGGCTGGTTTCCTCCTTCGACAGGTCAAGGGAGGTGCCAACCGTCAGGCGCGTGACAGCCGTCACGGCGGGGATGGACTCCAGCACGGCCAGGTCGTTCAGCGTGGTGTCAAAGATGTCCGAGATATCGTCCTCGATGGTGTAAACGATTCCTTCATGGCCCAGGGAGAGGTAGTAGCCATCGCCAAAGGGCGTTTCGTCACCCATGGTGTAGGTGGTGGACGTACCGTCCGACCAGCTTGCGGTGACGGAGAAGGCAGGCTCGGTAAGGCCGTAGGCGGCAAGCTCGGTCACGCCGTCCAGCTGACGTGTGCCGACCATCGCCAGCAGGTCGTCCGCCATGGCCTGTACATCCTCCTGATTCAGCGGGAAGGCCGGATTGGCGGTGACGGACCATGTGCCGCCGGACAGCGTGAAGGCAAGGCTCTCGTCACCGCTTGTCCAGCTGAGCCCGGTCAGGTCATCCGCAGCATGGCTGTCCAGCGCAAAGGTGCCGCTTTCCTCGGTGACAGAGGCGGTATCGCTGTCCAGCAGCTGCACCCCGCAGTAGCCGCCGACGCACAGCACCAGTGCCATCAGCAGCATCAGCATTTTTCTGGAACGTTTCACCGACGCTTCCTCCTTGTCCAGATGATGATGCCAATCAGTACCAGCGCAGCAGGAATCACGCCAATCATCACGGCACTCCAGAAGCTGCTTTCGCTCTGGGTGACGGACAGGCCCGTCTCATCCAGCGACTTGGCGCGGATGGAAATCGACTCCTCCTGACCGCCCATCCAGTTCAGCGCGTTGAGCAGCAGATTGCTGTTGCCGCCGGAAACCGCGCTGTCGATGTACTCGTCAAACATGCCCTCGCCGGTGAGCCACAGCAGCTTGCCGCCCTTTTCGGCAATCGCGCCCACATGGAAGGGGCCATCGGTGTCGCCGTCCTCTTTGGAGGATGTGGTCATCTCAAGCGCGGCCGTCTTGGCATAGGCCGCATCGGAGGTCGTCAGCAGCCAGGTGATGTCCGCGGTGGCATCGACGGTTTCCACGATGGGCTGAGCCAGCGGGGACAGAATGTAGTAGCCCGCATTCACGATGGCGTCCGTCACGTCATGGCTGGCCACGCTGGGCAGGATGTAGTAGGGGTAGCGGGCCAGACGCATGTTGCGGTCACCCTCGATGATGATGCCTGCGCCCAGCTCAAGCCCCATCGCACGGGTGACGCTGAGCAGATTGGGCATGCCGTCCACGGCCATGTAGCCGGTGAGGAGTACCACGTTGCCGCCGTCCTCCAGGTAGGCGGTCAGCAGGGCGGCTTCGTCCTCGCTCAGGTCGGTGGCAGGCTGGTGGAGGATGACGGCGGCTGCATCCTCGGGCAGCGCGTCGGCAGTCAGGATGGACAAATCCTCGTATTCAAAGTTATCCTGCTCCAGCATGGCCTTGATGGAATCACTCAGCGGCTCCTCGCCGTGGCCGGTGAGCGTGTAGACCTTGGGCAGATTGTCGCTGGAGACGTAGTGAATGGCGTTGGTCAGTGCGTTTTCACCATCAAAGGTCGTGGTGGTGGTGTAGGAATAGGAATAGTAATCCATCGAATACTCGGTGACGAAAATCTCGTCGTAGCCCACCAGACGATGCTTGATGTCGCTGGCGACCAGCACGCTGTTTTCGTACAGATGGGTGATATCCAGCTCGTACTTCGTCAGGAAGGTGGGGTCAAGGGTCGGGTCGACGGACTGTACCTTCAGGTGGCTGTTGAGGTCGGCGTAGCGGTTCAGTAGCCGCTCAATGGTATCATCCTCGTTGCCCTGATTGCAGATGATATACATGGTCACGTCCTTGTCCAGTGACGCGGCGATGCGCTTGGTCTGGTCGGACAGGGCATAGATGGAATCCGCGGTCAGGTCAATTTCCGTCATGGTGGAAGGGAGACTTCCGACAATCAGGTTCAGAAAGACGGCGATGGCCATCACGATGGCGGCGGCTGCCACGGAGTAGCTGCCTGCCTTGAAACGTCCGCCGAATGAGGCCCGGATGCGCTGGCCGGTTGTTTTCTGCTGCCGCATTATTCGCTCCACCTCCTCTTTTCCATCGCCTGCGTGGTCAGAAAGAGCATCACGCCGATGATGGAGAGATAGTACACGATGGCGGTCACGTCGAACACGCCGTCGGTGAAGGTCTGAAAGCGGTCAAATACGCTGATGGCCGTCATCATGCTGGCAAAAAGGCCGTAGAAGGCACTGCTGTCCAGATGATACCAAAGCTGCAATCCGCCGATGAGCAGCGCGCCCAGGAGGACGGACACAATGACGTTCTTCGACATGACGTAAAAGACGACTGCCGCGATGACCGCCAGCACCATCAGCGCGTTCAGCGATGCAGCACTGTCGGAGGATACCCACGAGGCCAGGGAGGTCATGAAGTAGAGCAGCATCATCGTCAGCAGGGTGATGACCGCTGCCGCCACCTGACTGTCCGTCACGGAGGAAATGAAAAGCCCAATGGACAGCAGGCAACCGCCCATGAGGAAGAACGCCAGCAGCGCGCCATAGGCCGTGCTGTACGTCACCGTGCCGAACTGGCTGAGAATCAGCGGGTAGAGTGCCATGATGCCCGTGGGCAGTGCCAGCACGGTCAGCATGGCCAGATACTTGCCCATGACCACGCTGCTCAGGCGAATCGGCAGGGCGTAGAGCAGCTGATCAGTCTTCTGCTTCCTTTCCTCTGCCACGGAGCGCATGGAAATGACCGGCACGGCAATCAGGTAGATAAACCCGATGGCGGCAAGCACATATTCAAACTTGGCGTAGTAGCCGCTGAGGTTGTAGGCCATGCAGTAAATGCCTGCAAATACCAGCAGGAATGCACCCAGCAGATACCCCAGCACGCCCTTGAAGTAGGAGCCGACCTCACGTCGGTAGACTGCAATCATTCTTCTGCCACCTCCGTTTCTTCGCTGTTCCCGGCAGGCTCGTCCGCAGGGGGTTCGGGCTGGACGGGGCCAGCTTCGCCGCTGGTCAGCTCCAGGAACACGTCCTCCAGGCTGGCCCGGGCACGGGTCATTTCGAGGAGGGGCAGCCTTGCGGCCGCGAAGGCGAGGAAGAGGGCCGCACGCACATCTTCGTCGGCAGTTTGGGTCAGTTCGCAGCGAGTGATGCCGTCCACGGCGGTGAGACTGGCGATGTCCACGCCGTTCACCCCGCTCAGCACGCTGCGCACAGCGTCCGCCTCGCCCATGACCTCCAGACGGATGGTGATTGTGCCTGCAAATAGAGTGGTCAGGTTCTCAGGCGTGTCGCTGGCCACCAGATGGCCCTTGGAGATAATCATGATATGGTCGCACACCGCCTGCACCTCCGACAGG
Organism: Aristaeellaceae bacterium; assembly: GCA_051883835.1. Lineage (GTDB taxonomy): Bacteria > Bacillota > Clostridia > Christensenellales > Aristaeellaceae > UBA11524. The sequence goes on from JBJEUL010000117.1 coordinate 13,170, forward strand.
ATGTGACTGGACAGCACCAGCGTGTGCTCCCGGCCCAGCTCGCGGATGAGCTCGCGGATTTCGATGATTTGCGCGGGGTCAAGGCCCACGGTGGGCTCATCCAGGATGATGACCTCGGGGTTGCCCAGCAGAGCCTGCGCGATACCCACGCGCTGCCGGTAGCCCTTGGACAGGTTGCGAATCAGGCGATCCTGCACGTCGATGATGCGGGTTTTCTCCATGACCCGGTGGAGCTGCGCGTTCCACTCCTTGCGGGGAATGCCCTTGGCCTGTGCGACGAAGCGCAAATACTCCTTCGGGGTCATCTCCTGATAGAGGGGCGGCTGCTCGGGCAGGTAGCCGATGAGCCGCTTGGCCGCCATGGGCTCGTCCATAACGGAGTGCCCGCCCACGCGAACCTCACCGCCGCTTGCGCCAAGGCAGCCGGTCATGATGTTCATGGTGGTGGACTTTCCTGCGCCGTTGGGGCCCAGCAGACCGTACACAACGCCCTTCTCGATGGTGAAGGACAGGTCGTCCACGGCCTTATTCGCGCCATACATCTTCGTCAGATGGCTGACTTCAATCAACGCTGCTTCCTCCTTTTCAGTGGGAATTGATGCAGCAGATTGTAGGGGCTTCATCTGGCGGCTATGTGGAAGGCATGTGAACTGTGTGTGATATTCCGTAAACGATCTGTAAACGAATGATGAACACCCTATGACAGCACGCAATGCGGCAAAAACGCGAGATCCTACCGGCTCCGGCGTATGGAAGCCTGATACTTGCCCGGTGTTTGTCCCTTGTACTTTTTGAATTGCCGGATGAAATAGTTTGGATTGCTGAAGCCGCAATCCAAGGCAATTTCGGTCAGCGTTTTTTCGGTCAGCACCATTTCGTTGCAGGCGGCTTCGATGCGGTAATAATTGAGGTAATCCACGGGTGTGCGGTGCGTGGCGGCCTTGAAGAAGCGGCAGAAATATTTTGGCGTCATATGCACAGCACGGGCCATATCCTCCAGGGTCAGCCTGGAGGAATAGGAGGTTTCAATCAGCTCGAACACCTGCTTGAGCTGTCCCACCCAACGTCCCTCCTCCTGACCTTGCCCGAGCGGTACATACGCCCCCTGTCTGTACACCTCTCCGAAGAAACGGTACAGCTCCCCCAGGGTAATCAGCTCATACCCGAGGCACTGCTCGCGCAGGGCACGGAACATGGCTGGAAGGCCTTGTCCGATGATGGAATCATGGGCCGGATAATAGGCCCGCAGGCTGATTCGGCGATGGCGCACGTCGCTGAGCTGCTGGCGGCAGGGGGCACTGCACTTGAGCAGCAGCTGCAAATCAAATACGATGCACTCATAGTCACAGCACCGGGGAATACCGCCATGCAGCTGCTCTGCGGCAATGAAAACCACATCTCCGGCGTGCAGGGTGAGGGACTCGCCGTCCAGGGTCAGGTCAAACTCACCCCTGAGCACATGCAGCAGTTCGATTTCCTCATGCCAGTGATAGGGCATCTGGTATCGCGGATGGCCCTCGCACAGATAGTGGTATTCCAGGGGAAAATCCAGCGAACCTCGCTGGCGGGATTCAAGATACCGCGGGGAGTTCATGGGTTGTCCACCTCCGGGAAAAGGTGAATATTGTGCTATAGAATGCCATGATAGCACAAGACAAAGCGGTATGCAAGGAAGTATAATGAAATTACACCATTGTGAACAGCTGCATCCATAAGACATTCGCATGAGCATGGAACAAGTATGTGAAGTGCGTCCAAAAGACCTTGGGCGAACCATCATCCTGTGACCAGCCGGTATGCCGGCAGCAAATCGTATACAGAGGAGGAAGGAACATGCTTTATCCGAAAATTGGCATTCGTCCCGTCATCGACGGTCGGTGGGGCGGCATCCGCGAGGGCCTGGAGGATCAGACGATGGGTCTGGCGCAGGCTGCCAAGGCCCTGATGGAAACCCTGCGCTATCCTGACGGTACACCCGTGCAAGTGGTGGTCAGCCCCTGCACCATCGGCGGCGGCGCGGAAGCCGCCAGGTGCGAGGAGTTCTTCTCCACGCAGAACGTGGTGGCCACGCTGACAGTCACCCCCTGCTGGTGCTACGGCATGGAGACCTTCGACATGAACCCCGGCACCATCAAGGCTGTGTGGGGCTTCAACGGTACGGAGCGGCCCGGCGCGGTGTATCTGGCGGCGGTGCTGGCGGCTTATGCCCAGAAGGGCCTGCCTGCCTTTTCCATCTATGGTCGGGATGTGCAGGACATGGGCGACCACGGCATTCCTGCCGACGTGGCGGAGAAGATTCTGCGCTTTGCCCGGTGCGCGGTGGCTGTGGGCTGGATGAAGAACAAGGCTTACCTGAACATCGGCGGTGTCGCCATGGGCATCATGGGTTCCTTCTGCGATACGCAGGTGATGCAGAAGTACCTGGGCCTGCGGGCGGAGTGGGTGGACATGACGGAGATTCTCCGCCGCATGACCCTGGAAATCTACGATCAGGCTGAGTACGAAAAGGCCCTGGCATGGATTCGCGCAAACTGCCGGGAGGGCTTCGATGTGAATGCGGGCAAGCAGCTGCCGGAAATCATTCGCCGCAGCAAGGTGGTGGATGCGGACAAGGACTGGGAATTCATTGCCCGGTTCAGCGTGATTGTCCGCGACCTGATGTACGGCAATCCCAAGCTGGACGAGCTGGGCTGGCATGAGGAGGCTCTGGGCAAGAATGCAGTGGTCGGCGGCTTCCAAGGCCAGCGGCAGTGGACGGACTGGCTGCCCAACGGCGACTTTACGGAAGCCATCATGGCCTCCACCTTCGACTGGAACGGCCCACGGCAGCCCACCGCCTTTGCGACGGAGAACGATACCCTCAATGGTCTGAGCATGCTCCTGGGCACGCTGCTGACGGGCACCTCCCCCTGCTTCCATGACGTGCGCACCTACTGGAGCCCCGAAGCTGTGGAGCGGGTATCTGGCTGGAAGCCCGAGGGCGCGGCGAAGGACGGCTTCATCCACCTGATCAATTCCGGTGCCACGGCCCTGGACTGCACCGGCGCGGCCGGCGGCAGAATGAAGCCTTTCTGGGAAATGACCGACGAGGACGTGAAGGCCTGCCTGGAGGCTACCGACTGGTGCCGTGCCAACTATGAATACTTCCGTGGCGGCGGATTCTCCAGCCACTTCAGGACGCAGGCGGAAATGCCCGTGACCATGCTGCGGCTGAACATTGTCGAGGGCGTGGGTCTGTGCATGCAGCTTGCCGAGGGCTCCACCATCACCCTGCCGGACAGCGTACACCGAACCCTTGACCAGCGCACCGATCCCACCTGGCCCACCACCTGGTTTGCGCCGAGGATGACCGGCGAGGGTGCGTTCGCGGATGTGTACAGCGTCATGGCCAACTGGGGCGCGAACCACGGTGTGACGGTTTATGGCCATGTGGGCGCAGAGCTGATTACCCTGGCCAGCATGCTTCGCATTCCCGTGGCGATGCACAACGTTCCCGCCAGCAGGGTGTATCGTCCCCACGCATGGGGGGCCTTTGGCACCCAGGATGCTCAGGCTGCGGACTACGCCGCCTGCAGGCACTATGGCCCGCTGTACGGCAGGCTGTAATGGCCCATGTGTCAGCGGCTTGCCCGTCGGGGCAACCGCCGGCAATCCGTTGCTGCTGCGCTATGCAGGCTCCTGACAGTTTCCGGGTGCCGGGCGGAGCAAAGCGGTACGGACCATCCAATCGAATCCTATGAATCGGCATTGAACAAGCGTCCATGCATACAGCACTTTTCCGCCCTGGCTGCGCCTGGTTGCGCGGGGCGTACGTCCAGTACGCCTCGCTGCACGCAGCTTGGCCAGCACGGAAAATCCGCAGTGCGCGGTCACGCTTTTTGAATGCAGCGTGGTAGCTGACAGAACAGGCGGGCGAGGGCGGGACAACCTGATGACAATTGGGCAGGAGAGGGGATGGACCACGGTCCTCTTACCGCACCGTGCGTACTGTTCGGTATACGGCGCGTCCAATCCAAGCAATCCAAATAGACTCATACGCCGGGGAGCGTTCAAAGCATCCCGCGCGTGTGAGCCTTTTGTTTTCCCTTTGAAATCAATTTTTCTTTGAAATCAATCATGTCAATAGGGTCTACTCGAAATGAAGTAAACACTGCGCACCCAATAGCAATGCACATTGCCAGTGGGATAACAAGTGTACTGTCGGGAGCGGAGAAGGATTGTCGCTTGCTCAGGGATGCTGGGGCGCGGCGGCCTGCCAGCTGTCCAGGCACTTCTTCAGCAGGGCCTGCAGGGTAGTCCGCTCCTCATCGGTCAGGGCACTCATCAGCTGGGCTGCATCGCAGCCGGGGCCCATGTGGTGCAGGAAGTGACCGCACTGGCGCAGCAGGGCCAGGGTCGGCTCCGTCTCCTGCATGGGATGGCCGTGCCCGTGGGGGGCATGGGCCTCGTGATGGGGCTGCTCATCCCGGGGCTCGCCGCTGTTCTGGGCAAAATGCGCATGGCCACGGCCGCAGCGCAGTGCGTCGGCAGGGCAATGATTGGGGCAGCAGGGGCAGTTCGTTTCCATGATGCTTTCCTCCTTTGTGGCGGGTTACAGGCGTTGGGGATCATGCTTCACCCGTAGCCTTATCATACGTCAGGCAGGAAATTTTGTCAAGGTACCTTTACAAAATTTCGAATTTGTGATAACCTGTCAAGGTACCGAAGCAACTGCCCGGGCGGCAGAAAAGGGGAGGACAGGGTATGCGTGACAAGAAGCGGCGCAATGAAGCACTGGACATCAACAACCGGCTGACCCTGAGCCTGTGGGATGTGCTGCACACCATGCGCGCCATCTCTGAGGGGAAGGGCAGCCAGAAGCGTATCTTGATGATGCTGCTGGAGACGGGGCCTGTGACGCAGAAGGAGCTGACAGCACTGCTGGGCATTCAGCCGGGCTCGGCCAGCGAGGTGATTGGCAAGCTGGAGACGGCAGGGCTGATTTCCCGCAGCCCCAGCCCGGAGGATCGCCGTACCACGGACGTATGCCTGACCGAGGCTGGGCGCAATGCGGCCCGGGAGGCCATGGCCGTGCGGGCGAAGCGGCACGAAACCATGTTTTCCTGCTTCAGCCCGGCGGAAAAGAGGACGCTGCTGGCTATGCTGGAGCAGCTGAACACCTTCTGGGAGGAGCATTACCGGGTGGAGGAAGCCCACCCCTGCGAGGAGGATGATGAGCACCGTGGACAGGTGTGAAACAGCCAAGCCCGGCATCTGGTACTATGTGAGGCAGTACCTGCACTTTGCGGTGCTGGGGGCAGCCTGCATGGTAGGCGAGGTGCTGATGGATTTGATTCAGCCGGGCATCATGAGCCGGATTGTGGATGACGGCGTGCTGGGGCTGAACAACGGCGGCGTGGGCGACCTGACGCTGATTTGGCAGCTGGGGCTGCAGATGGTGGGACTGGTGCTGTTCGGAGGCTTGTGCGGGTCGATGAACAATGTGTTCGTACATTACGCCGGGCAGAACATTGGCAACGAGATGCGCAAGGATTGCTTCCGGCGGATTGTGACCTTCTCCTTCCCACAGGTGGACCGGCTGGGCGCGGGCTCTCTGGTGACCCGCGTCACCAACGATATCACCCAGGTGCAGAACTTCATCTCCCAGTTTGCCCGGGGCATGGTTCGCACCTCCATGCTGATGTTCGGCAGCATGTACTTCATGTTCCGCCTGAACCATCATTTCGGCCTGGTGGTGCTGTGCGTCTTCCCTGTGACGGTGGGGGTCATGGCCTTCTGCCTGTACAAGGCCAACCCGCTCTTCACCCGCCTGCAGGCCCAGCTGGATCAGATCAACGCCATCATGCAGGAGGACGTGTCCGGCATCCGGATCATCAAGGCCTGCGTGCGGGAAATCGATGAGAAGCTGCGTTTCAGCAAGGCCAATGACGAGCTGATTCAAACCCAGCTGAAGGTGCTGACCATTTTCGCGTTGATGAACCCCATCATGAACGCGCTGATGTACGTGGTGGTGGCGTTGATTCTGCTGGTAGGCTCGGTGGAGGTCAGTGCGGGCGCGACTTCCCCCGGGCATGTGATGGCCGCCATCACCTATACCACCCAGCTGCTCAACGGCATCCTGATGCTGGTGATGATTTCCCAGAACATCTCCCGCGGCATCGCCTCCTGGAAGCGCATCAAGGAGGTGCTTCACAGCGAGCCCGACCTGAAGGACGGCGGCTTCCATGGCGACACGGATGAGCATGGCAGCATCGAGTTCCGGGATGTGTCCTTCGCTTACCCCGGCAGCAGCCAGAGCATCCTCAGTCATGTGAGCTTCACCATCCATCCCGGGGAGACGGTGGCCATCATGGGTGCCACGGGCTGCGGCAAGTCCTCCCTGGTGAACCTGATTCCCCGCTTCTATGACGTGACGGAGGGCGCGGTGCTGGTGGACGGCGTGGATGTGCGCCAGTACGACCAGCAGGCCCTGCGGGACAAGGTGGCCATCGCGCTGCAGCGGAGCGAGCTGTTCAGCCAGACCATGGCGGAGAACATCGCCTGGGGCGCACCGAAGGCGGATGAAGCCGCCCTGAAGCACGCGGCGGTCATTGCCCAGGCGGACGGGTTCATTGCCGCATCTCCCGAGGGCTACAAGACCATGGTGGCCGAGCGAGGCATGAGCCTCTCCGGCGGACAGAAGCAGCGCATGTCCATCGCCCGGGCCGTGGTGAAGAATGCGGAAATCCTCATCTTCGACGACGCTACCAGTGCCCTTGACCTGAAAACCGAAGCCAACCTCTACGCCGCCCTGAAGCGGGAAAGTCCGCAAAGCACCAAGCTCATCGTGGCTCAGCGCATCGCTTCGGTGCGGCAGGCGGACCGTATTCTGGTGCTGGAAGGCGGCTGTGTGACGGCCTCCGGTACCCATGAGGAGCTGCTGACCTCCTGCAAGACCTACCGGGACATCTATGATTCGCAGATGGGAGAGGAGGATGAGCGGCATGGCTGACCAGAAGCTGATGGAGCGCACCATCCCCGGCATGAACAGAGGCGCGCGCTTCGCCGAGGTGCAGCACGCGGAAAACGTGGGTGCCACGCTCAGGCGCATGATGGTCTACTTCATCCGGGAGAAAGCCATGGTGCTGGGCATGCTGGCAGTGGTCATCCTGGGCACGGTGTGCGGCGTGTATGCGCCCAGCCTGCAGAGCCGGGCCATTGACATGATTGCCGGGGAAGCCGTGAGCAGCCTGGGCCGGACGGTGCTGTGGATGCTGCTGGTGTACCTGATGTACAGCGGGTGTCAGCTTTTGCAGGGGTTCATCAGTGCGCACCTGAGCCAGCGGATTGTCCGCCAGCTGCGCAAGGAGCTGTTCGGCAAAATGATGGATCTGCCCGTGCGCTACCTGGACGAGCACGCCCATGGCGACGTGATGAGCCGCATGACCAACGATATTGAGAACATCTCCACCACGGTGTCCCAGTCCCTGCCGTCGCTGTTTTCCGGCGTGCTGACCATCGTGGGGACGGTGGCAATCATGCTCTGCTACTGCTGGCAGCTGGCACTGCTCAGCTGCGCCACGGTGATTTTGACGCTGATGGCCACCAGGATTCTCTCCAGGAATGTGCGCAGGTTCTCCCGCAAGCGGCAGATGCTCCTGGGCGAGCTGAACAGCACCGTGGAGGAGATGGTCTCCGGCTACCGCACTGTGGTGGCCTACAACCATCAGGAGGTGACGGCCCGCGCCTTCTGCGAAACCTCCGATTCCCTAACGAAGGCCGGCATCCGCACGGATGTGTTCAGCGGCATCATGGGGCCGATTATGAACTGCATCGGCAATATTGGCTTTGTCATCATCGCGGCCTTCGGCGGGTACTTCGCCATGGGCGGCCTGATTTCCGTGGGTGTGATTTCCGCCTTCATCGTCTACGCCAAGCAGTTCAGCCGTCCCATCAACGAGCTGGCCCAGGTCTACGGCCAGCTGCAGACCGCCGTGGCAGGAGCGGAGCGGGTGTTCAACGTTCTGGACGAGCAATCAGAGGATATGTCCGGTTCGGCTCTGGAGGCCGCTCAGGGGGCCAGCGTCAGCTTCCGGCATGTGAACTTCTCCTACGTGCCGGAGCATCCGGTGTTGCGGGATTTCTCCCTGGACGTGCCCTCCGGCAGAACTGTTGCCCTGGTGGGTGCCACCGGCAGCGGCAAGACCACCGTGGTTAACCTGCTGATGCGCTTCTACGACATTGACAGCGGTGAAATCACCATCGACGGACAGAACATCGCCCAGGTGGCCCGGGGCAGCCTGCGCAAGGATGTGGCGATTGTGCTGCAGGACACGGTGCTTTTCGCCGATACCATCCGCCACAACCTGCGCTACAACAACGCCGATGCCACCGATGCGCAGCTGGAGGATGCCGTGGACATGAGCCACTGCCGCAACATGCTGGAGCATCTGCCCCAGGGCTACGACACCATGCTCACCGCTGCCGGCGGGAACATCAGCCAGGGCCAGCGGCAGCTGCTGGCCATCGCCCGGGCCT
>JBJEUL010000118.1:0-4962 GCA_051883835.1 Aristaeellaceae bacterium
CTGTGACCCTCTGCTTGTAAGGCAGATGCTCTCCCAGCTGAGCTATGCTCCCGGATGTCGTAGTGGTGAATTCTCATTGACCGCGGCGACTTGTACATCATAACGCATATTGCTCTATTTGTCAAGGGGGTTTTTGATTTTTCCTGAATAATTTTCTATTCATGGCCCCTTGTGCCGCAGCCGCGGGAGAAAACGCTCACAGCGCGTCCCAGCCGCCGGGCTGCCACAGCGTCACCTGGCCGCTTTGGCGGGTTTTGGCCATGTCAATGAGCCGTTGGTTGCGGCTGCCGCAGAACTTCAGTTCCAGGCTTTTCTGCGCAAGGATGAACGGCCCGTCCACCAGCACGTCCACCGCGTCCAGCAGGGCCAGACGGGCCGGGTCGCCCTCCTGCATGAGCTTCTCCAGCGTATAGCCGGTATAGCACCACACGCTCAGCCCCAGCCCATGGGCCGCATCCGCCAGCACCCGGCAGGCTTCCGGCTGACAGAAGGGTTCACCCCCCGACAGCGTCATGCCGTCCAGCAGCGGATTCTCCCGCACCTGACGCACAATCGTCTCCGTATCCACGATGCGTCCGCCCTCAAAGTCATGGCTCTGCGGATTATGGCATCCCGGGCAATGGTGCGGGCACCCCTGCGTAAACACCGTATACCGATACCCCACCCCATCCACAATCGAATCATTCACAGTCCCCGCAATCCGAATCATCATACGCACATTTCCTTTCATGCAGGCAGGGGGAGACGGGCAGGGGCGTTGCCCCTGCACCCCACCAGAGGGGCATTGCCCCTCTGGACTCCCTTTCGGGTAGGCCGTTTCTTGGTTGTCCTCTTGCAGGGGTCACGGCGCACGGAGGGTGCGCCGCGACGCAGACGTGTTACAAGGGGAACGAGGACGCGCAGGTTCGGCAGCTCCGGCACCGCGTCGCGCCGCGCCCAATGAAAAGGGTCGAAGACCCCGCGGCGGGACTCCTGCATCGGAGGAGCCGACGAACATCCCCCCCAAAGGGGAGTCCAGAGGGCCAATGGCCCTCTGGCGGGGTCGAGGGGCAGAGCCCCTCGCGTCTCCCTCACTCCACACCGTGCTTGACGCGTTCGTGTTCTTCGGCGCGCTTGGCGTTGTTGAAGCGGTCGAGGGTGCCCACGAGGTAGCCGGTGATGCGGCGGATGCGCTCGAAGGGACGGGTGGTTTCGGTGCGGTGGCAGCAGGGGCATTCGTCACCAATGATGCCGTTGTAGCCGCAGACGGGGTCGCGGTCAACGGGATGGTTGATGGAGCCGTAGCCGATGCCCTTGTCATGCATGAAGCGCACAATCTTTTCAAAGGCGTCCAGATTTTGCAGCGGGTCGCCGTCCATCTCCACATAGGAGATGTGACCGCCGTTGGTCAGCGCGTGATACGGAGCCTCGATGCTCAGCTTGTGGAAGGCGGAGCAGGGATAGTACACCGGCACATGGAAGGAGTTGGTGTAGTAGTCGCGATCCGTCACGCCCGGAATGATGCCGAAACGCTCCTTGTCCAGCCGCACAAACCGGCCCGACAGGCCCTCGGCAGGCGTGGCAATCAGGCTGTAGTTCAGCCCGCGCTCCCGGGACAGCTTGTCCGTGTAGGCCCGCATGGTGCCGATAATCTCCAAGCCCAGGTTTTGGCTTTCCTCGCTCTCGCCGTGATGCTTGCCGCGCAGGGCCACCAGGGCCTCCGCCAGACCAATGAAGCCGATGGTCAGCGTGCCGTGCTTGAGCACCTCCGCCACCGAGTCGTTCCAGTCCAGATCCTCCGAGTCAATCCACACGCCTTGCCCCATCAGGAAGGGGAAGTTGCGCACCTTCTTCTTGCTGATGATGGCCAGACGCTCGTCCAGCTGCTCGGTCACCAACACCATCTGCCGCTCCAGCTCGTCAAAGAACCACTGCACATCCCCGTTGGCCTTGATGGCGATACGCGGCAGGTTGATGGAGGTGAAGGACAGGTTGCCGCGGCGGGGGGCAATCTCGCGCTCCGGGTCGTACACATTGCCCATCACGCGGGTGCGGCAGCCCATGTAGGCAATCTCCGTCTCCGGATGGCCGGGCTTGTAGTATTGCAGGTTGAAGGGCGCATCCACAAAGCTGAAGTTCGGGAACAGCCGCTTGGCACTGGTGCGGATGGCCAGTCGGTACAGGTCATAGTTGGGGTCGCCGGGGTTGAAGCTGACGCCCTCCTTCACGCGGAAAATCTGGATGGGGAAAATCGGCGTTTCGCCGCCGCCCAGACCAGCTTCCGTGGCATGCAGCAGGTTGCGCATCACCATACGGCCCTCGGGCGAAGTGTCCATGCCGTAGTTGATGGAGGAGAAAGGCACCTGCGCACCGGCGCGGCTGTTCATGGTGTTCAGGTTGTGCACCAGAGCTTCCATGGCCTGATAGGTGGCCTTGTCGGTCTCCTCCGTGGCGTGACGCTGGGCAAAGTCCAGAATGCGCTCCGCCATGGCCTCGTCCTGCACAGCAGACAGGAGCAGCTCCTTCATGGCGGCGCGGTGAGCCTCATCCTCCTCCAGCTGGGGCGCGAGGGACTGGGCGGCAGCAGCGTCCATCATCTCCCGGGCATGCTGCTCGGCGGCGGTGTCACCCACCAACAGCTCCAGCGCACGGGCCAGATTCATCCGATAACGCTTGATGAAGGTCTTTTTCACGCCCGGGGCCATGCCATAGTCGAAATCCACCACCGACTGGCCGCCGTGCTGGTCATTCTGATTGGCCTGAATGGCAATGCAGCACAGCGCGGCATAGCTGGTGATGTCCTGCGGCTCGCGCAGATAGCCGTGGCCGGTGGAGAAGCCGTCCTTGAACAGCGTGGACAGCTCAATCTGGCAGCAGGTGGTGGTCAGGGTGTAGAAGTCCAGATCATGAATGTGAATGTCGCCCTCCCGGTGCGCCTGAGCAAAACGGGGGTCCAGCACATACATGTCATAGAACTGCTTCGCACCCTCGGAGCCGAACTTGAGCATGGAGCCCATGGCGGTATCGCCGTTGATGTTGGCGTTCTCGCGCTTGATGTCGGAGTCGATGGCGTCCTTGAAGGTGATGTCCTCGAAGGTGCGCATCAGGCGGGTGTTCATCTCGCGCACGCGGCTGCGCTCGGCCCGGTAGAGGATGTACGCCTTGGCGGAGCGGACAAAGCCCTTCTCAATCAGCACCCGCTCCACGGTGTCCTGCACCTGCTCCACCGTGGGGGTGGAGGAAACGTTCTCGTTGTTCTCCAGCTCCTGAATGACCCGGTCGGTCAGGGCCTGGGCGGTCTCATGCCCCTTGGCACTGCCGGAAGCCTGAAAGGCCCGGAAAATGGCGTTCTCGATCTTCTCCCGATCAAAGGCCACGGTGCGGCCGTCGCGCTTGCGGATGTTGTTGATGCTCATACTGCTCCTCCTGACGTGATAGGCTCTTGCCGGCGAGATGGGGTATCATGGCGCAGGAACTGCCTGCGTTTGACAGAAAGTCCCAGCGATTGTGGTGCTAAAAGGCTGCGTCAACAATATCTTGTGGTTCAGGCACTGCGCAGCAAATGTGATTATAGGTGGTTCGGCCCCGCTTGTCAATACAGCATCTGGTCAAAATCACCGCCGCGAAGCCCAAAGAGGGGACAAACCCTTGCCGCTCATGGGCAAAAAAATTCCGGGAAAATTTTTGGTACCTTTGACGAATCCCCTGCACCAGGAGTCTGCAAGACTTTTTTCACGAAAAGTGATTGACTTTTACCGCTGATGGCGATAAGATGAACAGACGGACAGTGCGCCCTGCCTGTCCCGTGCATCAAATCGGAAAGGAGCTGTTCCATTATCATGGACGCTGACCCTCACAGTTGCAACATGTTCAGCCACCCCGCAGATGGCACCGCTCCTTTGGCGTGCGCAGCGTTGCTGTGCCCGTAAAGGCTTTCCGCGCTGTCCTTCTGCGGCCCAATGATCGCAGAAAGGACAGATGCTATGAAGCGGATCTTCAAAACCGTAGACGACCACATGACTGAATGCACCACCCTCGAAAAGGGCTGCTGGGTGCATTTGCAGAACCCCACCAAGGAAGAAATCGACGGGCTGAATGCCCGTTTCGCGCTGGACCCCACCTTCCTCCCCGCCGCGCTGGACGAAGAGGAGAGCGCGCGCATTGACCACGACCCGGACAAGCAGCAGACGCTGCTCATCGTTGACGTGCCCTATGTGGAAACGGAGGGCAGCGGCTATGTGTACTCCACCGCGCCGCTGGGCATTGTGCTGGCGGATGAAGTCATCATCACCGTCTGCACGCGGGATACCCCCATCATTGCCGACTTCACCGAGGAGCGCATCCGCAATTTCTGGACGTACAAGCGCACGCGCTTCATCCTGCAAATCCTCTACCGCAACGCAGGCCGGTTCCTGTCCTACCTCAAGCAGATTGACAAGGCCAGCATGCACGTACAGGAGAAGCTGGAGAAGTCCTCCCGCAACCAGGAGCTTTTGCAGATGATGAAGCTGGAAAAGTCCCTGGTGTTCTTCTCCACCTCCCTGAAGGGCAATGAGATGGTCATGGAGAAGCTCATGCGGCAGACCTCCATCCTCAAGCAGTTCCCCGAGGATACGGAGCTGCTGGAGGACGTCATCATCGAGAACAAGCAGGCCATGGAGATGTGCGCCATCTATCGCGACATCATGTCCGGCACGATGGATGCCTTTGCCTCCATCATCAGCAACAACCTGAACATCACCATGAAGGTACTGACCAGCGTGACTGCTGTGCTGTCCGTGCCGACGATTATCTTCTCGCTGTGGGGCATCAACGTGGACGTTCCCTTTGCGCAAACGCCCTATGGCTTCTGGATTGTGACGGCGATTGCCATTGTGCTGATGCTGTGCGCCTTCCTGCTGATGTACAAAAAGAAGATGTTCTAACCCCCCCAAGGGATCGCGCCAGCGGAAAGGGGTCAAGGGGCGATGCCCCTTGTGGGGT
>JBJEUL010000119.1:0-4930 GCA_051883835.1 Aristaeellaceae bacterium
TTTTTTCCAGTGTCCATTGGACGGGGAACAGTCCACATCGCCCCTTGACCCTTTTTCGCTGGCGCGTTCCCTTAAAGGCGGCGGATTTGCACGGCGATGTAGGGCTTCGCCGGCAGCTCCACGCGGAAAGTGCCGCTGAAGATGCCTGCGCAGGTACGCGTCATCTGCCAGGTGTCCAGCACATGCACCTCATAGCGGCTGTGCTCATCCAGCCGATAGTCCCGGAAGGACGGACACATGAACCCATAGTAGAACAGATAATAGCTCCCCTGCAGCCCCGGCTGCTCCGGCACGCCGCAGACCTCGTCCCAGCGGGCCCCCTCCCACGGACGCAGGCCCAGTCCCGGCGTTTGACCCAGCACCTCCTGCAGGAAGCGGAACCGCGCCGGGCTTTCCCCGTACAGCTTCCCGCCGTGCGACCACCACAGAAGCTCCTCATGCCCCAGGAAGGTTTCCCCGTGTCCGGCATAGCCGCCCCGCACCGTGGCTTCCCAGAAGCGGCGCACCAGCTCCTCCCCGCGGATGTTGCCCCAGCCGTGCTGGATGTTGCCCTCGTAACAGATTTCATCCAGCACCACAGGCTTGCGGTACTGCTGCCGCCATGTGGCCACCAGCTCGGCAGACTTGTACACGTCCTGCCGCTGGATGCTGCAATGCGTCACCCATGGGCGGCTGTGGTCGTAGAAATGGGCGCAGTTGTGGATGGAGCGCAGGTGACGGTAGGGGTCATGCTCGCAGATGGTCTGCGCGATGGCCTCCCAGTCGGACAGGGACTTGGCCATCATCAGGTCGTATTCGTTGGCCAGCGACCACCACACGTTGCGGTAGGCTGCGTAGCGGGCCATCATGTAGCGCAGATAGCGGACATCGTCCTCCCGGCTCATGCAGGAGAAGCCCCAGCGGTCATAGGGGTGGAACAGGATGATGTCCGCTTCAATGCCCAGATGCATCAGCTGCTCCACGCACCAGTCCAGATGGCGGAAGTGCGCCGGGTTGAAGCGCGTGAAATCCCACTGGCTGCCGTTGGCCTTGCCGCTGTATTGGTTGAAGTTCTCCTTGGTCAGCACGGAGGAATCCATGGGCGTGCCTTCATAGGGATAGGAGCGCGGCTCGGTGAGGTTGTAGTCGTAATGCTTGGGAAAGACGCAGAAACGGATTTTGTTGAACGCGCTGTCCGACAGGGTGGACAGGGTGTCCTGGATGACGGCATCGCGCTGCCAGGGCCAGACGTAGCAGGTGGTGCCGATGGAATAGTAGGGCGTGCCGTCCTCGTAGGCGAAATGCCAGGTGTGGGCCACCCGCACCATGCCGTGATTCCCCGGCGCGGCAGGGGTGACGGTGAAGCGGCCCGTGCAGGGCGGGGCAAAGGTGCTGGTCAGGGTGAAGGTGTAGGGCCTTCAAAAGAGGGCATGAAGCGCACGCGGTAGACGCCTGCCCCGTCGTAGAAGCCCTCGATGGTCTTTTCCTCGCTGGCGCAGGTGAATACGGCCTGCACCTGCTGGTCGATGAAGGGATTGCCCTCGCAGGGGCCGGAAAGGGTCAGCTCCAGCATGCTCCAGCGTTCCACGCTGTCCGGGTGGGTAACAGGGGCCATGGTGTTCAGCTCCTTTGATGTGATGATGTGGGTGATGATGGGGTATCCTCTTTGACGTGCCGGAGGGGAAGTCCTGCCGGGACTTGCAGTTTTTTCACAGCGAAAATTTGTTCGTGTTCGCGTTGCGCTTTGGGGAAAGTTGTGCTACACTGTCCATGCAGTTGGGCGGGGCGGATGAGGTCGTTCCTCGTGCAGTCCACGGAACCTGACGTTTCCGGCGCGGACGAACTGCGTCGTCTGCTGGGAAACTCACGCGTTTTCCGATTCCTTTTTGATGTTCCAGCGTGTTGCGCTGGGCTGCCGCCCAGACCTGCGCAGGGGTTTCACCCCTGCACCCCACAAGGGGCATCGCCCCTTGACCCCTTCGACGCTGGCGCGATCCCTTGAGGTTGAATGAAGATGACGGTGGAGGAAGTACGCCGTATGAATGAGAACATTGTGATTCGGGGCGCACGGGAGCATAACCTGCGCAATGTCAACCTGACCATTCCCCGCGATAAGTTCGTGGTGCTGACAGGTCTGTCCGGGTCGGGCAAGAGCAGCCTGGCCTTTGATACCATCTATGCCGAAGGGCAGCGGCGATACGTGGAAAGCCTGTCCAGCTATGCCCGGCAGTTCCTCGGGCAGATGGAGAAGCCCGATGTGGATACCATCGAGGGGCTGAGTCCGGCCATCTCCATTGACCAGAAAACCACCAGCCGCAATCCCCGCTCCACCGTGGGCACCGTGACGGAGATTCACGACTACCTGCGCCTGCTCTGGGCGCGCATCGGCATTCCCCACTGCCCCAAGTGCGGCAAGGAAATTCGCCAGCAGACCGTTGACCAGATGGTGGACGCGGTGCAGAAGTACCCCGAGGGAACGCGCATGCAGGTGCTGTCCCCTGTCGTCCGCGCCAGAAAGGGCGAGCATGTCAAGCTGCTGGAGGATGCCCGCAAGAGCGGCTTTGTCCGCGTGCGCATTGACGGGGAGCTGTTCGAGCTGGATGACACGCCCGCGCTGGACAAGAAAAAGAAGCACAGCATCGAGCTGGTGGTGGACAGGCTCATTGTCCGCGAGGGCAAGGAGTTCCAAAAGCGTCTGGCGGACTCCATCGAAACGGCCACGGCCCGCTCCGGGGGACTGGTCATCATGGATTTGTTCGACAAGGGAGAATTGCTGTTTTCCATGAACTACGCCTGCCCGGACTGCGGCGTGTCCATCGAGGAGCTGGCTCCGCGCATGTTTTCCTTCAACAGTCCCTTCGGTGCGTGTCCTGAATGCTCCGGCCTGGGGACGCTGCGGAAAATCAGCCTGGAGATGATTTTCCCGGACAGGTCGCTGTCCCTGCGGCAGGGTGCGCTCAACGCAACGGGCTTCAATGTGTCGGATGGGGGCAGTATCAGCGGGTCGTATTTCACGGCCATGGGCGAAAAGTACGGCTTCACCCTTGACACCCCCGTGAAGGATATCCCTGCGCCGGCCATGCAGGCCATTCTCTACGGTACGGGCAAGGAAAAGGTCACCATAACCTATGCGGGGCCCAACGGCTCCGCCACCTATGCCACACCCTTTGACGGCGTGATTCCCACCCTGGAACGCCGCTACCGGGAAACCACCTCCGAAACCATGAAGCAGGCCTATGAGGAGCTGATGGCCGAGGAGCCCTGTCCCGTGTGCCATGGTCAGCGGCTCAAGCCCGAGGCCCTGGCCGTGACGGTGGGCGGGATGAATCTGGCGCAGGTCAGCGAGATGTCCATCGCGGATGCCCGGGCCTTCTTCCGGGGGCTGACGCTGACGGAAAAGGAACAGATGATTGCCGCGCAGATTCTCAAGGAGATTGACGCCCGTCTGGGCTTCCTGACGGACGTGGGCCTGAGCTACCTGACGCTGGGCCGGGCGGCTGGGAGCCTGTCGGGCGGCGAGGCCCAGCGCATCCGGCTGGCCACGCAGATCGGTTCGTCCCTGATGGGCGTGCTGTACATTCTGGATGAGCCGTCCATCGGCTTGCACCAGCGGGACAACCAGAAGCTCATTGCCACCTTGAAGCGCATGCGCGACTTGGGCAATACGCTCATTGTGGTGGAACATGACGAGGAAACCATGTATGCCGCCGACTGGATTGTGGATGTAGGCCCCGGGGCAGGCATCCATGGCGGGAACATTGTGGCCGAGGGCACGGTGGAGGACATCAAGCGCAACCCCGCCAGCATCACCGGGCAGTACCTCTCCGGGGCCAAGCGGATTCCCGTCCCCGCCTGCCGCCGCACGCCCACAGGCTTTTTGAAGGTACTGGGCGCGCAGGAGCATAACCTGAAAAACGTGGATGTATCGGTGCCGCTGGGGGTGCTGTGCTGTGTGACGGGCGTGTCCGGGTCGGGCAAGAGCAGCCTGGTCAACGGCATCATCCATCCCCACCTGGCGCGGGTGCTGAACCGGGCCAAGAGCCGTCCGGGCCGTTTCCGGGCCATGGAGGGCGTGGAACAGCTGGACAAAATCATCTGCATTGACCAAAGCCCCATCGGCCGCACACCCCGGAGCAATCCCGCCACCTACACCGGGCTGTTCGACCTCATCCGCAAGATTTTCGCCATGTGTCCCGAGGCCAAGGCCCGAGGCTACAAGGAAAACCGCTTCTCCTTCAACGTCAAGGGCGGACGGTGCGAAGCCTGTGCCGGGGACGGCCTGCTCAAAATCGAAATGCACTTCCTGCCGGATATCTACGTCCCCTGCGAGGTGTGCAAGGGCCGCCGCTACAACCGCGAGACTCTGGAGGTCACCTATCGGGGCAAGAACATCTATGAGGTGCTGGACATGAACGTGGAGGAGGCCATGACCTTCTTCGAGAACCATCCGCCCATCCTGCGCAAGCTGGAAACGCTCTACGACGTGGGCCTTGGCTACATGAAGCTGGGCCAGCCCTCCACCACGCTGTCAGGCGGCGAGGCCCAGCGGGTGAAGCTGGCCACGGAGCTGAGCCGCCGGGCCACGGGGCGGACGCTCTACCTGCTGGACGAGCCGACCACAGGCTTGCACATGGCGGATGTGGACAGGCTGATTCAGGTACTCCAGCGGCTGACGGATGCGGGCAACAGCGTGCTGGTGATTGAGCACAATCTGGATGTCATCAAGGTGGCGGACTGGCTGATTGACCTTGGCCCGGAGGGCGGCGAGGGCGGCGGCACGGTGGTGTGCGAGGGCACACCGGAAACCGTAGCCGCCTGCGAGAACAGCCACACCGGCCATTTCCTGAAGGATGTGCTGACGCACTGAGCGCAGGAAACGGTATACCATCTGTCGAACTCTCCAAGGGACCGCGCCAGCGGAAAGGGGTCAAGGGGCGATGCCCCTTGTGGG
>JBJEUL010000120.1:0-4927 GCA_051883835.1 Aristaeellaceae bacterium
AGCCGGAGTAGATGCTCATCTCCTGAGAGGAACGGACGACCATGCCGCTCTGGCCATCGGCGTGCACACGGGGGATAGCGCACAGCTTCAGGGTGATGTCGTTCTCGGCAGCGACCTTGCTCAGGGCAGCGAACTGGTTGGAGGACAGCATCATGATGGCAGCATCGCCATAGGCAATCCAGTCAGCCTCAACGTTGGCACCAATCTCGTTCTGCACACCGTAGTCAGCAATGCAGCCTTCCTTCATCAGGGTGGTCAGCAGGTCGAAGATATAGGCCAGAGGCGCGGTATCGCCTTCAAAGGCGAAGTCAGAGCCGTCCATGGCGTAGAAGTTGTAGCCTTCCTTCCACTGGGTCACAACGCTGAAGGCCAGGGAGTTGTACTCCAGGGTGGTGACGGCGGGGTTGCCGGTCTGCGCGGTGATGGCGCGGCAGGCAGCAGCGAAGTCGTCCCAGGTCCAGTTGGCGGTGGGGTAGGCCACGCCGCACTCGTCAAAGATGGCGGGGTTGTAGGCAAAGCAGCGGGCGTTGGTGCCGTTGGACATGCCGGTCACGTCGCCATTGGCGTTGTTCACGGTGGTGGCAATCATGGTGTCAGAGATGGCGGTGGTGTCAATGGTGCCATCCTCGATGTAGGGATTCAGAGGGGTGATGGTGTCATAGTAGGTCGCCCAGTTGTTGCCCATCTGGAACACGTCCGGCAGGGAGCCGGCAGCCATCTTGGCCTGGAACTGCGTCCAGTAGCTGCCGCCGTCATAGTACTCGTATTCAATCTTCAGGCCGGTGAGCTGCTCATACATCTCAATGACCTTGATGGTGATGCCCGCACGGGTGTCGGAGCCCCACCACATGAAGCTCAGGGTCTCGCCGGAGTAATCGGGGTACTGATAGCCCTCAGCGTTGACGTTGTTCCAGCCCTCGGGCTTGGCTTCGGCCATGGCGGGCACGGCAAAGAGCGTGGCCAGCATGGTCATCACCAGCAAAAGAGCGACCAGGGATTTCTTCATGGTATACGTCCTCCTTGTAAAGATGAAATTGTTTGATTCTGCCTTCCGCAACGAATCAAATGATGCTTTGATTATAGTGGAACATGCCACATTTGTCAAGAAAGTAGTTACATACGAAGAATAATTCCATAGATTCTATCCATAGATCAAATCGAATGTACGCTGGCATGGGTCGTTTTCAGCAGGATAACATACAATGGACACGAATTGTATAGGGCAGTTTCATCAAGGGAGGAATGCCCCATGGCGCATACCTTGACGCTCCTGACGCTCAACACCCACAGCCTGATGGCCCCCGATACCGCCCTGTGCCTGCGCACGCTGGCCGATGCCATCCTCACCGAGCAGGCCGATGCCGTTGCCCTGCAGGAGGTCAATCAGCTCCTGACTGCTCCCGAGGTTCCCGCGCAGGCCCTGACGGACACCGGCTGGCAGCCCTGCGGCAGCGACAGGCCCGTACGGGAAGGCAACTTCGCCCTGATGCTGGCGGCTCTGCTCCGGGCGCGTGACCCTCGCTGGCATTGGACATGGGCGCATGCCCACTGTGGCTATGACCGCTTTGACGAGGGACTTGCCGTGCTGACCCGTCTGCCGGTGGAAGCGGCTGTCACCCGGAACCTCTCCACGCCGCAGGGTGCATGCCGCCGCATTTTGCTGGGGATGCTGACGGGCGGCGTATGGCTCAGCAGCCTGCACATGGGCTGGTGGAACGATGCGCAGGATCCCTTCACCGACCAGTGGCGCATCGTCGAGCAGTTCTGTCGTGAGCAGGGTGGCATCCACTACCTGCTGGGGGACTTCAACAGCCCTGCCCATGTCCGGCAGGAGGGTCACGACCTGATGCGCTCCTGCGGCTGGCAGGACTGCTACGACCGGGCGGAAGCACGGGACAGCGGCATCACCGTGGGCGGACAGATTGACGGCTGGCGCAGTCATGCTGTCGAGCCCATGCGCATCGACTTTGTCCTCACCAACGCGCCGGGGCGCACGCTGAGCAGCCGCGTCATCTTCAACGGTGGCTTCTACCCCGTCATCTCCGACCATTTCGGCGTGCTGACCGTGGAGACCCGTCCCCGCTGAGACAGATTCGTATCGAATTTCTTTCCCATGATGCACAGGGAAAGGAAATGTGCTATGATTGGTTCAAATCCTTGAACCAACCGGGAGGGAGCCGTGGTCATGGCTGGCGACATGAAACAGGTGGAGCATCTGACGGAGGAGTTTGCCGACTGTCAGAAAATTCTGCAGGCCCTGGGGGATGAAACCCGCCAGCATATCGTGCTGGAAATGGCGCAGATGCATCAGTGCGGCGGCGTGCGCGTGGGGGCCATCACGGAGCGAACCCATCTGTCCCGTCCGGCGGTGTCCCACCACATCCGCATTTTGAAGGAAGCCGGTATCCTGAAGGTACGCAGGCAGGGCGCGATGAATTTCTACGCCTTTGACAAGCATGCGGCGTCCCTGCGGCGGCTGGAGCAGCTGTTTGCGGACATTGCGGATTTTCTGGCCCAGCTCCCGGACAAGGATGAGCCTGACTGACTTTTTGGGGAATGAGGTGTTGCAGATGAATTGGATGGAAGCCATGCGCGCACGTCACAGCGTGCGGCAGTACACGGACAAGCCCATTGCGAAGGATGCTGTTCAGGCACTGGAGCAGGAAATCCGCCGGTGCAATCAGGAGGGTGGGCTGCACATTCAGCTGGTGCTGAACGAACCCAAGGCCTTTGACGGCTTCATGGCCCACTACGGCAAGTTCAGCGGCGTGCGGAACTACATCGTCCTGATTGGCCCCAAGGGCCCTGATTTGGAGGAAAAGCTGGGCTGCTACGGCGAGCGGCTGGTCTTGCTGGCGCAGCAGCTGGGGCTGAACACCTGCTGGGTTGCCATGACCTACAGCAAGGTGAAAACGGCCTTTACCGTCCAGGCGGGCGAAAAGCTCGTGCTGGTGATTGCCCTGGGCTATGGTCAGACGCAGGGCGTTGCCCACAAATCGAAGCCCGCCAGCGAGGTCACCAAGGCCGACGGCCCTGTGCCGGACTGGTTCCAGCGTGGGGTGGAGGCCGCGCTGCTGGCTCCGACAGCCATGAATCAGCAGAAATTCCTCCTGACCCTCGAGGATGGCAGGATAGCCGCCAAGGCTGGCCTGGGCTTTTACGCGAAGGTTGACCTGGGGATTGTGCGCTGCCATGTGGAGCTTGCCGCCGGACGGGAGCATTGCGCCTGGTGACGCACAGCATGCCTATCATGGGAAAAGCTGGTGCAGTGTCCGCATACGCGCGGATGCGGCACCGGCTTTTTGGTTGGGTGCGTAGGACGCATGCCAAGGTTATTTTTGACAAAATTTCGATGGCGGAATTTACCCTCATGGCACACGGGGCATCTGGACAGGCTGAAAGGCGGAGGTGAGCGTATGAGGCGGCCCAAAGATATGGTCAAGGCCATTATTCGTGAACAGCAGAAGAAGAATCCTACGGACCCTCTGGGTTCATGGACGGGTGTCCCGCTGGATGAGGATGAGGAACCTGTACAGGATGCGGATGACCTGTGATGCGTCTGGGGCGGGTGACGGGCCTGCCGGTCATCTGTGCCGGAAAGGTGCAGGGCCGGGTGGAGCAGACCGTGCTTTGCCCGGATGGCCGGGCCCTGCGGGGCGTGGTGGTTCGGCGGGGCTTCGGCGGTGCCAGGTGGCTGGGGGCAGAGGATATCCTGATGCTGGGCGAGGTATCGGTGATTGCCGGGCGGCAGCCGGGCCGTATGCCGCGGGATGCGGCCTTTGCGCTGGGGTGCGTGCGGGACACGGCAGGGCTTGACTTGGGCCGGGTGACGGATGTGTACCTTCAGCCGGATACCCGCCGGGTTATTGCGCTGGAAATCACCCTGGGCCCGCTGGAGGAGATACGCGCCGGACGCATGCTGGCACGGGATTTCACGGTGCATCCTGCGCCGGGAGAGCCGGGGCAGGTGCTGATTCCCACCGGATGCGCGCTGGAAAGGCTCGGGGAAAGGAGGTGACGGGGATGACACGCTTTGCCATGGGCAGTGCGATGGGCTTCATGCTGGGTGCAGGGCTGATGATGATGCCCGCTGGACGAGCGATCCGGCGGGACGCAAAGCACGCTGTGTGCAAGATGCGCCGCTGGCTGCGGAGCATGTGACGGCAGGGCAGGGGAGGCACGGGCTTCCCCTGCTGCTTTTGCAGGGAGGGACAGCTATGGAGCGGCAGGCCGTGCGAAGCTGGGGGCAAAAGGCGGCAATCATCGCGGGGACGGCGGTGCTGCTGTGGCTGACGCGGCATGTGCTGTGGTCGCTGCTGGTGCAGCTGCTGGGCGGCTATGGGTTGATGGCTCTTGCGCTGCCGTTGTGCCGCGTGCTGGAAAAGCGGATGCCGCCGGGGCTGGCGGCAGCGTTGTCGCTGCTGGTGCTGGGCGTGGGGCTTTTGATGCTGCTGGTACTGCTGATTCCGCCGCTGGTGCAGCAGTTCCGGCAGGTGTCAGCGATGTTCCCTGCGTGGATGAGTTGGCTAGAAGCGCGGCTGTCGCAGGGGCAGGCGTTCCTGATGGCACGCGGGGTGAACCTGTCATCCGTGCGGGATGAGCTGCTTGGCACCGTCAGCAGGTACGCGGGGAATGCGGTATCCACGCTGGCTGCCGGGACGGCGCAGCTGGTGCGCACGCTGGGCAAGCTGGTGCTCTCGCCGCTCATCGCGTTTTATCTTCTGCGGGACAGGCGGGCTATATCCTCCCTGTTGATGCTGCTGTTGCCGGTATCCTGGCGGGCGCGGGCGGCCCGGGCAGGGCGGGAGATGCGCCGGGAGACAGCGGGCTTCCTGCGGGGGCAATTGATGGTATCGGCCCTGGTGGGGGTGCTGACGGCGGTGGGGCTGCTGCTCATCGGTACACCGGGCTGGCTGCTGCTGGGGCT
>JBJEUL010000121.1:0-4927 GCA_051883835.1 Aristaeellaceae bacterium
AGGGGTTCACGGGCATCACCGGGGCAAAGCCCAGCAGGCCGCCGAATTCCACCGTGTCGCCCGCCTTCTTGCCCACAGCGGGAATCACGCGCACAGCGGTGGTCTTGTTGTTCACCATGCCGATGGCCGCTTCGTCCGCGATGATGCCTGCGATAGCAGCAGCAGAGGTATCGCCCGGAATGGCAATCATGTCCAGACCCACCGAGCACACGCAGGTCATGGCTTCCAGCTTCTCCAGCGTCAGCGCGCCGGCGGTGGCGGCTTCAATCATGCCGATGTCCTCGCTCACGGGGATGAAGGCTCCGCTCAGGCCGCCCACATGGTTGGAGGCCATCACGCCGCCCTTCTTCACCGCGTCATTGAGCAGGGCCAGAGCCGCTGTGGTGCCGGGCGCACCTGCCATGTCCAGACCCATTTCCGTGAGGATGTGCGCCACGGAGTCGCCACGGGCCGGAGTGGGAGCCAGGGACAGGTCTACAATGCCAGCGGGTACGTTCAGCCGCTGCGCCGCCTCCCGGGCCACCAGCTGTCCCACGCGGGTAATCTTGAAGGCCGTGCGCTTGATGGTTTCCGCCACCACGTCAAAGGGCTGGCCCTTGCACTTTTCGAGGGCCTTCTTCACCACACCGGGGCCGGATACGCCCACGTTCACCGCGCATTCCGGCTCGCCCACGCCGCAGAACGCACCGGCCATGAAGGGGTTGTCCTCCACGGCGTTGCAGAACACCACCAGCTTGGCACAGCCCAGCGAGTCGTTCTCGGCGGTCATGGCAGCGGTCTTTTTGATGATTTCGCCCATGGTGCGCACGGCGTTCATGTTGATACCGGCGCGGGTGCTGCCCACGTTCACCGAGGAGCAGAGACGCTCGGTGGTGGCCATCACCTCGGGGATGGAGGCCAGCAGCCGCTCATCGGCCAGGGTCGCGCCCTTCTGCATCAGGGCGGAATAGCCGCCCAGGAAGTTCACGCCCATCTCCTTGGCGGCGCGATCCAGCGCACGGGCAATGGGCCGGGGGTCAGCCTGACAAATCAGGCTCACGGGCGTGACGGAAATACGCTTGTTCACAATCGGGATGCCCAGCTCCCGCTCCAGCAGCTCGCCGGTGGGAACGAGGTTTTCCGCCATGCGGCAAATTTTATCATAGACCCTGCGACCACACTTTTCCGCGTCCTGATCGGCGCAGTCCAGCAGGTTGATGCCCAGGGTAATGGTGCGGATGTCGAAGTTCTCCTCCTGAATCATGTGCATTGTCTGGAGGATTTCGCCGGTTTCGATCATGCTCGGGTTCCTTCCTTCATCATGGCGGTGGGGGAGCGGTGTCAGATGCGGTGCATGGCATCAAAGATATCCATGCGCTGCATATGGATGGTCATCTTCATGTTGTCGCGGATGGGCTGGAGAGCCTCGTCCACGGCAGCGAATTCCATGTTCGCGCCGTCCAAATCAACCACCATCATCATGGTGAAGTAGCCGCCCAGAATGGTTTGGGTGATATCCAGAATGTTGATGTTCAGCTCGGCCAGCTTGGTGGAGACGCTGGCAATAATGCCGGTTGCGTCCAGGCCGGTAACAGAAATGAGAGCCTTGGTCATGATGTCAATCCTCCCTGCGGCTCCGCAGCCGTGCGCGGAGCGGTCATCCTGTGAAAGAGCTGAAGGCAATGCTTCAGCTTCCTACACTATATCGGGAAACAGGGACTTTGTCAAGCTATGCGGAACGAGCACGGACAAAGAAAGGAAGGACGGATATCCCGCATCATCATGATGCTCCATGCTTGAATGATTATTTTTCTGTTCCGGCAGCCGAAGAATTCTTGATGTTTTGTTCGTCTTACATGGTGAAGGAGGTGATGAGCGTTGGAACGCGCTGGGGTATCCGGCATGAACCGCGAAGAACGGCTGCGCTGTTGGATTGATGCCTATTCGGATGCCATCCTGCGAACCTGCTTTCTGTATCTGTCCGACTATGCCCAGGCCGAAGACGCGCTCCAGGATACCTGGATCAAAGCATGGCGCACCATGGACGACTATGAACGCAAAGGCGTTCAGCATGACAAGGCATGGCTGATGCGCATTGCCATCAATACCTGCAAGGATTATCGGCGTACGGCATGGTTCCGGCACATGGACAACCGAAAAGCATTGGACGAGCTTCCGTCCCCCATTTTGCAGGAGGAGATGGAACATCAAAGCCTGTCGTGCCTTGTGATGGAGCTGCCGACCCGATACAAGCAAGTGGTGCTGCTGTATTACTTTCAGGGACTGACGCAGCGCGAGACCGCCGAGGCACTGGGTATATCACCAGCTGCCGTCATCAGGCGGCTGCGCAGTGCCGAAAAGCTCTTGAAGCAATCACTGACGGAGGGTGAAGCATAGGATGGAGAGCAAGATGCGGGAACGGATAGAACATACACTGAATGCGGAGCTGTCGGGGCTTTCGACTTCTGCGCTCCAGCGTGATGGTCTGTATCAGCATGCAACAGGCGGGGAGAAGCTGAACAGAAAATCGAAAGGCACAGGCCGCCCAATTCGCCGCATGGTCATTTTGCTGGCAGCCCTGATGGCTTTGACCTGTGTGGCGAGTGCTGCTTTCTATCCACAGGTCATTTCGTGGTTTACCAGGGAGTATGGACAGGCATGGGGCGCATGGATGGAACAAGGCAGACTTGCGCTGCCTGATTCGTCTGTCGAAGTCAATGGCGCGGTGTTCACGATTGACGAGGTTCTGGTGGGTGACCGCGGACTGTATGTACTGGGTCACATCAACGCTGAACCAGGACACATGCTGGTGGAGCAGGAATGCAGCGTCCACGAGCCTTTTGGCTATAATATCCACTATGGCGAAGCAGCCCCGGAAGGTACGCCCACCATGGCAGAAAAGGCTGCGGCGGACAACTGTGCTGTGCATTATGTAGGCTGTAGCCTGGAGGGCATTGGGATTGACGGAGGTCAGGTTCTTCAGCCAGGCTGCTGGGGCTATGCCGCCAAGGTACATAAGGATGGCAGCATTGTGTTCTCCATGGAAGTGGAAGCCGATGCGTCTGTCAAGCCCGGCAAGGCGTACACGCTGGTCATGTGTGCAAGGTCTTATGGCCTGCTTGCAGACGGTTCCATCGACAATGAAGCTCTGACGGAAAAAACCTGGCAATTCACCGTCATACCAGCATGGATGGAACAAACGTCATCCGATGATGCTTTTTAGGCGCAGAGTCGTATCAAGGGAGCATATACTTGGTGCTGGCCAGACCGTCGATCAGCGGAATAACCCTTTACACCAGCGAACCTCCCGCATTGCCGTGGGAGGTTCGCGCTGATTTGCTGTCGAATTGTCTTTACGTCATGCTGGGGCATGCCTTGCACAGCATGCTTTGATTGTAACCCGGAATGGCCGGATCGCTGCCCATGGCTGTGTTGTCCTGCGTGCGCTCCTGCAGCATGGCAACCGGATGCGGTGCGATTTCATAGCGGTAGTCGCGGCCCAGCTTGGAAACAGCCTGGTCAATGACGGCATGGCTGGCCACCTGCGATTCGTCCCCGCGCACAAGGTTCTGATAGGTGAAGAATGGGTCAGCATCGTCCAGCGACTGCACGGGGACAATGCGGCTGTCCTTGCAGGTATTCTGTACCGTGGTCAGCACGCTGCGGACGTAGGGAATATTGGTTTCCAGCACGATGGGCGCGGGGAATTCGGCGTTGGGGATGATTTGCTGCCAATGCTTGCCCTCATACTGCTCCAGCATCGAGGCAGCCTTGTGCAGGTGCGCGATTTCCTGTTCGAGATTTTGTTCCCAGATGGCCTTGATGGAGGAATCGGATTCCGTCTGCGCGCAGGACCAGTAGAGATAGCATTCCGTGTATTCGTGCATCAGGCTGCATGCCAGCCAGCTGAGTCCCGTTTCCATCAGGGTTTCATACTGGCTGACGTGCTGCTCTTCAATCAGGGCGATTTCCTGATAGAGCCTGCGGCCCAGATCGTTGTGGTAAAACCCGCTCTGGTTCATGTAGTAGTTCATGGTCTGCTGCTCGGCAGCGGTGATGGTCATGGCGGCCAGCTTGTCAAACAGTGGTGCGTCCTGGCCCAGTGCGCAGGAGATACCGTCCATGGGGAAGCGGTGCTCGCTGATGGTCGGGCGGCCCGGCATGATTTCCGTGTAGCGGCCTACGAGACGCTCGGCATGCTCGCCGTCATCCATCTCCATCAGGTCAGCGTAGCGGTACAGGTGGTCAAAGTCCTCCAGCAGGGCCAAGTCAAGAGCCTGTTTGACGTTCTTGCTGGAGACGCGCTTGGCCAAATGTGCCGTCAGGTCAACCGCCAGCTGCTCGTAGCTGATGGTATGCTCCAGCACGGTTTCTTCCAGCGGCTTGAGGCACGCCAGCTTCTTTTGCTGCTGCTGCTCTGTGCGGCGGCTCATGGCCAGCTCACGGCGGATATCCGGGTTGGGGCAGTGTCGGGCCATTTGATGGCTGAACTTCACGGATTCAAACTCCGTACCGTTCATCAGAATGATGCGGCACTTGGTATAGGGGTCTACTTCTCTTGGATGATAGGCCTTGGGATACAGGGCACTCAGACTTTCAAACGTGTCGGCAACGGGCGATGCCTTTTGCATAAAAGGGTTCATGGAACCACACTCCTTCAGACGCATTGTCTCCCTGTCGGGACAGCGTTATGCGCGGGATGGCATCCATAGCGAACCGGTGATGCTGTGCATAGACCGCCATGGAGGAAGCCATCCTTGGCCATTCTCGCATGCGATTGGCGCGCGATGAGGAAGGAGCAGCTGGGCGTGGTTTCTCGCCGCTGTGCATGGACAGCTTACGAAGCAGGGATTTCAGCGGTTGATTTCGCGCCGCATCCGAAAAATATTGAGGTATAATACATAGGTAACATCAAAGGGTAGAAAAAGGAGCCCCAATGTGATAAGAT
>JBJEUL010000122.1:0-4920 GCA_051883835.1 Aristaeellaceae bacterium
TGTTCTCCGCCACCACCAATCAGGACGTGCTGACCATCGCCTGGAAGTACCAGCACGACCCGGTGGACATCACCGTGGAGGCCACCAAGCAGGATCGCCCGCAAATCGCCCAGTACGTCATCGCCACGGACAGGGACAAGAAGATTGACCATCTGCTCTACCTGCTGGATGCGGATGTGTACCAGCGCATCATGATTTTCTGCAACACCAAGTTCATGACGGACAAGCTGACCAGCCGCCTGAACAAGGAGGGCTACGAGGCCCAGTGCATTCACGGCGACATCCGCCAAAGCCAGCGCAACCAGACCATGAGCGACTTCCGCAAGGGCAAGTTCCCCATCCTGATTGCCACGGACGTTGCGGCCCGCGGCATTGACGTGGATGATGTGGAAGCCGTCATCAACTTCGACCTGCCCGGCGAGAATGAGTACTACCTGCACCGCATTGGCCGCACGGGCCGCGCCCACAAGCACGGCGTAAGCTTCTCGCTGGTCACGTTTGCCGAGAGCGTGCGCATGGACGAAATCCTGAAATACATGATTGCCCGGCCTCTGCCGCTGCATTTTTCCGACGGCGTGCTGCGGGACGAAAACGATGTTCCCTTCTTTGAACACATCTGACAAGGCTGCCCCTGCCCAGGGGCGTGAGGTGAAATGATATGAACGCCAGCAATTATCTGCATACCGCATGGAATACACCCTTCATCGCCCAGCGGGCCGACCCCTATGTGCTGCATCACGGGGATGAATGGTACTTCACGGCCTCTGTACCGGAATATGACCGCATCGTGCTGCGCCGTGCCGACAGTCTGGAAGGGCTGCGCACAGCGGAGGAACAGGTTGTATGGCATGCCCATGCCAGCGGTGTGATGAGCAAGCATATCTGGGCCCCGGAGATTCATTATCTGGATGGGCAGTGGTACATCTACTTTGCGGCGGGTGAGCGGGATGATATCTGGAAGATTCGCCCGTGGGTGCTGCGCTGTGAGGGCAGCGACCCCCTGCAGGGCCCCTGGACGGAGTGCGGCATGCTGGAGCGCGCTGACGGCGATGAGTTCAGCTTCGATGCCTTCTCGCTGGACATGACCATCTTTGAACTGCGCGGGAAGCGTTACTGCATCTGGGCAGAAAAGGTCAGCGTGGGGCGTCAAATCTCCAACCTGTACATCGCGGAGATGGCCTCCCCGACCCGTCTGGCCGTGCCGCAGATGCTGCTGACCAGCCCCTCCTATGCGTGGGAGCGTCACGGCTTCTGGGTAAACGAAGGGCCGTCCGTGCTGAAGATAGCGGACAGGGTGTTCGTGAGCTTTTCGGCCAGCGACACCAGCGCGGCCTACTGCATGGGCCTGCTGTGGATGCAGGACACGGATGACCCCATGGATATTGCCGCATGGCACAAGCTGAATCATCCCGTGCTGACCACCGATGCAGCCAAGGGCATTTACGGCCCGGGGCACAACACCTTCTTCATGATGGATGGCGAAGCCTACACCTCCTACCATGCCCGGCCCTACGATGAAATCATCGGTGACCCGCTCTACGACCCGAACCGGCACATGTACATCATGAAGCTGCCTGTGCAGGACGGCTTCCCGGTCTTTTCGCTGGAGCATCAGGCCTTCCAGCCGGAGGTCTAACCAGCTCCGGAACAGCAAAGCGTGATGTCACTGGATACTGGTGAGGACGAACGCTGCAAAAGCTGACAGAAAAGTACGACACCACCAGCCGCTGACAGCAGATTCTGCCGGAGCTGTTCAGCAACGTCACCGCCAATCCAACCCCATCATAGCAAAAGGAGTTGTCTCCCTAAAGAGGCAACCCCTTTGCTTTTATCCTGATTCTTCCATCTGCACCCAACGTGCACCCAGACATCTTTGCACTTGCTCTTGTGCTGGTTCAATTTTGTTTGATATCAACAACAAAAAATGCAAGGTTTTCACACCTTGCATCAAAAATCTGGTCGAAGTGGCGGGATTCGAACCCGCGGCCTTTTGGTCCCGAACCAAACGCGCTACCAAACTGCGCTACACCTCGGAGGATGGAGCCAATAAGGGGACTCGAACCCCTGACCTGCTGATTACGAATCAGCTGCTCTACCAACTGAGCTATATTGGCAAATCCATCGTTATTGATTATAGCACAGAGGCCCGCGTTTGTCCAGCCCTTTCGGGAGATTTTTTCAAATTCCCTGCCTCGCGCTCCCGCGACCCATCGTCCCGGGAGCACGAGAGGTGTCTTACCGGCGGCGATCCAGCTCCGTCCAGACCTCTGCCGGGGTCACGCCCTGCTGGAACATCAGCACCAGCAGATGATACATCAGGTCGGCGGCTTCATACACCACTTCCTCATGGCTGCCCTTCACTGCCGCGATGATGGTCTCGCTGGCTTCCTCGCCCACCTTCTTGCAAATCTTTTCCACGCCCTTGCCCAGCAGGTAGTTGGTATAGCTGCCCTCCTGCGGGTTGGCCTGCCGGTCAGCAATCACATCATACACATGCTGGAGGATGGCGGAGGTGGCAGGCGCGTCCTCATCCACCATGACCTCGTGGAAGAAGCAGCTCGTTTCGCCGGTATGGCAGGCCGGGCCAACCTGATCCACCGTGAGCAGGATGGCATCCCCGTCGCAGTCGTAGCGGATGGCGCGAATCTTCTGCGTATGGCCCGAGGTTTCGCCCTTGCGCCACAGCTGCTGCCGGCTCCGGCTGTAATAGGTGGCATAGCCGCTGTCCAGCGTGGCCTGGAGGGACTCGGCATTCATGTAGGCCAGCATCAGCACCTGCCCGGTGGTCGCGTCCTGCGCTATAGCAGGCACAAGGCCCTTGTCATCAAACTTGATTTGGCTCATATCCATAACTTCACTCATCCTTTCTGTTGTCACGCAAGGCAGACAGGGCTTCCGGCAGGGATACGGCACCCTCGTACAAGGCCTTGCCCAGAATGGCCCCGGCGCAGCCTGCGTCTCGAAGGTGCAGCAGGTCATCCAGTCCGCTAACCCCCCCGGAGCCAATCACGTCCAGCCCCGTGGCCTGCACAAGGGCCTGTGTGGCCTCCACATTCGGGCCCTGCATCATGCCGTCACGGCTCACATCGGTATAAATGATGGTCGTTACGCCCATGTCCCGCATGCGCAGGGCCAGGTCAATGGCGGCCAGCCCCGCTGAAGCCACCCAGCCCCGGGTCGTCACCACGCCGTCACGGGCATCAATGCCCACGGCGATGCGCCCCGGCCATGCCTTGCAGGCTTCCTCGACCAGCTCCGGGTGTTCCGCCGCTGCGGTGCCGATGATGCACCGGCTGACCCCTGCCTCCATCCGCAGGGCCATGTCCTCCATGGTGCGCAGGCCGCCGCCCAGCTCCACCGGGCCGTCAAAGGCCGCGATGATGTCCCGCAGCAGCGGCAGATGCGCTGTTTTCCCTTCAAAGGCTGCGCCCAGGTCCACCAGATGCAGCCATTCGCCCCCCTGCGCGCGCCACTGGCGGGCCAGGGCCACCGGGTCGCCGTAGATGGTCGCGTCCTCACGCCTGCCCTGCCGGAGACGGACGGCCTTGCCGTCCAGCAGGTCAATGGCCGGATATAGGATCATGCTTATGCCCTCCTGTCAGTCCAGCGCGCCCTTGGTGGACAGAACCCCCGTGACGCGCGGGTCTGCCGCCGCTGCATCCCGCAGCGCAAGGCCGAACGCCTTGAACAGTGCCTCCAGCTTGTGGTGATCGTTGCGGCCTGCCAGCACCTTTACATGCACGGTCAGGCCTGCGTTCACGGTCACAGCGCGGAAGAATTCCTCCGCCAGCTGCGTGTCGAAGTCTCCGGCCATGGGCGCGGTGAAGGCCGCGTCAAAGGCGAGGTACGGTCTGCCGCTGATGTCGATGGCCGCAAAGGCAAGGGCCTCGTCCATGGGCAGGTACGCGCTGCCCACCCGGCGGATACCCGCCCGCTCGCCCAGTGCTTCCCGGATGGCCCGGCCCAGGCAGATGCCCACGTCCTCCACCGTATGATGGGCATCCACATGCAGGTCGCCCCGGCAGGTGAGTGTCATGTCCAGCAGGGCGAAGCGGGACAGCGCGTCCAGCATATGGTCGAAGAAGCCCACGCCGGTGTGGAGGTTCGTCTGCCCGGAGCCGTCAAGGTTCAATTGCAGGGCAATGTCCGTTTCCTTGGTGGTGCGGTTGATGGTGGCTGTGCGCATGGCATTGACTCCTCAGAAATGATTGGATGCTGGGTGGTGCTTAGCCGTCCCCTTCTTAGAAGGGTGGCCGAGCGATGCGAAGTCGGATGAGGTCGTTCCTTGTGCAGTCCATGGAACCTGCCGTTTCCTACGCGGACGAACTGCGTCGTCTGCTTGGAAACTTACGTTTTTTCCTTTCCCTTTTTACAGCTCAAATGTGTTGCGCTGGGCTGCCGCCCAGACCTGCGCAGGGGTTTCACCCCTGCACCCCACAAGGGGCATCGCCCCTTGACCCCTTTCCGCTGGCGCGATTCCTTGGAGTTGGTTTAATCTGTGATTTCCTTACCGAAGCGGATGGCCACGGCGTTGGCGTGCGCGTCCAGGCCCTCCTGACGGGCCAGCAGCGTCACCTGGTCAGCCACCTTTTCAAGCTCTTCCCGCGTGCAGCAGATGATGCTGGACTTCTTCACAAAGTCATCCACCGACAGCGGCGAGAAAAACCGCGCTGTGCCACTGGTGGGCAGCACATGATTCGGCCCGGCCAGGTAATCGCCCAGCGGCTCCGGAGAATAGTGCCCCATGAAGATGGCCCCCGCATTACGGATGAGCGGCAGCAGCGCATAGGGCGCATCCACCGACAATTCGAGGTGCTCCGGGGCAATGCGGTTGGCGATGTCCGCGCAGGCCGCCAAGTTCTCCGCCACCACGATGGTGCCATAGGCCCCCAGGCTCTGCCGGATGACCTCCTGCCGGGG
>JBJEUL010000123.1:0-4802 GCA_051883835.1 Aristaeellaceae bacterium
GCCGGCGGCAAGTTCGGCGGCGGCGGCTACAAGGTCTCCGGCGGCCTGCACGGCGTGGGCGCGTCCGTGGTGAACGCGCTGTCCGAGCGGATGATGGTTACGGTGTACCAGAGCGGGAAGATTTATCAGCAGGAATATGCCCGGGGCAAGTATCTCTACGACCTGAAGGTTATCGGGGAGACGGAGCGCACCGGCACCACCATTCAGTTCTGGCCGGATGTGAAGGCCGCCGACAACCCCGAGGGCATCTTCGAGGAAGGCGTGCGCTTTGACTTTGACGTGCTGAAAAACCGCCTGCGGGAGATGGCCTACCTGAACAAGGGCATCCGCATCGTCTTTACGGATGAGCGGGGTGAGGAGCCCCTTGTCAAGGATTATTGCTTCGAGGGCGGTATCCGGGAGTTCGTCAAGCATCTGAACCGCAACAAGGAAGCTCTTTTCCCCGAGCCCATTTATACCGAGGGCCTGAAGGACGGCATTCTGGTGGAAGTCGCCATGCAGTACAACGACTCCTACGCAGAAAATATTTACACCTTCGTCAACAACATTGCCACCCCGGACGGCGGCACGCACCTGATCGGCTTCAACACGGCACTGACCTCCGCCATCAACGACTACGGGCGCAAGTACAAGCTGCTGCGGGATTCGGACGCGAACCTGAAGGGCGAGGATGTGCGCGAGAGCCTGACGGCCATTGTGTCCATCAAGATGGAGGACCCGCAGTTCGAGAGCCAGACCAAGTCAAAGCTGGGCAGCGGACAGGTGCGCGGCGTGGTGAATGATTTGGTGAAGGAATCGCTGTCCACCTATCTGGAGGAGAATCCCGCCGTGGCGCGGAGCATTCTGGAGCGTTGTCTGAGCGCACAGCGCGCCCGGGAGGCTGCCCGCAAGGCCCGCGAGCTGACCCGCCGCAAGACGGTACTGGAGTCGGCGTCCCTGCCGGGCAAGCTGGCAGACTGCTCCGAGCGCGACCCCAGCAAGTGCGAGATTTTCCTGGTGGAGGGCGACTCCGCCGGCGGGTCTGCCAAGGAAGGCCGTGACCGGCATTTCCAGGCGATTCTGCCCCTGCGCGGCAAGATTCTGAACGTGGAAAAGACCCGTCTGGAGCGTGCGCTGGGCAATCAGGAGATTCGGGCGATGATTACGGCCTTTGGCTGCGGCATCGGCGAGGAATTTGACGAGAGCAAGCTGCGCTATCACCGCATTGTGTGCATGACGGACGCTGACGTGGACGGCGCGCACATCCGCATCCTGATGCTGACCTTCTTCTACCGCTACATGCGTCCGCTGGTGGAAAAGGGCTATGTCTACGCCGCCATGCCCCCGCTTTACAAGGTCACGAAGGGCAAAACGGAGCGTTACGTTTACGATGATGACGAATTGCAGCGTGTGCTGGACGAGATGGGCCGCGACCCCAAGCCCGAGATTCAGCGTTACAAGGGTCTGGGCGAGATGAGCAGCGAACAGCTGTGGCTGACGACCATGAACCCCGAAACCCGCACCATGATGCAAATCACCCCCGAGGACGCCATGGCCGCCGACGAAATTTTCACCCTCCTGATGGGCGACCAGGTCGAGCCCCGCAAGCAATTCATCCAGGAAAACAGCGACCTGGTCAAGGATTTGGACGTGTGACGAGGGGAGACGCAAGGGGCTCTGCCCCTTGACCCCGCCAGAGGGGCATTGCCCCTCTGGACTCCCTTTCGGGGGGGCTGGGGCTTGGCTGCTCCTTGGCAGGGGTCACGGTGCGCGGAGGGCGCACCGCGACGCAGAGCCTGCACGTTTTTTGGGGACGTGCTGCGTGGTGCCATGGGGGTCAGGGGGCCTGCCCCCTGCCTTGCAGGTTCCGCGTCGCGGCGCACCCTCCGTGCGCCGTGACCCCTTCATCGGAGGAACCCAGCAGCGGCCCACCCGAGCGGGAGTCCAGAGGGGGGAACCCCCTCTGGCGGGGTGCAGGGGCAGAGCCCCTGCGCGTCCCCCATAACTGACATAGTGGAGAGAGAGTATGAGCAGTATTCAGGATAAGCTGATTCCGGTGAATTTGGAACAGGAGATGAAGAAGAGCTTCATTTCCTATGCCATGGCGGTGATTATTGACCGTGCGCTGCCGGACGTGCGGGATGGGCTGAAGCCGGTGCATCGCAGAATCCTCTACGATATGGAGGAGCTGGGCATGACGCCGGACAAGCCTTACCGCAAGTCGGCCCGTGTGGTGGGTGATGTGCTGGGCAAGTTCCATCCCCATGGCGATTCCTCCGTGTATGATGCCATGGTGCGTCTGGCCCAGCCCTTCAACATCCGTTACTGTCTGGTGGATGGACAGGGCAACTTTGGCTCCATTGACGGTGACGGCGCGGCGGCCATGCGTTATACCGAGGCCCGCATGTCCAAGCTGGCCCCCTATTTGATGGAGGGCATTGAGAAGGACACCGTTGATTTTTACCCCAACTTTGACGAAACGCTCATGCAGCCTGCCGTGCTGCCCAGCCGCTTCCCCAATCTGCTGGTGAACGGCTCCAGCGGCATTGCCGTGGGCATGGCCACCAACATCCCGCCCCACAACCTGCGGGAGGTGGTGAACGGCGTCATCTGCATGATTGACAAGCCCGACTGCACCATTGACGACCTGATGGAGCATATCAAGGGCCCCGACTTCCCCACGGGCGGCATCATTCTGGGCCGCCGGGGCATCCGCGAGGCCTATTATACCGGCAAGGGCAAGATTGATGTCCGCGCCAAGTCCAACATCGAGCCCATGCCCGGCAACCGCAGCCGCATTGTGGTGACGGAGATTCCCTATCAGGTCAACAAGGCCAAGCTGGTGGAGAAGATTGCCGAGCTGGTGCATGAAAAGCGGCTGGAGGGTGTCAGCGACATCCGCGATGAGAGTGACCGCAACGGCATGCGCATCGTCATTGAGCTGAAAAAGGATGTCTACCCGCAGGTGGTGCTGAACTTCCTGTACAAGCACACCTCCCTGCAGGAGACCTTCGGCGCGAACATGCTCGCACTGGTGGGCGGCAAGCCCCGCATTCTCACCCTGCGGGAGATGATTTACTACTACCTGGAGCATCAAAAAGACGTCATCACCCGCCGCACCCGCTTCGACCTGAACAAGGCCGAAGCCCGCGCCCACATTCTCGACGGCCTGCTCAAGGCCCTTGACCACATTGATGAGATTGTCGCGCTCATCCGCGCCAGCAAGGACACCGCCACCGCCAAGGCCGCGCTGATTGACCGTTTCGCCTTCAGCGACAAGCAGGCGCAGGCCATCCTGGACATGCGTCTGGCCCGCCTGACCGGCCTGGAACGTGACCGGCTGATGGAGGAATACGAGGAAATCGAGCGCACCATTGCCCGGCTGACAGCCATCCTCGGGGACGAAAAGCTGCTGATGGAGGTCATCAAGACAGAGATTTCCGCCATTCGCGACAAGTTTGCCGATGACCGCCGCACCGAGCTGACCACCATCGAGGGCGAGATTGATGTGGAGGACCTCATTCAGGAGGAGGACATGGTTGTCACCCTGACCCATGAGGGCTACATCAAGCGCATCACCAAGAGTGCCTACCGCGCCCAGCATCGCGGCGGACGGGGCATCAGCGGCATGACCACCAAGGAGGAGGACTACGCCGTGCAGATGCGCGTGGTCTCCACCCATGATGAAATCATGTTCTTCACCAATCTGGGCCGCGTGTACATGATGAAGTGCTATCAAATCCCCGAGGCAGGCCGTCAGGCCCGAGGCACGGCCATTGTGAACCTGCTGCAAATTGCCGGCGGGGAGAAGGTCACCTGCATGGTGCCCGTACCGGAAGCCACGGCGGAGCACAACCTGGTCATGGCGACCCGGGAGGGCATGATTAAGAAAACGCCCTTTGGGGAGTTCCGCAACCTGCGCAAGAACGGCCTGATTGCCATCGTGCTGAAGGAAGGCGACGAGCTGGTGGGCGTGGAACTGTCCGACGGGCAGGACGAAATCATGCTGGGCAGCCGCAAGGGCATGTCCATCCGCTTCAACGAGGCGCACATCCGGCCCATGGGCCGTGCCAGCATGGGTGTGCGGGGCATGCGGCTGGACGAGGGGGACGAGATTATCGACATGTGCCCGGTGAATGCGGGCAGCGAGGTGCTGACCATCACCGAGGGCGGCTACGGCAAGCGCACCAGTCCGGACGAGTTCCGGGAGCAGGGGCGCAACGGCAAGGGCATCCGGGCCATGAACCTGACGGACAAGACGGGGGACATGACCGCGCTGCTGCTGGTGGAGCCGGATGAGGACTTGCTGCTGATTACGGATGACGGCACGATTATTCGCACGCGGGTGGAGGATATCCGGCTGTGCGGGCGCAATGCGCAGGGTGTGAAGGTGATGAAGCTGGCCGAGGGCAGCCGGGTTATTGGCGTGGCGCGTGCCGACCGTGACGAGGAACCCGACGACACCGTAGAGGATTCCGACCAGCTCTAAGCCCCCTCCAAGGGACCGCGCCAGCGTCGAAGGGGTCAAGGGGCGATGCCCCTTGTGGGGTGCAGGGGCAAGGCCCCTGCGCAGGTCTGGGCGGCAGCCCAGCGCAACACGTTCACTAACCCCAAAAGGAATCGGAAAAATCAGAGTTTCCAAGCAGACGACGAAGTTCGTCCGCGTTGGAAACGGCAGGTTCCGAGGACTGCATAAGGAACGACCCTATCAACACACACGGCCCCGCAGGATGGATGCTGTCCTGCGGGGCCATGTGTATGCACAAGAAGGTTCTTCACGGAAAGTAATGGGAAAAAACAAAAGAGAAAATGAAAAAGAGCAA
>JBJEUL010000124.1:0-4794 GCA_051883835.1 Aristaeellaceae bacterium
CAGTCCTCCACCAGCACATTGCGCACCCCGCTGCTCATTTCAGAGCCAATGGTCACGCCGCCGTGGCTGCGCCGGGCAGTGATGCGGCGAATGACGATATCCTCGCAGGGACGGTTCTGCAAGCGTCCGTCCTCGTCGCGTCCGGCTTTCAGGCAGACGGCATCATCGCCGGTATCCACCCAGACATCCTCCACCAGGCCTCTGCGGCAGCCCTCCAGGTTGCAGCCATCGGTATTGGGCGCATGGTCGTAGGGGTTGATGACCCGAATGCTGCGCACGATGATGTTTTCGCACCAGGCCGGATGCAGCGTCCAGAAGGGGCTGAAACGGAACGTGCAGCCTTCAATCAGCACATTCCTGCAGGAAACAAAGTGCAGCATTCCCGGGCGCAGGCCCTGCTGCTCCGTGTTGAATACGCGCTGCTCCACGGGGACGTGCTGCACACAGGCTTCATGCAGCCTGCCGGCACCCTCGGGGTACACAGCGGCCATGTACCACCACACAAACCCTTGCCCGTCAAAGGTGCCTTCGCCGGTGATGGCAATGTCATGACAGTCGCAGGCATACAGCTGCGCGGAATAGGTATAGCACCGCATGCCCTCGTACAGGGTGAATACGGCAGGCAGGTAATCCTCCTTGCGCGTGCTGAAGATGACCTCGCAGCCCTTTTCCAGATGCAGCTCCATGCCGCTGCGCAGGCGAATGGGGCCCGTCAGCCATCTGCCCTGCGGAAACACCACCCTTCCCCCGCCCTCGCGGCTCAGGGTGTCAATGGCACAGCGGATGGCCTGTGTATTGCACACCTCGCCGCCCTCCACCGCGCCAAAGTCACGGATGTCCACCGTCCGTTCGGGAATCCGGGGTGCATCCGGCATCTCAAAGGGTTGGAAAAAGCGCATGAACGCTCACGCTCCTTTGATCAGGCGGGGTGATCCGTCGGGCGAAGTGCTGACAGCATGTCCAGCCCTGTGCTGGCCATAGCTTCCGCCACACCGGGGCGGAAAATGGAGCTGCGGGCCTCATAGCCGCCCTCCTGATAGGCATCCATGGTGGGGAAATAGCCCTCGTTGCCGTTGGTCAGGCAGCAGGGCAGCACCAGCGACCAGCCGGGCGCATCCTTCAGGGTACGGCCCACGGCGGTGAAGGGTTCGCCAGGCATGCCGACCAGTGCCACCGGGCCTACGGACAGCGCGGAGATGTTCAGGTCGAAGTATTCCGGGCCATGCTCCAGTTGCAGCATGCGCTCAGCCTCGGCCACAACGGTGGTCAGCATCATGCCTTCATAGGGAATTTCATCATCGCGGCCTGCCTGATGCAGCGCGTTGTATCTGCGAGCAAGGGGCAGCTCCTCGGCAGCGGGCATGTTGGAGGGGTAGCGCATCACCCGCTGACAGACGCGCAGGCTGTCCACGGGTTCATGGCGCACCTTCGAGAGCACCTGCAGCACCGCACCGGCCACCGTCCAGCCCATATGGCGGGCATGGCCGTAACCGCGCATCACATCGTCAAAATCCATGGTCAGGTCGTTGAGCTGACCTTCCTCCGGGCTGACGTTCACATGGTTGACATCGCCCTCCGCGCCGTTGAGGAACACGCAGCGGGTATCATCGAGGGTCTTTTCCAGCGTGCGGCGGAAGAAGCCGGGCCAGTCCGCGGAAATCACGCATCCGCCCACCGTATCCGGGTGAATGCCAATGTTGGCCAGAATGACAGCTGGGCCGCCCTCCCGGTCAAAGCGGACAACGCCCACCCGGTCATCCACCGAGCCGATGGGGCTGTCAATGTCCGGGTTATTCACGCCGGGATTGGTGCGGCTGGAGCCATCCTTCATGCGGAAGCGGCGGATAAAGGCAATATTCGGCGCATGGCCCACGGCCCAGCCCATATGGGCGGGCTTCAAATCCTGCAGGGCCAGCACAGCGGCATCCCGCAGGCGGGAGCGGAAGAAGGTGAAATATTCCTCCTGAATGGGCGGCGCAATCCTGCGGCTCAGGTTGACCTCCGGCCCGGTGTGGGTGTGGGTGCAGTGGAGCAGCACCGCTTCGGGGGTCAGCCCTGCCGCCTCTGCGATTTCCCGGCGCAGCGGCTCCGCGTGGATTTGGAACAGGGTGCATACGTCGATGCTGATAAGCACCGCTTTCGCATCCCCCACAGCGAACGCCACGGCATTGGCTTCCAGCTCGTCCAGAATTTGATTGGCCAGACGCACCTGATAGTACCCGGACACGGGGATGCCCAGCGGCGGGGTGATATTCACCCGGGCAAACCCGACGGCAAAATCCTTCATGCTTCCCTGTCCCCTTTCGCGTAGACGGTACGGCCCGCCACCATGGTTCGGGATACCCGGATATCCTCATCAAAGAAGGTCAAATCGGCCCGCATGCCGGGGGCAATCTCGCCGCGATCCTTGAAGCCCATGATGCGTGCGGGCGTGCGCGTGGCCATGGCCATCACGTCCTTCAAGGGAACCTCCGCCATGTGCAGCATGTTGCGCACCAGGCGGTCAAAGGTAGCGACACTGCCGGCAAAGGAGGTTCGGTCGGGCAGCTTGGCCACATCGTCCTCGATGATGACCGGCAGGCCGTCGGCATAGTGACCCAGCATGCTGGGGCCGTCGGGCATGCCTGCACCGCGCATGGAATCCGTGACCAAGGCTGTGCGCTCCGGGCCCTTGAACTTGTACACGAATTTCAGCAGCTCCGCAGGCAGATGCTTGCCATCGGCGATAATTTCCACGGTCATATCGTCCAGCAGATAGGCGGCTTCCACCACGCCCACATAGCGATAGGCGTTGCGGCGGTGCAGGCTGCTCATGCCGGAATACAGATGGGTCACATGGGTGAATCCGGCCTTCCAGGCGGCCTCCACCTCGGCATAGCCTGCATCACTGTGGCCGATGGCGGCCAGAATGCCGCGCCGTTTCAGCTCCCGGCCCATGTCCAGTGCACCGGGAAGCTCCGGGGCCACGCTCCAGCGCAGGATATGCCTGCATGTGTCCAGAATCGGCAGGTATTCCTCCGGGCTGGGATTGCGCAAATAGCGGGGATCCTGTGCGCCCCGTTGCCCATAGGCGAAGTAGGGGCCTTCCAGATGCAGTCCGGGCATGTCCGCGCCGTGGGTGTTGCGGGCATTGGCCTCCTCCAGCAGTCTGTCCAGCGTGACCACGCCGGACATTTCGGAAGAGGTAGCGGTGGGAATCAGCGTAGTGACACCGTGCCGGGCGTGTTTGGATGCAGCGGTCAGGAAGGCTTCCACACTGCTGTCAAGGAAATCCGCGCCGCCTGCGCCATGGGAATGAATCTCGATAAAGCCGGGCGACACATACTGCCCTGCCGCGTCAATCTCCTGCGCAAAGGGAAGTTCCCTGTCCGTCACATCGGTGATGCGCCCGTTCTCGATATAAACGTACAG
Source organism: Aristaeellaceae bacterium (assembly GCA_051883835.1). Taxonomy (GTDB): domain Bacteria; phylum Bacillota; class Clostridia; order Christensenellales; family Aristaeellaceae; genus UBA11524. The sequence goes on from JBJEUL010000124.1 coordinate 3,412, forward strand.
GTTGGCAGCAGGGCCGTCCCGAAGGATGACCCTGCCGTTGATGATTCGTGTTTTCACGCTGTGTACTCCTTCGTATTGGTTGGGCAGACAGGTATGGGAGCGTCTGGGCGGTGTGGGGGCGGGGCGTTCCTTGGATGTATGCGGAACCTGCCGTTTCCGGCGCGGACGAACTGCGTTGTCTGCGCCGGAAACTCACGATTCTTCTTTTCCTTTTTGAGAGCGTGAACGTGTTGCGCTGGGCTGCCGCCCAGACCTGCGCAGGGGCCTTGCCCCTGCACCCCACAAGGGGCATCGCCCCTTGACCCTTTTCCGCTGGCGCGTTCCCTTGGCGTTACAGGGTTTTGGGGAGGAACTGGGCGTTGTAGTCAAGGATGTCACGGGCTACGTCACGCACACGGGTGAAGTCCTGCACCAGCGGATCCATGCACAGCGCGGCGGTCAGCTTGGTGACATCCCACTCCATCGCGGCTTCCATGAACAGCTCCTCACGGGCAGCCGTCGGCAGGACAACGGTCTGCGCCGCCTTGGGCAGCGGATTGGCAATGGCCGGATGCACGCCGGTGGCGTCGATGTTGACGAAGGTTTCCACCACCGTGTCCAGCGGCAGCTCCCGCACCTGACCCAGGTTGCGGTAGTTCATCACATCATAGAAGTGACGGCCTCCCTCCAGGGCCTCGATGACCCGGTCAGGGTTCTCCTCGCTGATGCGCAGTGCAGGCATATTGCCGGTGGTCAGCGGCTCCACAATGGCATTGCGCAGACGCTCCACGGTATGCTGCCGGTCAACAATGCGGTCATAGTGCATGCCGAAGCGGTCACGGTTTTCCTGTGTGCCGGTGGTCTGATAGTAGAACTCTGCGCAGTGCTCATCGCTCAGGCCGGGCATGCAGTCCAGCATGTCCCACAGAATGAAGCGGATGCGCTGGTTCTCACGGCCTGCGAAGGGGTCGTCATAGGTGATGTTGCTCTTGCCGGCCCAGGCCGCTTCAATCATGCCCTTGTCGCGCATGATTTGCAGCGCGTCCTGTCCGTGGAGTCGGATATCGGTCAGGAAGGAGCAGTGATCCACGCCCGAGACCGAGAAGCTCACATCCTCAAAGCCCTTGGCCCCAAAGTAGGGCAGGAGAATCTCCAGATGGTTGCGGATGCCGTGGCAGAAGCCCAGGGCATGCACGTCCGCGTATTTCTGCACACAGCGGGTTAGGGCGGTGAGGGGGTTGGTCACGTTCAGCATGACCGCGTCGGGGCACAGACGCTTCATCTTTTTGGCAATGCGGACAAACTCCGGCACATGGCGCACAGTTCGGCTGGCACCGGCAATGCCCGATTCGCTGCCCTTGACGTTGTAGAAGCCGTGCCGCCGGGCGATGTAGTGATCCTCCA
>JBJEUL010000125.1:0-4784 GCA_051883835.1 Aristaeellaceae bacterium
GAGTTTCCAAGCAGACGACGCAGTTCGTCCGCGTAGGAAACGGCAGATTCCATGGACTGCATGAGGAACGACCTCATCCCACCTCGCTGCGCTGCAAAGGATGCAGCCGGGGTTTCTGCCCTTCATGAACCCATTGCCGGGAGGAAGATTTCTCCCGGTTTTTTCATGCACGGTGTAACACATCGCTCTGCCATACGACTAACAGATGCAAAGGCCATTGCACGCTGGAAAGGAGGGACGGCCATGAACGACTTTGAACAGGCATGCCACGAAGAATACCAAACCGTTCGCCGCTTCCTCCTGCGCCTGACCGGGGACGAGACCCTCAGTGACGAGCTGACGCAGGAAACCTTTTACCAAGCCCTGAAAGGTTGGAAGCACTTCCGGAGCCAGTGCGCGGTATCCACCTGGCTGTGCGGCATTGCCAAGCGGCAGTATTTCACCTATTGCCGCAAACCCAAGCCGTTGCCGCTGACGGATATGGCCGAGGACAGCGCAGACTTCACCGAGGAGCTGCTGGACAGGGAGCGACGCATGCAGCTTCACGCCCAGCTCCACGACCTGCCCGAGCCTTACAAGGAGGTCGTGACCCTGCGCACCTTCGGGGAGCTGTCCCACGAGGAAATCGGGACGCTGTTTGGCAAAACGTCCTCCTGGGCGCGTGTGACCTATTACCGTGGACGGCAGATGCTTGTCCACATGATGAAGGAGGCCATGAAGGATGAAATATGACTGCGAGTTTATTCGGGATTTGATGCCCCTGTGCAATGATGGCACATGCAGTGAGCTGTCCCGCCGGATGGTGGGCGAGCATGTGCTGGAATGCCCCGCCTGCATGCAGATGTATCAGGAAATGCGCACGGAGGTACCCGGCGAACCGCCCGTGCAGCCGGATGCCGTGCCCTTTGGCAAGACGGTGAAGCAGCTGCGGCGCAAGCGCGGCAAGCGGCGTGCGCTGGCGGTACTGGCCGGGGTCATCGTGGGCCTTGTGCTGATGCTGGGCGGACTGTATGTGCTGCGCTGCATGACCAGCGTATACAACCACGTCTCCGCCAATGGCGAGTACGAATTCGAGCTGTACCGCCGCGCCAACGGGCAGATTATCTACACCATGAGCAACCTCTCCGGCAGGAAGCAGAAGCCCTTCTATGCCTATGACCAGACAACAGGCGTGCTGTCCATGTACGCGCTGCACCCGTTCCTTGCCCTGCCGACATCCACCAACAAGACGGATTTCATCTCCAGCGACCTGCACTGGGATGAGGAGCTGGGCCTGATGATTCGCAGCTATCATGCCTATGGCTACAGTGACCGTCCCGTGCTGGAGGTGCGGCAGGGCGGCGTGTATGAAAGCTCGCCGGAGCAGCTGCAAAGCATCCTCTACGTTCAGGGACAGGACATCCCGCTGGTATCCCCCGATAAGGATGCCGCCTATGACGTGCTGCAGCCCCCCGACCCGCAACGGAACGGACAGGACGCAGACCTGCTGCCCTTCATCACCCCTGCGCCCACAGCCCTCCCGCTGGCCACCGTGCCGCCTACCCTGGAACCAAGGCAGTCCATCGCCGTGCCGATTGGGTCTACGCCAACTCCCCTGCCCACAGACCAGCGTGATGACCATCAGGCCACGATCACGAACCCTGCCGTCGATTCCCTGCTGACTCAAACGCTGCAAACCATCGTCGCTGTCCGGGAGACAACCCCATCGGATATGCCCTTCATCACACCCACGCCCCTGCCCACGCCCTAAACAGAAGGCACATTCACCAGAATCACATCGTCACCAATCTTACAGATGCTCTCCCACGGAATGACCACGCCGCACCTCTCGCCCCGCAGCAGACTCGTCAGGCTGAACTCTCCCGGCACCACCAACGCCGTCACCCGACCCTCCACCGCGCAGAACTCAATGTCAATCACGCGCCCAAGGCACTGGCCGTCCTGGGTGTTGATGACATCCTTCTGCCGCAGCTCGCTCAGGCTCATGGCCCTCACCCGCCTTTCAAAACAGGCTATGCACTTCATGCTGAGTTCATGTTGCCATGGTAGAATAATTCCCCATAGGCGGCAGGAAACCGCGCGCTTGATGGGGAATACTATCTTAAAGGCAGAGTGCGCTCTGCCATGGGTGTAAAGGAGGTCGGTGCCATGCGCCTGTCATGGAAAAGCTGCATGCGGGCAGGCTTGACCATCATCGTTGTCTATCTGGTGCTGCGCTACTGGGAACCGCTGACCGCTGCCCTGTGGGGCATGGTCGGTGCAGCCGGGCCGCTGCTGCTGGGCTGTGTGGTAGCCTATGTGGTCAATATCCTGATGAGCTTCTACGAGCGCAACATCCTCCCCTACAGCAAAAAGCCCATCATTGACCAGCTGCGCCGCCCCGGATGCATGCTGCTGGCCTATGTGACGGTGCTGCTGGCGGTGTTCTTCATGGTGCGGATGATTCTGCCGGAGCTGATTAATGCCCTCATCATGATTATTGAACAGCTGCCCAGCGCACTGGCTGCGACCTATGCCTGGATAGAGCAGAAGCTGGCGGAGGCCGGCTATCTGGATGAGATTCGCCGCTTCTTCCCCGCCACCAGCGTGGACTGGCAAAGCACCGTCACCAAGGCGGTCAATCTGGTCATCAACAGTGTGGGCGGTGTGCTGGGAGCCACGGTGTCGATGGTATCCACCACGGTGGGGCAGGTTATCACGCTGTTCCTTGGACTGGTGTTCTCGGCCTATCTGCTGCTGAGCAAGGAAAAGCTCAAGGGCCAGTTCCAGCGGCTGCTGCGCAGCTATCTGGGTGAAAAGACCACCCGCAGGATGCTGGATTTCATCCGCACGCTGGATTCCTCCTTCCACAGCTACATTGTGGGCCAGTGTACGGAGGCGTTGATTCTGGGCTCGCTGTGTATTCTGGGCATGCTTCTCTTCCGCTTCCCCTATGCGGTGATGATTGGCACGCTGGTGGGCTTCACGGCCCTGATTCCCATTGCGGGCGCATACATCGGCGCGGTGGTGGGCGCGTTCATGATTTTCACCGTGTCGCCGGTGAAGGCACTGCTGTTCGTGATTTTCCTGACGGTGCTTCAGCAGCTGGAGGGCAATCTGATTTTCCCGAGGGTGGTTGGTCAGTCCATTGGCCTGCCGGGCATGTGGGTGCTGGCGGCGGTGACGGTCGGCGGCGGTGTGGCCGGTATTCCGGGCATGCTCTTTGGCGTACCGCTGACGGCAGCGTTCTATCGGCTGATTCGGGAGGACATCAACCAGCGCACCGACATGCTGCTTCCCCTGCGCTCCATCCCCGCCATGCGGGATGAGCCGGAGACCCCGCCCGATCCATCCCCGAAGGACAAAGCGTAATCCTTGCCCTGACCGCGCCCTGCGGCCAGGGCTTTTGTACGAAAGGAGTCGGGTTCGCCCATGCAGGAAGTCCTGACCAGCCTGACGGCACTGGGGGCATATTTGACGCAGGCACAGCAGGCACGGAAGCAGCATTTGTCCTTCCGGGTGGAGATGCCCCTGACCCTGCCGCAGCTGCATCAGGCATTGGACATGCTTCTGCCCATGGTGCAGCGGCATACGCGGCACATCCGCCGGGACAGAAGCGGTTATGCGGTGAACGTCACGCTGGGCTATCGGACGGGGGTGCATTTGCTGGACGCATGGCAGCACGGGGGCTTGTCCGGGCTGACGAAGGATGAGCGCACGTCCCTGAGCAACGCGGAGCGCATCGTGGCCCATGCCGCGCCTGCTGGCCCGGCGGACAGGCTGCCCCTGCGGCTGGCCAGCGCATTGGCCCGGCGGATTGACTACTGTTCCCCACCCCATGGCCGTCCGGGCTATGCCGATATTGTCGATGCGGTGGCTGCCCTGCACCATGGACGGGCCAACTGCCAGGGCATCAGTGACGGAATGTACCTGCTGGGCTCCATGGCAGGGCTGTGCATGGGGTATCAGTGGGGATGGAATCTGCACGGGCCGCACCTGTGGAACGTTGTCCGCATGCCCACCGGCTGGTACGCGCTGGATGTAACAGCCGCGCTGCAGCAGCCGGAGAGCGTGGTCCTGATGGACAAGGCCGCCTGCCGCGCCCAGCATCTGCGCTGGGAAGGCTGGGCGGAATGGCCGCAAATCGCCACATCAACGCCTTTACCGGAAAAATTGCAAAAAGCCCCTACACAAGTACGCAGAAATATGGTATACTAAATTGGCGTTTGGGATAACCTGTTCAACGACTATCATCAGATAGGAGGAACCAATTCGATGCAATACACCAAGGAAGTTGAAGAAATGGTCTGCGTCGCCAAGGGCCCGAATCACGGCCCCGCGCCCATCCCGGAGGAGGGCAAGTGGATCCAGGCCAAGGAGATCAAGGACATCTCCGGTCTGACCCACGGCATTGGCTGGTGCGCGCCCCAGCAGGGTGCCTGCAAGCTGACCCTGAATGTGAAGCAGGGTGTGATCCAGGAGGCTCTGGTGGAGACCATCGGCTGCTCCGGCATGACCCACTCCGCCGCCATGGCCAGTGAGATTCTGCCCGGCAAGACCATCCTGGAGGCTCTGAACACCGACCTGGTGTGCGATGCCATCAACACCGCCATGCGCGAGCTGTTCCTGCAGATCGTCTATGGCCGTACCCAGTCTGCCTTCTCCGACGACGGTCTGCGCGTGGGCGCGGGTCTGGAGGATCTGGGCAAGGGCCTGCGTTCCCAGGTGGGCACCATGTACGGCACCCTCGCCAAGGGCACCCGTTACCTGGAGATGGCCGAGGGCTATGTGCTGAAGATGGCCCT
>JBJEUL010000126.1:0-4727 GCA_051883835.1 Aristaeellaceae bacterium
TCGATTCCCTGCCGCTATGTCCACTCCGCCTGCGAGGTCATCGACATGCGGGATATGGACGCGGCGTTGAAGCTGCTGACCGTTTATCTGACCCGGTAAGGACGACAAGGTGGCGCGGGGGCTGCTGGAAGGCGGCCTCCGCGTCCTTCCTTCAAGGAGGTGCCCGCGTGATTGCGATGGTGTATCTGCTGGTGTATCTGGCCTGCGGCTGTGTGTGCGTGCGGCTGTTGATGCCCCGGCTGCCGGTGATGAACCGGCTGTGGCTGGGCATGAGTCTGGGACTGCTGATGCTGATGTGGTTCCCCGCGCTGTGCGCCTTTGCGCTGGACTTCACCTGGGCGGCCCATGGTGCGGCTCTGGTGCTGCTGGCCGCTGTGACCGGGGGCATGTACCTCCTGCGGGACAAACGCCCTGTCCGGGGCTGGGATGCGCAGGAACAGACCCTCCTGGCGCAGCTGCTGCTGGTGGCCCTTCCCCTGACCGTGCTGTCCGGGTACCTGCAATACACGCATATGGTGCGCATCGCGCCGGATGGCAGCTGGAACGTGGGACAAAGCACCTACGGCGACCTGCCCATGCACATGAGCTTCATCACGGGGCTGAAGAACGCGGCGTTCCCGGCAGATTACCCCTTCTATCCCGGGGAGCAGCTGTCCTATCCCTTCCTGACGGACAGCCTGTCCACCACGTTTTACCTGATGGGCTGGCGGCTGCAGGAGGCCATCACCGTCCCCGGCACGCTGATGATGGCCCTGTGCTACATGGGGGTCATGTGTCTGGCGCGGGAGATGACCCTGGGCCGCAAGACCGTGGTGCTGGCAACGCTGCTGTTCTTCCTCAATGGCGGGCTGGGCTTCCTGTACGATTTCGACCAGGCAGGGGGCTTGCAGGCGAACGGCACCCCAACTGTTTGGGCACGGGTGCAGGCCATCCTCACCGGCTACTACAAGACCCCCACCAATCAGCCCACACCCAACAACCTGCGCTGGTCCAACGTCATCGCAGACCTGATGATTCCCCAGCGGACGCTGCTGGGCGGTTGGTGTATGGTGATTCCCTGCCTGTACCTGCTGTATATCCTGTTCGACCCGGACAAGCGGGACAGGCAGCCCAACATTCGCGGCGAGGTGCTGCTGGGCGTGTGGGGTGGCGCGCTGCCGCTGATTCATACCCACTCCTTCACCGCGTTGGCCCTGTGTTCGTTGGGCATGCTACTGTACGACATGTTTCATGACCGGGAGCGTAAGGAGCTGTTCCTGCGCTATGTGCGCTACGGTGCCACAGCGGCGGTGCTTTCCGTGCCGCAATTGGTGCTGTTCACCTTCGCGCAGGCATTTCAGGGAGAGGGGAGCGTCAGCTTCGTCGCCTTCCAGTTCAACTGGGTGAACAATCCTTCCGGGCAGGGCATGCGGGACATGTACCTGTGGTTCTATGTCAAGAACATCGGCCTGCCCTTCATCGCGCTGCTGCTGGCCCTGTGCGAGAAGGACAGGCATGCCCGGCGCATCTTTGCGGGGGCCTTCGCCATCATCCTGACGGCGGAGCTGATTCGCTTCCAGCCCAATGAGTACGACAACAACAAGCTGTTCTATCTGGCATGGCTGCTGTGCTGCATGGTAGTGGCCGACTGGTGCGGGAAGCTCTGGCGGCGGTTGAAGGGCCTGCGGGCGAGGCCGGTGATGGCGGTGCTGGCGGCGGTGACGGTGTTCCTCTCGGCAGGGCTGACGCTGTGGCGGGAGGTGGTCAGCGACTATCAGGCGTTCTCCCCGCAGGCGGTGGAGGCCGGCGAATTTGTCCGGGACAACACGGAGGAAGGCAGCGTGTTCCTCACCGGCACGCAGCACCTGAACCCGGTCAGCTCCATTGCGGGGCGCACGACGGTGTGCGGGCCGGATTTGTGGCTGTACTTCCATGGCTTCGATACCACGGAGCGCAAGCAGGACATTCAGGCATTCCTGGAGCATCCAGAGGAAAATGCCGCGCTTTTGCAGAAATATCAGGTGGATTATATCTATGTGTCCAGCTACGAGCGCGGCAGCTATTCGGTGGACATGGAAGGGCTGGACAGACTCTTTGAGCGGATATTCGCCAATGGCGAAGCGGTGATTTACCGCGTGCCGGAGGGCTGAGGAGGGGAGCAGCATGCAGCGGTTTCTGCGGTACTCGCTGGAAAGGCAACGGCCCATTCGCCTGATGATGCAGGAGGATGACGGACGGCTCAGGCAGGTGACAGCGCAGGTAACAGCCCTGACGGATACGCAGGTCACGTTCATCATCCTGCGTCCGGCCCGGACCGTGACGATGCCGCTGCATCAGCTGCTTTCCGCTGACTACCGCAAGGGCGATGAGGGACAGGAGTAACGTACATGACAGAGAAAATCATCCGGGGCGAGGCCACCATGGTGGATTTGGGCAATGTGACGCCGCTGCTTCTGCCCTGGACATCAGATCCCTTCGGCTACCTGCGTCCGCCGCTGTCGGTGGAGGCCCTGCGCCTGTCCGCCGAGATGGCGAGAAGCACCTACACCATGTCCGTGGACCGATGGGTGCAGGCGGGATGGCGGGACATCACCATTCAGGTGGACGGCAGCCTGACCAATGGCGTGGACGCGGATGCAGGCTGGCTGCAGGCCCAGTGGCGGCTGCATAAGGTGCGCTCCCGCATCCGGCAGCGCAATCCCATTGGACAGGTGATGGGGGCCATCCGGCAGAAGGACAAGTCCGACACGGGCAAGGTGCTGGTGATGCTCCACCCTGCGCCGGGCGGGCGGTATGTGGTGGCCATCAGCTTCATGGGGACGGGGGAACGCTTCTACGATTGGTTCTCCAACTTCCGCATGACCAGCGAGGACGGCGTTCACAAGGGCTTCCTGCAGCTGACCGAGCAGTTCGAGGACAACGAGAACGATATCCTGTTCCCCGACACGGCCCGGGAGCTGGGGCTGGAACGGCTGACCCTACGGCACATTTTGCAGGAGGCGAAAAGCCCCGGGAGCCGCTTTGTGCTGTGGCTGTCCGGGCACAGCCAGGGCGGCGCGCTGATGCAGGTGTACGCCCTGCACAAGCTGCGGGATGACGGCGTGCTGCCGTCGAATTTGCTGGGCTATGGCTTTGCATCGCCCTCGGTGGTGTCTGGGCAGGCGGTGAGCGACCCGGGGGCATATCCGCTGTATCATATTTTCAACAGCGATGATGTGGTGCCGCACATGGGGGCGCAGGTGCATCTGGGCTTGTGCCTGACCTATCCCACCGGGGACGCGCTGCGGAGCAAGTGCTATGGCCGGCCCCGGGACGACAGCCAGCGTCAGGCGGAGGAGCTGCTGCTGCCCCTGATGCAGCAAATGTGCGACACCCCGGCCTGCCTGACCATGACAGCGGCCCTGCTGCTGGTGCTGTCCGACCGCACGCTGGAGGAGCTGCTGGACGTGCTGTCCGTGCTGGACATCCGCCTGCCCGTGAAGCCCCTGCTGACGGCGGCGGATGCGCGGGTGGATCAGCTGTCCCGTTCCCTGTCCCGCCGGGTGGAAGCGGCACATCTGTCCATTACCGGCAGGATCATGGATCGCCGACAGGTTGCCATGATGGCGGACGAACTGACCCGGCTCATTGGCCTGCTGGGACTGAAACGCTTTGCGGAGACGCTGATGCAGCTCATGCGCCGGCCCCATGGCATTCAGGGGAGCCAGCAGCATGTGGGGCCGTATATCTATATCGCGCTGGACGGCGTGGGCCATTTGGAACCCTTTGTATGGGTCAGCGGACAGCCGCCCCGCAAGCGCACGATGGCCCGTGACCTGCCCAGAGCCAAGGATGCGCATGGCCCGTTGATGGTGGTTCGCCGCAGGCAGGCGGCAGTGCGCAGGAAGTATCCCGCACCCAAACGGCCCATGCCGCGCCCCACCCGGGATACACGGCATCATGTACCAACGCTGTCCCCCTCGGGCATCCGGCCCGGGGAGCGGCTCATTCACCCGGATTGATACCAAGGAGGCTGCTGTCATGATGATTGTAGGCTTGTTTCTGGCAGGCATGAACCTGCTGTCCTTTACCCTGATGGGGGTGGATAAGCGTCGGGCCAGGCAGGGCCGCTGGCGCATCCCGGAGCGAACGCTGTTTTTGGTAACGGCCCTGTTCGGCGGGCTGGGCGGTGTGCTGGGCATGCGGGTGTTCCACCACAAGACCCGGCACCGCTCCTTCCGCCTGGGCTTTCCTGCGCTGCTGATGGCCCAGCTGGCGGTGCTGGCGGCGGCGGGATACTTCCTGCGCCTGTGATGATGAAGGAGACCACACCATGACGGATTTGCTGAATCAGGACAGCGGCCCCCTGGCCGACCGCATGCGTCCCCGGACGCTGGAGGAATTCATCGGGCAGGGGCATCTCATCGGCCCGGGACGGCTGCTGCGCCGGGCCATCGAGGCCGACAGGCTGACCTCGTCCATCTTCTTTGGGCCGCCGGGCTGCGGCAAGACCACGCTGGCCTCCATCATCGCCCGGGCTACCAAGGCCAGCTTTGTCCAGCTCAACGCCGTGACCAGCGGCGTGGCGGATGTGCGCGAGGTGTTGAAGGCCGCGCAGGAGCGGCGCAATCTCTACGGTCAGGCCACCTATCTGCTGCTGGACGAATGCCACCGCTGGAGCAAGGCGCAAAGCGACAGCATCCTCCCGGCCATTGAGCGGGGCACCATCCGCTTCATCGGCTCCACCACGGAGAACCCCATGATTGCCA
>JBJEUL010000127.1:0-4719 GCA_051883835.1 Aristaeellaceae bacterium
CCACCGCCGGGCGCACCTCGCTGTTGCCCAGACGGCCCTTGGTCTGGCCCTCAAATTGCGGATTCTTCACCATGGCGATGATGACGCAGGTCAGGCCCTCGCGGAAGTCCTCGCCGGAGAGGTTGTTGTCCTTTTCCCGGAGCGCGCCGATTTTGCGGGCATAGTCGTTCATCACCTTGGTGAAGGCGGCCTTGAAGCCTGTTTCATGGCTGCCGCCCTCGCCGGTGGGGATGTTGTTCACATAGGAGAATACGCTCTCGGTGTAGCCGTCGGTGTACTGGATGGCGGCGCGGCAGATGACCGAATCCCGCTGGCCCTCCATATAAATGGGTTCGTCATGCAACACGGTTTTGTCGGCGTTGAGGTAGCGCACATAATCGCGGATGCCGCCCTCATAATGGAAGGTCTTTTCCCGCAGGGCAGGGTCTTTGACACGCTCGTCCACGAAGGTTATCATCAGGCCCTTGTTCAGGTAGGCCAGTTCCTGCAAGCGGCGGGCGACCTGCTCGCCGTTGAAGCGCACATCCTCAAAGATGGTGTCATCGGGCAGGAAGCGCACGAGGGTGCCGCGCTTGCGGGTATTGCCGACCCGTTCGAGGGGGCCGGTGGGGATACCGGCATGCACCTTGCCGGTGGTTTCATCCTGATGGCTTTCAAAGCGCATGCGCCAGTGGGTCCAGTCGAGGAATACATCCACGGTCAGCCACTTCGACAGGGCGTTGACCACCGATGCGCCCACACCGTGCAGGCCACCGGAATAGCTGTAATTCTCGTTGTTGAATTTGCCGCCGGCATGCAGCTTGGTATAGATGACCTCCACGCCGGAGATATGCAGGGTGGGGTGTTCATCCACAGGGACACCGCGGCCATTGTCATATACGGAAGCGGAGCCGTCCTGATGGAGCGTGACCTTCACCGTATCCGCGTAGCCGTTGCTGGCCTCGTCAATGGCATTGTCCACAATCTCCCACAGCAGATGGTGCAGCCCTCGGGAGGAGGTGGTGCCGATATACATGCCGGGGCGCATCCGGACGGCTTCCAGCCCCTCCAGCACTTGAAGATTCCCAGCGTTATAGGTTTGCGTCATGTTGCCAATACTCCTTGCAAATGGTTCATGTCAGCGATTGATTATACCACAAGCGCACACGGTAAAGCAAGACGAACAGAAAGCATGTTCGTGTCCGCAGGCAGGGGTGCTGCCCCTGCACCCCGCCAGAGGGGCATCGCCCCTCTGGACTCCCTTTCGGGTGGGCCGTTACTTGGTTTCTGCGATGCAGGGGTCACGCCGCGCGGAGGGCGCGGCGCGACGCAGAACAGGCGGCAGGGGGAGACGGGGGTTAGTCGCCAAGGTGGCGGCGGATGACGGCGACCACTTCGCGCAGACGCAGGCCGTCACAGGGGACGGTGAGGTGGGCGTAGTGTTCGTAGAGGGGGACGCGCTCGTTGTACAGGTCGCGCAGTGTCCAGCCGGGCTTGATGGTTACACCGCGGGCATGCAGGTCACCCAGACGTTCCTCGATTTGTGCGTAGCTTAGTTGCAGGTAAATGACCTCGCCGATGCTGCGCAGGTGAGCCATGGCTTCCGGGCCATAGATGACGCTGCCGCCGGTGGCGATGACGGTGTTCTCGGCCTCGATGCCGGCGTTGGTGCGATTTTCCAGCTGGCGGAAGCCCTCGTCGCCCAGCTCCTCAATGAGTGCGGACAGTCGCTTGCCCGCACTGCGCTGGATGAGCAAATCCGCGTCAATGAAGTCCATGCCCAGAGCCTTGGCCAGCACCACACCCACGGTGGATTTGCCGCACCCCGGCATGCCGATGAGAACAATGTTGCGCATGCGAATGCCTCCTGTGCGGCGCAGGGCAGGGGAGGCCCGGGCCGCCTGTTTTTCCTTGCAAAGTGTGCGCGTACGGAAACGGGAGCCTCCGCGCCCGGAAGCTCCCGTGAATGTTGAGCCGGATAACCCGTGCGGCTCATGGGTCGGCATCAGAAGCTGTAATTCTCCTGCACGTCGATGCCCTTGTAACGCTTCAGGCCCGTACCGGCGGGAATCAGCTTGCCCAGGATAACGTTCTCCTTCAGGCCGATGAGCGGGTCGACCGTGCCCTTGATGGCGGCCTCGGTCAGCACGCGGGTCGTCTCCTGGAAGGAGGCAGCGGACATGAAGCTCTCCGTGGCCAGCGAAGCCTTGGTGATGCCCAGCAGGATGCGCTTGGCGATGGCCGGACGGCCACCCTCCATGATGGTACGGCGGTTCGTCTCCTCGAAGTGGAAGATGTTCACCAGCGAGCCGGGCAGCAGGTTGGTATCGCCGCTGTCCTCCACGCGAACCTTGCGCAGCATCTGCCGCACGATGATTTCAATGTGCTTGTCGCACACGGCCACGCCCTGCAGACGGTACACGGACAGCACTTCCTTGAGCAGGTACTCCTGCACGGCCTTCACGCCCAGGATGCGCAGCAGGTCATGGGGATTGATGGAGCCTTCAATCAGCTCGTCACCGGCCTCCACATGGTCTCCCTCCTGCACCTTCAGGCGGCTGCCGTAGGTAATCTGATAGGATTTCTGCTCGCGGCTGTCCTCCTCGGAGGTGATGACCAGCTCGCGCTTCTTCTTCGTCTCCTGAATGGACACACGGCCGCTGATTTCGCTCAGCGTGGCCTCACGCTTGGGCTTACGGGCCTCGAACAGCTCCTCCACGCGGGGAAGACCCTGCGTGATGTCGTCGCCCGAAGCGATGCCGCCGGTATGGAAGGTACGCATGGTCAGCTGCGTGCCGGGCTCACCGATGGCCTGGGCCGCGATGATGCCAACCGCCTCGCCCACGTCCACCTTGCAGCCATGGGCCATGTTCTGGCCATAGCAGCGGGCGCACACACCATGCTCGGTGCGGCAGGTCAGCACGGAACGCACCGTGGCACGCTTCACGCCGTGGGCGGCAATCATCTTGGCCTTGTCGTGGTCGATGGCCTCGTTCAGGCGCACCAGCACCTCGCCCGTGACGGGATCAACAATGTCCTCGGCAGCCGTGCGGCCCCGCAGACGATCCTCCAGGGATTCAATGGACTGCTTGCCGCTCATCAGCTCCTGCACGACAATGCCGCGCACCTTTTCGCCGCGGGTCTCGAAGCAGTCCTCCTCGCGGACAATGACCTCCTGGCTGACGTCCACCAGACGGCGGGTCAGGTAACCGGAGTCAGCGGTTTTCATGGCCGTGTCGGACAAGGCCTTGCGGGAGCCGTGGGAGGACAGGAAGAACTCCAGCACGCTCAGACCCTCGCGGAAGTTGGCGCGGATGGGCAGCTCCACGGTCTTGCCGGAGGGAGAGGCCATCAGGCCGCGCATGCCGGCCAGCTGGGACACCTGCGCGGAAGAACCGCGGGCACCGGAGTCGGTCATCATGCGGATGGGGTTGAACTTGTCCAGGTTGGGCAGAATCTGGTCACGCAGGGTGTGGGTGCAGTGGTTCCACAGCTCGATGACCCGCTTGTAACGCTCGTCCTCGCTGAGCAGACCGCGGCGGTAGCGGTTGTTGACCTTGGCGACCTCCCGGTCGGTGGCTGCCAGCATTTCGGCCTTGCAGGGGGGCGTCTTGATGTCGGCAACCGACACCGTGACGGCACCCACGGTGGAGAACTTGTAGCCCAGGGCCTTGATGGCATCCAGCACCAGTGCGGTGCGATGCTCGCCCTGGCTGCGGAAGCACATATCGACGATGTTGGACAGCTGCTTCTTGCCCACCAGCTCGCTGACCTCCAGCTCGAACATGTCGTCCAGGCACTCGCGCTTCTTGAAGCCCAGATTCTGCGGCAGGGCATCGTTGAAGATCAGGCGGCCCAGCGTGGTCTCGATGATCTTGGAGCCGGTTTCGCCCTTGAAGGTGCGCTCCACACGCACGCGGATGGGGCTTTGCAGGGCAATCTTGCCCAGCGCGTAGGCCATATGGGCCTCGGCTGCATCGCAGAAGGTAAAGCCGGTCCAGAACTTGTTGCCGTTTTCATCGGTCTCCCAGTGGCCGGCACCCTTGCCGTTCTCGTTCTCGATGGTCAGGTAATAGCAGCCGATGACCATGTCCTGAGAGGGGCTGATAACGGGCTTGCCGTCGGAGGGCTTCAAAATGTTGTTGTGCGCCAGCATCAGGAAGCGGGCCTCGGCCTGCGCCTCCATGGACAGGGGCACATGGACAGCCATCTGGTCGCCGTCAAAGTCAGCGTTGAAGGCGGTACAGGCCAGCGGATGCAGCTTGATAGCCTTGCCCTCCACCAGAATCGGCTCGAAGGCCTGAATGCCCAGACGGTGCAGGGTGGGGGCGCGGTTGAGCAGCACGGGATGATCCTTGATGACTTCCTCCAGGATATCCCACACCGCAGGCAGTACCTTTTCCACCGCACGCTTGGCGGACTTGACATTGTGGGCAATCTTGAGGCTGACCAGCCGCTCCATCACGAAGGGCTTGAACAGCTCCAGGGCCATGTACTTGGGCAGGCCGCACTGATGCAGCTTCAATTCGGGGCCGACGACGATAACGCTTCGGCCGGAATAGTCCACGCGCTTGCCCAGCAGGTTTTGACGGAAGCGGCCCTGCTTGCCGCGCAGCAGGTCGGACAGGGACTTCAGGGCGCGGTTGCCGGGGCCCGTGACGGGACGGCCACGGCGGCCATTGTCAATCAGCGCGTCCACGGATTCCTGGAGCATGCGCTTCTCATTGCGGACGATGATGT
>JBJEUL010000128.1:0-4703 GCA_051883835.1 Aristaeellaceae bacterium
CACAAGGGGCATCGCCCCTTGACCCCTTTCCGCTGGCGCGTTCCCTTGGTGGGGGTTGAACAGGGGGGTGCATCGGTGCTATAATATGCTGAAAATTTGTTGCTTGGAGGTCGCGCCCATGAGCTTCACCCATCTGCACCTGCACACCGAATACAGCCTGCTGGACGGTGCCTGCCGCATCCCCAAGCTGGTGGAACGACTCAAGGCTCTGGGCATGACCTCCTGCGCCATCACCGACCACGGCGTCATGTACGGCTGTATCGACTTCTATTCCGCCATGAAGGCCGCCGGGCTGCACCCCGTCATCGGCTGCGAAGCCTATGTGTGCCGCAACCGCTTTGACAAGACCGTTGTCAGCCGGGAATACAGCCACCTCATTCTCCTGTGCGAGAACAATACCGGCTATCAAAACCTGATGTACCTGATTTCCGAGGGCTTCCTCACCGGCTACTACTACCGCCCCCGCATCGACTATGACCTGCTGCGGGAGCATGCCGAGGGCCTGATTTGTCTGTCGGCGTGCCTGTCCGGCGACCTGCCCAAGCTGCTTTTGCAAGAGCAGTACCAGCAGGCCCGGGACTATGTGCGCGAGATGCAGGGCATTTTCGGGGAAAAGAACTTCTATGTGGAAATCATGGACCACGGCATCACCGAGGAAAAGCTGGTGCTGCCCCGTCTCATCGACCTGGCCCGCGACATGAACGTTCCTCTGGTCGCCACCAATGACTGCCACTATCTGGAGGAAAAGGACGCGGATGCGCAGGAAGTCCTCATGTGCATCCAGACCGGCAAGACCCTCGAGGACGAGGGGCGCATGCGCATGGAGACCCGCGAGCTGTACGTCAAGAGCGAGGAGCAAATGCGGGAGCTGTTCCGCATGTGTCCCGAGGCCATCGACCAGACCGAGGAAATCGCCCGCCGCTGTCAGGTGGAGTTCGAATTCGGCGTGACCCGCCTGCCCCGCTATCCCGTCCCCGAGGGGGAAACTGCGCTGGACATGCTCACCCGGCTGTGCCTGGAGGGCATCGCCCGCCGCTATCCTGATGCCAAAGAGGGCGATGAACCCTATACCCGCCTGCGCTATGAGCTGGATGTCATCACCAGCATGGGGTATGTGGATTACTTCCTCATCGTGTGGGATTTCATCCACTATGCCCGTTCGCAGGGTATCATGGTGGGGCCGGGGCGCGGCTCCGGCGCAGGCTCCATCGTGGCTTATTCGCTGGATATCACCCAGCTGGATCCCCTCAAATACCAGCTGCTGTTCGAACGGTTCCTGAACCCCGAGCGCGTAAGCATGCCTGATATTGACGTGGATTTCTGCTACGAGCGGCGGCAGGAGGTCATTGACTATGTGGCCCGCAAGTATGGTGCGGATCACGTCAGCCAAATCATCACCTTCGGTACCATGGCCGCCAAATCCGTCATCCGGGACGTGGGCCGCGTGCTGGGCATGAGCTATCAGGAAACGGATACCGTCGCCAAGGCTGTACCCTTCGATCCGGGCATGACCCTCGAAAAGGCCCTGCAAGTTTCTCCCCTGCTGCGCAGCATGTATGATGAACAGCCCGATGTCAAGCGGCTCATCGATATGTCCATGTCGCTGGAGGGCATGCCCCGCCACGCCTCCACCCATGCCGCGGGCGTACTCATCACCGGCAGGCCCGTGATTGACTACGTTCCCGTGCAGCGCAATGATGAGGTCATCACCACGCAGTACCCCATGGGTACCATTGAGCAGCTGGGCCTGCTGAAGATGGATTTCCTGGGTCTGCGCACGCTGACGGTCATTCGCGACACCCTTGACATGATGCGGGATGTCGGCGTGGACATGAAGCCCGAGGAGATCCCCATGGATGACCCCGCCGTATACGAGATGATTTCCGCCGGGGACACCGATGGTGTGTTCCAGATGGAAGGTGCGGGTATGACCACCTTCCTCACGGCCATGAAGCCCTCCTGTCTGGAGGACATCATCGCCGCCATCAGCCTGTACCGCCCCGGCC
Organism: Aristaeellaceae bacterium; assembly: GCA_051883835.1. Classification (GTDB taxonomy): domain Bacteria; phylum Bacillota; class Clostridia; order Christensenellales; family Aristaeellaceae; genus UBA11524. The sequence continues at coordinate 2,007 of JBJEUL010000128.1, forward strand.
CCATGGAGTCCATTCCCCGCTACATTGAGGGCAAGCACAATCCTGCATCCGTTCACTACGAGACGGAGAAGCTCCGCCCCATCCTGGATGTGACCTACGGCTGCATGGTGTATCAGGAGCAGGTCATGCAGATTGTGCGCGACCTGGCCGGGTACAGCTATGGTCGAAGCGACCTGGTACGCCGGGCCATGGCCAAGAAGAAGCACAAGGTCATGGCGCAGGAGCGGGAATATTTCATCCACGGCAAGCTCAACGAGGACGGCTCCATTGACGTGCCTGGCTGTGTGCGCAACGGTGTGCCGGAGGCCGTGGCCGAGCATCTCTACGAGGAAATGACCGCCTTTGCCTCCTACGCCTTCAACAAGTCCCATGCTGCCGCCTACGCCATGGTTGCCGTGCAGACCGGATGGCTCAAGCAGCATTATCCCGTGCAGTTCATGGCCGCCATGATCAACAGTGTCTACGGCGCATCCGGGAAGATTGCGGCCTATATCCAGTATTGTCGCAGCCATGACATCCCCATTCTGCCGCCGGACGTGAACCATTCCCAGTGGAAATTTACCGTGCAGACCACCCCCGAGGGCAAGCAGGGCATTCTCTTTGGTCTGGGGGCCATCAAGACGGTGGGACAGGGCGCGGTGAAGGCCATTGTGGCGGAACGGGCGAAGGGCCCTTATCAGGACATTTTCGACTTCTGCCGGCGCATCGATACCGGCGAGTGCAACAAGCGCGTGGTGGACAGCCTGATTCGTGCCGGAGCCTTTGACCGCACCGGCGCGAACCGCCCGCAGCTGCTGGCGGTGTATGAATCCGCCATGGATGCCAACATCGCCCGCCGCAAGCAGAACGTGGACGGGCAATTGAGCCTGTTCGACATGGCCTTTGGGGGCGAGATGGTCATGCAGGAGAGCCGGGAGCTGCCCCGGCTGCCGGACTGCACGCTCCGGGCGCGGCTGTCCATGGAGCGGGAGATTGCCGGGGTGTACATCACCGGGCATCCCCTGGATGATTACCGGGAAACGCTGTCGCATTTCTCCTTCTCCACCGCGCAGCTGGAGGGGCTGGATGAGCGGGAGGATCACGGCATGCTGCTGGACGGCCTGACGGTGGAGATGGGCGGCATCCTCACCGAGGTGAAGGGCAAGGCTACCCGCAAGGGCGCGTACATGGGCTTCATCACCCTGGAGGACCTCACGGGGCAGATTGAGTGTCTGGTGTTCCCGAAGATTTACGAGCGGTATCAGGGCATGATGGCCCCGGATGATTTGGTGGTGCTGACAGGGCGGCTGTCCATCCGGGAGGATGAATCCCCCAAGCTGCTGGTGGATTCGCTGGAATCGCTGGAGGACTGGAAGCCTGAGCAGGCCAAGGCCCGCACCACACCCAAGGCGGCCCTTGCGGACAAGCCTGCGAAGAAGGCCGCGCCTGCGCCAGCTCCCCAGCCTGATGACAAGGTCACGGCCCCTGCGGCTCCCCCGGCTGACGAGGAAGAGCCGCCTCGTCCCGCGCCGCCCCCTGTACATCGGGCACAGGAGGCTCCCCGTCTGACGGACGCGCAGCTGGCCAGCAAGGCCCCCCGCAAGCTCTATCTGCGTCTGAAGCGCGAGAATATGGGCAAGGCAACCGCGCTGCTGGCCCTGCATCCGGGCAGTGTGCCGGTGTACATGCACCTGCCCGACGAAAAAATGACCCTTCTGGCCCCCCAACTGAACTGGTGCGATGCCTCCGACGGCTGTCTGCGCAGGCTGGAAAACGCCTATGGCACGGACAATGTTCGACTGGTATCCAAAGGATGAAAGGACGATATGGACATGACCCGCAAGCCTGCCATCATCTTCGACTGGGACGGAACGCTGGCTGACAGCATGGATTTGTGCCTTGGGGAGGTGCGGCTGGCCCTGACCCGATTGGGCCTGCCCGTACCCCCGGAGGACATCCTGCGCCAGTGCAACGGCCCGACCTTTGAGGAGAGCATGCCCCTGCTGCGCATCCCGCCGGAGCTGGCATCCCGTTACCTGCAAGTGCGCCTGCAAGCCGGACTGGAGCTGTGCCCACAGGTGAACCGGCTGTTCCCCGGGGTGAAGGAGATGCTCCTTGCGCTGCGGGAGAAGGCCGATTTGTGCATTGCCTCCAACGGCACGGCAGACTATCTGACGCTGTGCCAGCAGGTATTCGGATTGACGGGGGTATTCCGCGCTGTGCGTGCTGCGAAGCCGGGGCGCACCAAGGCACAGGCTGTGGCGGAAATCCTGACAGAATTGCAGCCCTGCGCGGCGGTGATGGTCGGTGACCGGCTGGGAGATATGGATGCCGGAAAGGCCAATCATCTGCCCACACTTTGTGCGGCTTACGGCTACGGCGATGCCAGCGAATGGGCTGCCGCTGATGCAGCTGTACCGAATGTGGCGGCTCTGCAAATGTGGCTGGAACGGTTTATCACCCAGACAGTATGAGTCCGGGACGCTGGGCTGCCGCCCAGACCTGCGCAGGGGCCTTGCCCCTGCACCCCACAAGGGGCATCGCCCCTTGACCCTTTTCCGCTGCGCGAACATGTAAGGAAGCCGCCACCTCCTGCAAAGTGGAGATGGCGGCTTCATCGCTGTTAGTCCAGGGGACGGATCAGGATCAGGGGCGTCAGCTCGCCGCCCTGACCGGAGGGGTTGTCCTTCATGGCATCCTGGATTTCGTCGTCTGTCA
>JBJEUL010000129.1:0-20338 GCA_051883835.1 Aristaeellaceae bacterium
CTTGCTCTTTTTCATTTTCTCTTTTGTTTTTTCCCATTACTTTCCGTGAAGAACCGATTTTTTGGTGAACCTCCACGAGGACGGCAGCCGTGCGGAAGCCTGCCGCCGTGCCTACGACACGATTTTCCGTACGGACAGCGGCAAACGGCTATTTCACACCATGTTCTGACCTCTCCAAGGAATCGCGCCAGCGGAAAAGGGTCAAGGGGCGATGCCCCTTGTGGGGGGCAGGGGTGAAACCCCTGCGCAGGTCTGGGCGGCAGCCCAGCGCAACATATTCCAACAACCCAAAGGAAAAGGAAAAAATCAGAGTTTCCAAGCAGACGACGCAGTTCGTCCGCGTTGGAAACAGCCTGTTCCGCGCTCTGCCAGGGGACAGCCGTCCCCCGTCTCCCACCGCCATGCCCACAAAAAGTTATCCACAATTCATGCGCATCATCCACTGCATCACACTGCACATCCCTCGCATACGCACCCAAAAACACAAACACCGGAGAGCCTGTATCGGTTCTCCGGTGTTTCACGTTGTCCAGCATGTTTGGCAGAAAGCCTTCCGCTTGGAGGAAAGTGGTCGCGTGCAGCGAGGTCGGATGAGGTCGTTCCCCGTGCAGTTCCCGGAATCTGCCGTTTCCGGCGCGGACGAACTTCGTCGTCTGCTTGGAAACTCACGCTTTCTCTTTTTCCTTTTTGTTGTTTGAATGTGCTGCGCTGGGCTGCCGCCCAGACCTGCGCAGGGGCCTTGCCCCTGCACCCCACAAGGGGCATCGCCCCTTGACCCCCTCGACGCTGGCGCGTTCCCTTGGGGTTACTTCAGCACGGCCTTAATGCGGCGCACGCCCGCGGAGGAGGACTCCTCCTTCTGAATCTTGAACTCGCCCAGATCGCCAGTATTCGCGGCATGGGGGCCGCCGCAAATCTCAAAGGAGTATTCACCCATCTTGTAGGTGCGTACCTTCTCGCCATACTTGGACTCGAACAGGCCAATCGCGCCCTGCGCCTTGGCTTCCGGCACCGTCATTTCTTCGCACACAATGGGGGCCTTGGCCTGAATCGCCACGTTCACCAGACGCTCCACCTCGTCCAGCTCCTCCTTGGTCACCTTGCGGCCAAAGGAGAAGTCGAAGCGCAGACGTTCCGCGGTGATGTTGGAGCCCTTCTGGGCCACTTCATCGCCCAGCACCTTGCGCAGGGCGGCGTGCAGCAGGTGGGTAGCAGTGTGCAGCTTGGCCGTCTGCTCGCTGTGGTCGGCCAGACCGCCCTTGAACTTCTGCTCCGCGCCCTGATGGCTCAGCTCCTGATGCTTCTTGAACCGCTCGGCAAAGTCCGCTTCATCCACGCTCAGGCCCTTCTCGGCGGCCAGCTCCATGGTCATCTCAATGGGGAAGCCGTAGGTGTCGTACAGCTTGAAGGCACTGCGGCCGTCCAGCACGTTCAGGGAGGCCATGCGGGCGTTGATGGCCGCCACCAGCGCGTTCTCATCACCGGCGTTGGCGGCCTCAATGATGGGCATCATGTCGGGCGCAGGACGCAGCTTCTTGGTCTGGGCCATCTCCTTGGCGAAGGCCACCTTGTCCTCGGCGTTGAGGATGGAGGTCAGCAGCGCACGGGTGCTGACGGTGTTGTTGTACACCTTTTCGAATTCTTTCTCTCCCTGCTTGATGGTGCGGGCAAAGCGGCCCTCCTCCAGCTTCAGCTGCTCCAGCACAAAGGCAGCGTTGCGGGGCAGCTCGGGGTACGCCTCGGCATACTGGCTGATGATGACCCGCGCAATCTCAGCAGTGAAACCCTCAGCCATGCCCAGCTCCATGCCGTAGCGCACGGCACGGCGAATCAGGCGGCGCAGGATATAGCCCTGGTCGGTGTTGGAGGGGGAAACGCCCCGGTCATCGCCCAGGATGAAGGTGGCGGTGCGCAGGTGGTCAGCCACCACGCGAAACGCCTTGGTGACGGCTTCATCCTCGCCGTAGGTCTTGCCGGACAGCTCAGCAATCCGGGCAATGATGTCGGTGAAGGCATCGGTTTCATACACGGTCTTTTTGCCGGTCAGCACGCAGATGGTGCGCTCCAGGCCCATGCCGGTATCCACGTTCTTCTTCTCCAGCGGGAGGAAAGTGCCGTCCTTCTGCTTGTTATACTGCATGAACACGTCATTCCAGATTTCCAGATAACGGCCGCAGGAGCAGGCAGGCGAACAGTTGGGGCCGCAGGGAGCCTGGTCGCGGATGATGAACATCTCCGTGTCAGGGCCGCAGGGGCCGGTCTGACCGGCAGGGCCCCACCAGTTGTTCTCCTTGGGCAGGTAGAAGATGTTCTCCTCCTTCACGCCCATGGAACGCCACAGGTCGTGGGCCTCCTCATCGCGGGGGCAGTCCTCGTCACCGGCAAAGACGGAGAAGGCCAGCTTGTCCTTGTCCAGGCCCAGATAGTCGGGGCTGGTCAGGAACTCCCAGGACCAGGAAATGGCTTCCTTCTTGAAATAATCGCCCAGACTCCAGTTGCCCAGCATTTCAAAGAAGGTCAGGTGAGAAGGATCGCCCACCTCGTCAATATCGCCGGTGCGGATGCACTTCTGCACGTCCGTCAGGCGGGTACCGGCGGGATGGGGCGTGCCCATCAGGTAAGGCACCAGCGGATGCATGCCCGCCGTGGTGAACAGCACGGTGGGGTCATTCTCCGGGATAACGGAGGCCGACTGAATCCGATGATGGCCCTTGGACTCCATGAACTTCTGGAACATTTCCCGCAGCTGCGCGGAGGTAATCTGCTTCATGAGGTTGTGACTCCCTTCGGTATGGCAAATCAGGCTGTTTTTGTTGGATGCACAGCGTTTATTATACCATCGCGCAGGGGCATTTGCAAGGCTTTGTTGCCGGGGAGCTGGGCTGCCGCCCAGACCTGCGCAGGGGCGTTGCCCCTGCACCCCACAAGGGGCATCGCCCCTTGACCCGTTTTCGCTGGCGCAGCTTGCAGCGGGCTTACCTTACCAGGGCTCGGACTTCTGCAACAGTCAGTTCCTGCGGAGGCAGGGACGCATCAGAGGACAGGTAGGCGTAGATGGCAGCTTGCAGGGCACGGGCCTCGGGATACTGCTGCAAGTTATGCAGGGCCATGGAGGAGAGCAGCAGGCGGCCGCCGTGGCAGCGGCATTCCAGTAGCTTGGCCATGGGGCGCAGGTAGGCGTAGCTGTCCATCTCGGTGATGATGGCCTGCATCGTCCGGGGCAGAATGAACGCCCGCTGGCTTGCCATGGGCCACCACTGCCAGTTGCTGTGGGCTTCCGTGGGGAAGTGCGTGAAGATGGGGTGCGCCGTGTCCATCAGCTGGCCCATGCCGCCGGGCTGCGCCGGGAAGGTTCCCACCGACCAGAAGTCCGGGGTGAACTGCGCCTGAATGGACTGGGGCAGTGCGTCCTCGGTGCTGTCGGGGGACAGGTAGACCGTGCCGCCGGAGGACAGCACTGCCAGCGCGGCATCATCCAGCGTGCGGCATTCGTGAACATGGGCGGGACATACGGGGTCAGCGTGCGGATACACCCACACGGGATAGGTGTTCTCCGTATCGGCAAAGCGCACCGTCAGGGCCAGCTTTTCGGCGTGGTCGAAGGCATCCAGCGGAACGATGATATCGCCCAGCACCGTCAGCCCACCGGCGGGAGCCTCCACCGTGTCCAGCGTCCCGGACAGGGCAACGCCTGTACCCTTCAGCGTCCATGCGGCGGAGTCCCGCAGGGCAGTTTTGCCGTAATTGGCCAGCTTCACCTGCGCGGACAGGGTTTCTCCCTGCTCATAGGTGTACCTGTCCAGCAGCACCAGCGGCAGCACGCCCCGGAAGAACGCCCGGAACCGCTCCGGCTGGGCGAAGGGATAGGGCTTGGGCTTCATGTGGGCGTTGAGCATGCCCACCAGCGCGGTGCCCTGTCCGGGGAAGTCCTGAATGCCCAGCAGGGAAATGCCGCTGTAGCCCTCTGTGCGCAGGGCGGCTTCCACTTCCTCCCGGTAGCACAGGTTGGACAGCTCGCCGGTGGCCTCCACCTGCCTGTTCCACGTGTCCAGCATGCCGCTTTCCTGCACCTGACGGCGAATCAGCTCGTAGTTCACCGCCCGGGTCACGCCCTTGAAATCGTCAATCTCCGCGAAGTCCGGCAGCACCTCGAATTGCCCCACCTCGAAGGAGAACACCGGCTTGCCGCACTCCCGGCGCAGCGCGGACAGGGCCTGCGCATAGTCGTTTTTCGCGCTGGGGTAGCGGTGATTGAGGTAGCCCTGCATCCTGTCATAGGTAGCGCGAAGCTCCACATCCCGCAGCTTGAAGGAGGTATAGAAGTCGCTGCTGTCCGCGCTGCCGTACCAGCCGTAGTGGGGATTGGATGCGCAGGCGTACAGGCGGATTTTGTCCATGCCATGGGCCAGAGCCAGCAGGGCTTCCATCCGCTGATGGCCCAGACTGCCGCTGGCCAGCTCATTGCCGAAGGTCAGCATGATGAAGGACGGATGATTCGCCAGATGCCGCAAAACCTGCCGCAGCTCGGCGGTATAATAGGCATAGCTTTCCTCGGATTCGAAGGCAGTTTCGGGGTTCCAGTGGCTCAGCTCGGGCTGCATGAGCATGCCCATCTCGTCTGCGGCGATGAACGCGGCTTCCGGGGGTGTGTGGCTGTGGAAGCGCATGCAGTTCACGCCATAGCTCCGGTAGATGGCCAGGATATCCCGCCATGCTTCCACCGTCATGGGCGGATGGCCTTCCTCGGGGAACACGGCGCAGTTGGCCTCGCTGCGCAGGAAGATGCGCCGCCCGTTGAGGGTCAGCACGCCGTTGTCCCCGCGGATATCACGCACGCCGAAGCGCACGGTGCGGCTTTGGGTACCCATGGTGACGGTCAGGTCGTAAAGGTTGCCCTCCTCCTCGTCCCAGCGGCGGACATTCGCCTTCAGGGGCAGGCTGTGCAGCCAGATATCCTGTGCGCCGGGGTAGACATAGGCAGGGGTCTGCACAGGGGCTTCCAGTGCGTCACAGGCGACGGTCAGGGACAGCTCGTCCTTGTCCTGCGCGTTAATCTCCACGCACACGTCCAGCGTGCTTCCGTGGGGATACACCCGCACGCCCTGCACGAAGGTGGGTTCCTCCACCCGCACCCGGACATAGCCCAGCAGGCCGTTCCAGTTGGTCTGGGTTTCATCCGTGGCGGCGGAGGAAAACACGATGGCATCATGAGGCCAACCGGGATAGCTGTTGTCCGCGATGAAGGTGATATCATCGTGGCCTGTCATCCGCCCTGTGACCTCGAACACATTGGGAGTGCTGATGCTGCGCTCCATAGCCGGGGGAATTTCTTGTCCGTTCAGGCGCAGGGACAGGTGGCGGCTGCGCTCCACCTCCAGGAACAGCCGCTTGCTTGTCGGAACATCCCAGTCCAGGCGGCGGGTGATGGTGGCGGGGCCTTCATGGGTGACAACGCGGGTCAGGCGCGTGCGGATGCCCTCGTCCGTCTGGTAGATGGCGCGGCTGGTATCCGTATCGGGATGCCACTTCTTGCCGCCCACGTCCCGATAGCCGATGCCGCTTTCGTCCAGTGTGCCGGGAATGGTGATGGGTTTGTTTTGTCCATCAATGGCGCACTGCCATGCGCCACTCAGGTCGATGATGTGCATCGTGATTTTCCTCCTGTTTGTTGGTTGAGCGTGCTGCGCTGGGCTGCCGCCCAGACCTGCGCAGGGGCCTTGCCCCTGCACCCCACAAGGGGCATCGCCCCTTGACCCCTTCGACGCTGGCGCGTTCTCTTGGAGAGACTTTAGGACAGCAGATTGCGATGGAGGATGGCTCCCTGATGGGCGCAGTCGATGGACAGCGCGGCATCAAAGCCCTGCGCGGCACGGGCCTTGTCACCAAGACCCAAATAGCCCAGGCCCATCACATAATCGCAGTGGGCGCGGCTGCGCACGGACAGGTCCTCGTCAAAGAGCTGCAAGTCCGGCAGGGACACGGCGAAATAGTCGATCTTCACCTGGTCGTAATAGTGCTTCTCGCCGTAGGCAATGAGCTTGTGGAAGCGGCTCAGGGCGCGTTCTTCCCTGCCCAGCGCGCGGTTGGCCAGGCCCTGATACAGAATCAAGTCAGCAGGCTGGTCATTGTAGTACATGGCGGAAGCCGGTTCCTCGTCCCCGGCAGCGGCAAGGGTCAGGTGCCGCAGGGCTTCCTCCTCGCATCCCAGCTGCCGCTCTGCCAGGCCCAGATAGTAATGGATGTTGTTGTCCTTCGCGCCCTCCAGCTTGCCCTCGCCCAGATTGTGCGGGAATACCAGGGCACGCTCCAGCAGCTCCTTGGCCTTGGCGGGGTTGCCGTTTTCCAGCGCAATGCGGCCCAGCTGGGTCAGGGCCACGGCGTACTGTCCCGTTACCTTGCCTTCGCCGCCCTCCCAGGGATGGAATTTGCGGCCCATGATGTGGGTCAGGGCTTCCTCGTAGCGGCCCATGTCGTTGAGCAGCGTGACGTATTCCACATACAGGTCATCGCGCTTGCAGACAACCTCCTTGTGCGCATCCAGGAACGCGAACCGCTCCTGCACGCTCATGCCCAGCTTGCCGTAGAGTTGATGCAGCTCCAGCAGGATACGGGCATCGCTTTCGTCCAGCGCATAGGCTTTTTCCATGGCCCGACGGGCCTTGTCCCGGTCACTGAGCTTGTTGAAGGCCGCAAGGGACAGGTTGCGCCATGCCGTGGGGAAGCGGTCATCCAGACGGATGCTCTGCTCCCAGCATGCAATGGCTTGCGCGTACTGCCGCTTGTCGTACCACAGGCAGCCCAGATAATAGGGTGCCTTGGCATCGGCGGGACGGTTCGCCATGGCGTAGCGCAGGGCGGCGATGTCCTCCAGCTTGTTGGGGAAGCAGTACAGGCTGGATGCGGCGGCAGCCTTGTCCAGCTCGGCCTGCTCGCCGGTGTACAGGGCCAGATAGTAATGCACCATGGGATGTTCCACGGGGCAGCGGCGCAGGATGTCCGCCGCGTCCGCCAGATAGCCCGCCTCGGCATAGTCGATGGCGCACTCGATAAAGCTGCTGACACGCCCGTTCATCATGGTCATGGCCGTGTCGATGTCCCCGGATTCCAGGCGGGACACATAGTCGAAGGCATCCAGCCGCAGGTTTTCCTCGAACCAGGCAGCGGCTTCCTCCGCCCGGCCAAGGCTGTCGAGAATCATCCCCCGCAGGGCGCGGGCCTTCAGGCTGTGGTAGTTCTTCACCAGACTCCTGTCGATATGCTCCAGAGCCAGCGCGTACTCGCCCCGCTTGCAGTCAATGCAGGCAATGTGATAGTAGCTGGTTTCCTGCTCCGCCGCCGTCCATGTGGCCTTGAAGAAGGCATCATAGGCTTCATCCTCCCGGCCTTGATAGCGCAGGCACAGGCCAAGGTTCATGTAAGCCTCGGAGCAGTAGGGGTTGGGGTTTCGGGCGGTGATGCGGTCAATGGCCGCCCGGAAGTACCCTTCCGCCAAGTCGAACCGGCCGCGGCGCAGCAGCAGCAGACCATAGGCGTTGTTGGCGCGGCTGTCGCCGGGGTCGCGCTTGAGGGCTTCCAGATAATAGGGGTCGGGCAGATAGGTGGCGTGACGGTACTGCTCCAGATGCAGGCCCGTCAGGTACAGCTCCTCGTTGGTCATGATATCCTGCGGGAGCTTCGCGGGGGGCATGGGGTCAGGGATGGACTCGATTTTGCGCTCCGCCGGGGTATAGGACAGCAGCTTTCTGCCGGACGCGGCATACACGGTGAGGGTCAGGGCCGTTTCCGGGACAGACACCGCCACCTGTGCCTGAAGCACCTGCGTGGGGCTGATGTCGCCCACATGGTCATAGAGGACAGCATCCCCCGCCGTCAGCGTCACCCGGGCATCATGGAAGGGCTGCGTGGCGTACACCGCGAGTTCTGCCTTGCCCTGCGCAGCCATCAAATTGACCGCGCATTCCCGGCTGGCGTTCTTCACATAGCCAATTTGCTTGTAGGGCATGAAATACTGCGTGAAGGTCTTTTCCTCGAAGGGCTTGAGCCAGGTAAAGTCCGGCTGATTGTCGCAGTACATGCCGGTCATCAGTTCAATATAGGGGCCATTGGCATCGGTGAGGTTCCTGTCCCACGCTTGCCCGAAGTTCCCGCAGCCCCATGTCCACTGCTTCTTGCCGGGGGAAACGTGGTGGTCGGCAATGTGCAGGATGCCTGCCTGCACGCCGTTGTCATAGCCGCCGACGAAATCATAGCTGCTCCCGGCGCACATGTAGGAGGTGGGCACGGGGATGTTCCGGTAGCGGCTGATGTCCACACCGGCGGAATAGTCATGCTTGTAATACACGCCTGTGGCAATGGGGAACGCGCTCACATCCCGCTTGCCGTGGTCGTACACGGCGGTCACATCCGGGGGGAATACGCTCTGCGTGTTGTCATTGACGGCCACGGCGGGATTGGCCCACCACAGGAAGGTCTGCGGCAGGCTGGTGCGGTTGTACAGCTGGCCCTTGATTTCGATATACGCCTTGTCCGGATAGACGGTGAAGGTCATTTTGCCCTTGGTGCCATACATCTGGTCCACCTCGGACAGCTCCACGGACTTGCTGCCGTCAGGGTTCTCCGTGACACGCCAGTCCACCGGCGCGAAGGTGGTGGGGCGGTGATGCTGGGGCCAGTTGAACTCAATGCCGCCGGAAATCCATGGCCCGGTCAGGCCCACCAACGCGGGCTTGATGACCTCGTTGTAGTACACGAAATCATAGCCGTTGGTCTTGTCCAGTGCGCGCTGGATGCGTCCGCCCAGTTCCGGCAGCACCATCACCTGAATGTAGTCATTTTCAAGGAAGATGGCCGTATAGGGCATATCCTGCTTGTCATCGAGAATTTTGTCCACCACAGGCAGAGGGTACACCTTGCCGCTGGAGCCCTGATAGACGCGCTTTTCCAGGAACATGGGGTTCTTGTCCGGCTGACCGATGCCGTAGGTGGGAATCATGACGGTTTCCACGCGGATGCTTGCGATGGGATTCATGGCTGTTTATCCTCCTTGATGTCAACAGGCAGTCTGCCTGTACGGTACTGGGTTGGTGTCATGCCCTGGGTACGGCGGAAGGCGGCTGTGAACATGCTTTCCGAGGCATACCCCGCCATGGCGGCGATTTCACCCACAGGCAGGGCCGTGGTTTTGAGCAAATAGCGGGCATGGTTCATGCGGCTGGCGATGATGTACTGCCGTGGGGTCATGCCCATGACCTGTCGGAACACGCGGATGAAGTGGTACTCGCTCAGCCCGACCATCCGGGCCAGCTCCGCCACGGAGGGTTCCCGGCCCACTTTGCGGCTGATGCATGCCACGGCCTGGTCAATCACCCCGGCACAGGTATTGACCAGGGCCAGCTCCGCAGGCTGTGTCATGGCGGTGAGGGCCTGTGTCAGGTACAGGGCCATGCTAACCTCGCTGAGCGAATGTTTCCCGTGAAACATTGTGAAAATGCTCTGCAAGGCTTCCCGCACCTCCGGCAGATGCCGGGTGGAAAAGGCCAGACCGTTTTGCCGCTTCACCAGCCTGAAATACCCTTTCGCCGCCGCGCCGTCGAAGTGTACCCACAGCGCGTGCCAGCCCGTATCGGACTGATAGCGGTGGGGCTTGTTGCAGTCGATGAGCACCGCCTGCCCGGCGTGGGCGGTCAGATGCTCGCCCTCTGTCTCAATTTCCACCTGACCCTCCAGAATGATTTCCATCAGGTAGCTGTCGAAGGATGTGCGGGACAGGGCGTATCCCGGCGCGTAGGTGAAATCCCCCACGCACAGCACATACAGCAGATGCTCCCGGGCCAGCAGGCTGGGCGAAAAATTGTAGTAGGCCGAGTCTTCCCGGACATACGGCTCCAATGAGCGCATGGGCCTTCCCTCCCCTGCCGTGTTGTCGCCTTTGTGCTTGCGTCAGGCTGATTATACCATGCTTTTCCCGTGCTGTTCCACCTGCCGAGTTGCGGAATTTTATCTCAAAATTGCGGTCTTTTTGCCGTCGCGTTTCTTTGGAGATTTGAACAGACCATACTTTCTGCTTACGTTGAAAAAAGGAACCGCAGAACGGCTCCTTTTTACTCACAGATGCTTCTTTTTCACCGCTTTATCCTCATACATGTTCTCATCCGCCTTGGCCATCAGGCTGCTGACGCTCTCCCCTGCCCCTGGTATGCCGTCCACGGCGTATCCGACAGCGATGCTGAGCCGGATTTCGTCTTTGCAGTGATAGTCCCGCTGCAGCACATCCGCCATGGCGATGGCACGCTTGATTGCATCCTCGTCAACGCGATGGCAGATCACCGCGAACTCGTCACCGCCGATTCGGTATGCGGCACCGAGACTGCCAAAGGCATGCTTGATGACATCTGCGGCAGCGCGGATCATCATGTCCCCGCACTCGTGACCATACGTATCGTTCACATACTTGACGTTGTTGATATCCAGGATGATGATGCCCAGGCCCTCCGTGTCCGTGATTGCACTGGTATCCCGAATGTATGCGTTTCGGTTCTGCAAGCCGGTCAATGCGTCCAAATACGCCATTTCTTTATAGATATTGGCCTGCATTTGCGTCCTGTACACCTGTGCAATCTCGGCAAAGAGCAGCTTCACCATAAAGAAAATCAGAATCATCAGCCCTGTGCCGTACACCATCGGATAGCTTCTGTAGTCACCGAGCATAAAGATCACCAGCGCAGCCATGCTGATGACACCAAACGCCGTTGTTCCCATGCTCAGGTTGTGTTCCCGGGGATTGCATGTGCAGAACAGATCTTTGAAATATACCTTGATATTCATGGCAATGAGCACGACAATCAGGACATGCTGAATGAACAGTACAACAAGGAAGGCGACAGGTGGAGCATCAAGTATCATCAATATCAGAAACAGCAGCAGGTTGATTTTCATCAGCCTTTCGATGATGTGGATGAACTTTTTGCCCTTCACAAATCGCTGGAGAAACTCAGCATATACAATCGGTATCAGCAGAAAGGACACAAAGGAGACAAACACAATGCCTCTGCTGAAATTGGAGTCTCCGGCTGTATCCTTGAACAGCGCAAAGAACCGCGAATCCGTCAGAATCCAGACTCCGGTCAGGAGTACAAAGATACCCAGCACACCCGCGGCATCAGACACAGTGCTGAACAGTTCTGCCTTGCATTTGGCATATATACCGTAAAAAACCAGACACAAGCCACAGAACATCGACGCAATAAAGAAGGACAGTGCAAATAGATTATCCCACAAAAACGCTCTGGCACTGATGTCATAGACGATTGTACTCATCATCGGATCAGCGGTCGGCAGCTCAGGAAAGCCTTTGAACCAGATGAGCAATACACAGAGCAGCATTCCCGCTGCGTACCAGGCAGATTTTTTCATGTTACATTCTCCTCTGACGGCATTGCTTGGAGCGAAGATGACCTTCAGCCTGTTCATATTAGCGTGAATGCACGATTGGTTGCTCGATGCACCTGGACAGGCTCATCACCGTTTCCACCCCACTCGTCCAGCAGAACATATCCACCGGCTGCACCCTTTCCAGCTGATAGCCCGCTGCCGTCAGCAGCGCGGCGTCCCGGGCCTGGGTGGCAACGTTGCAGCTCACATAGACGATGCGCCGGGGGCCTGCCTTCGCCATGGCCTCAATGACGGCCTCATCCAGGCCCTTGCGGGGCGGATCGACCACCATCACGTCCGGGCGCAGCCCCTCCGTCACCAGCCGGGGCAGCACGTCCTCCGCCGCGCCAACGCGGAAATCCGCATTGGTGATACCGTTGCGCAGGGCGTTCTCCCGGGCGTTGTCGATGGCCTGGGGAACGATTTCTATGCCGAGGGCCTGACGGCAGTGACGAGCCATCATCAGCGTGATGGTGCCTGCGCCGCAGTAGATATCGCAGAGGGTGTCCTCCGGGCGCAGCTGGGCGAAATCAAGGGCGGTTTGATAGAGCTTTTCGGTCTGCACCGGATTGACCTGAAAAAACGCCGCCGGGGATAGCTCGAATTGCAAGCCGCAGAGGGTGTCTGTGAGAGTGTCCGGCCCGGTGAGGGTGCGGAAACTGCGGCCCATGATGACATTGGTGCGCTCGCGGTTTTCATTGATGATGACGCTGACGGCACCGGCCTGTGTCAGGCACTGGGCCAGCGATTTTTCCCGGGGGAGCTGCCGTCCGTTGATGACCACCGTGACCATGGCCTGTCCCCTGCGATTGACGCGAATGACCAGATGGCGGACAAGGCCGGTGTGGCTTTCCTCCTGATAGGGCGCGACATGGTTTTCGCGCATCCAGTCGAGGAAGGTGCGGGTCAGCGCATTGGCGGGGGCCATGGCATTGGGGCAGTCGTCGATGGGGATGAGCGCGTGACTGCGGGGCGCAAAGAAGCCTGCCCGGGGTGCATCCACGGTGCCGCCGATGGGCAATGCGGTCTTGTTGCGGTAATGGTCGGGCTGCTCCATGCCCAGAACAGGCAGAACTTCCGCCTGCAAGTGCCCAATGCGCTGGAAGCAGTCCCTGACCTGCTGACGCTTGGCATCCAGCGTAGCCTGATAGGTCATATGCCGACAGGAGCATCCCCCGCAGCGCGGAAAGACCGGGCAATCCTTCTCCCTGCGGATGGCCGCCGGCTGCACCGGCATTGTCTCCATGCGACCAAAGGCAAACCGCTGCTGCACCTTCACAATCCTGACATCACAGGTTTCCCCCGGCAGCATCCCCGGCACAAACACCGCCATGCCCTCATGGCGGCAAACGCCCTCCATCTCCGCCCCCAGATTCTCCGCCGTCATCCTCACCACATCATTCCTCTGCATGCCCACCTCTCCCTTCTCCCCCATTGTATCAGCGTTCCAGCACCTTGGCAAGGGGAACGCGAGGGGCTCTGCCCCTCGACCCCGCCAGAGGGGCATTGCCCCTCTGGACTCCCTTTCGGGGGGGCCGTTCCTGGTTCGTTCTCTTGCAGGGGTCACGGCGCACGGAGGGTGCGCCGCGACGCGGACGTGTTACAAGGGGAACGGGGAAACAGCTCCGGCACTGCGTCGCGCCGCGCCCTCCGCGCGGCGGGACCCCTGCATCGGAGGGGCCAATAATCTTCCCCCAAAATGGGAGTCCAGAGGGCCGATGGCCCTCTGGTGGGGTGCAGGGGCAACGCCCCTGCCCGTCCCTTGCGTCCCGGGGTTTGGGCGTGGTATAATGGGGGGTACAGGATTGGATGGAGGGGCGTATGCGGCTCAAGAAATTGGCGTTGTATGGATTCAAGTCCTTTGCGCAGAGAACGGAGATTGTCTTTGGTGAAGGGATTACGGGGATTGTGGGGCCCAATGGGTCGGGGAAAAGCAATATTGGTGATGCGGTACGGTGGGTGCTGGGGGAACAGTCGGCCAAAACATTGCGCGGCAGCAGCATGTCCGATGTCATTTTCAATGGGACACAGAAAAGAAAGCCGCTGTCCTATTGCGAGGTCAGCCTTGTGTTCGACAACGAGGATCACGCACTGCCCATGGATTTCTCCGAAATCATGGTCACGCGCCGCGTCTACCGCAACGGCGAAAGCGAGTACTATCTCAACCGCGCCGCCTGCCGCCTGAAGGACATCATTGACCTGTTCCGCGATACAGGCATCGGCAAGGAAGGCTATTCCATCATCGGCCAGGGGCGCATTGACGAGATTCTCTCCCGCCGAAGCGAGGACCGCAGGCAGGTCTTTGAGGAAGCTGCCGGTATCGTCAAGTTCAAGGCCCGCAAGGAGGAAGCCGACAAAAAGCTGGAACGCACCCTCGAAAATGCCGCCCGTGTGGACGATATCCTCGAGGAGCTGACCCGTCAGCTGCGCCCGCTGGAAGAACAGGCGAAGAACGCCCGCGTGTACATCGAGCTTTCCGCCGAACTGAAAACGCTGGATTTGAACCTGTTCCTCTATCGCTCCGACAAGGCCAGGGAACGCCTTGCCGAGCTGGACACCCAGCTGATGAATCTCCACGCCGTGCTGGATGCCACACAGGCCGCCTTGCAGGACAAAATTCAGCAAAGGGATGACCAGCAGGCCCACATCGCCCAGCTGGAGGAAAAAATCACCGGCGCACGCCATGGCCTGATGGCCTGCGCCGAAGCTGTCCATGAAGCGGCCAATGCCCTCTCCGCCCTCAACAGCCGCCGGGATGCCCGGCAGGAAAACCGCACCCGCATTCAGGAGGAGCAACAGGAAGCCGCCCGCCGCCTGGACGAGCTGGAAGCCCTGTTCCAGCAGGCCCAAGGCGAACGCGATGCCCAGCAAGCTCTGCTGGATGCCGCCCAGCAAGCTCTCGAACAGGCCCGCCGCGCCGCCGAGCAGGCTTCCGCCCAGGAAGCTGCCGCCGATGAAGCCCTTGAACAGCACAAGGCCGCCATCATCTCCGCCATGAACCGCCTGTCCGCTGTGCAAAACGACCAAACGCGCCTGAAAACCATGCGCACCCAGATGGAGGAACGCCTGCAAGACCTGTCCGCCTCCGGCGAACAAATGCGGGACACCGAAGCGCAGTTGACCGGGGCCGTTGCAGAAGCCGCCCGCCGCTTGCAGGAGGAGCAGGACAGGCAAACAGCCCTGTCCGCTTCCTATCAGGCACAAACAGAGGAGCTGAACCGTCAGGATGCTGCCCTCATGGGCATCCGCACCCAGGCCGAAGCCCTCGCCGCGCAGCTTCAAGCCGCCCAGAGCCGCCAACGCCTGCTCACCGAAATGACCCGGGATATGGAGGGCTACAACAACGCCGTCCGCAAGGCGGTGCAATACGCCCGTGACAAGGGCCTGCATGCCGTGCGCGGCGTGCTGGCCCAGCTGATTGCCGTCCCCCAGGCCTATGAAACCGCCATCGACATGGCCCTTGGCGCAGCCCAGCAGAACATTGTCACCGAGGACGAGCATACCGCCAAGGAGCTGATTCAGTACCTGCGGCAGAATCGTCTGGGCCGGGCCACCTTCCTGCCCATGACCACCGTGCGCAGCAAGCTGCTCAATGAGCGGGAGCGTCAGGCATTGACGCTGCCCGGGTGCATCGGCGTGGCTTCCGACCTGATTGAGTGCGCACCGGCCTACCGGGGCATTGTGGAGAACCTGTTGGGGCGTACCGTCATCGCGGAAAATCTGGATGTGGGCATTCCCATCATGCGGGCAGGCAATCATGCCTTCCGCCTGGTGACGCTGGAGGGCGATGTGATGCACTCCGGCGGCTCCATGACCGGCGGTTCCTCCGCTTCCCGGTCGGTGGGCCTGCTCAGCCGGGCGCGGGAACTCAAGGAGCTGAATGAAGCCCTGCGCACAGGCAAGGTGCGTCTGGATGCCCTCCGTCAGCAGCTCACCGAGGGACAGGCGAACAAAAATGCCCTGAAGCAGCAGTGCAGCGACGCGCTCAACGCCCTGCATCAGCAGGAAATTGCCGTCGCCCGGGAAACAGCCCGCCACGAG
Source organism: Aristaeellaceae bacterium (assembly GCA_051883835.1). Taxonomy (GTDB): domain Bacteria; phylum Bacillota; class Clostridia; order Christensenellales; family Aristaeellaceae; genus UBA11524. The sequence continues at coordinate 15,472 of JBJEUL010000129.1, forward strand.
TCTGCCCAGGCGGAGCTTGCCGCCCATCAGGAGCGCATGACGCAAACCGGGCAGGCTATGGTGCAATTGACGGATGCCCTCGCCCAGCTGGAAGGGCAGCTGACGGAAATCAGTCAAATGAGCGGCCATGCCCAGCTGGATCAGTCCGCCATGGAGGAAAAGACCGCCCAATTGCAGCAAGCCCTGCAAGCCGCCCGCCATGAAGCCGGCCAAGCCGCTGAACAGGTCATGACCCGCGCCCTGCAATTGTCCGAAAGGAAACATCAATTGGATGTGACCGACCGGGCGCATGAACGGTATACACAGGATCGGGAACAGTTGACCCGGGATACAGCCCGGCGAACCGCCCTGCTGTGCGACATGGACGAGCAGGACAAGCAGGACGCCGCGGAAATCGCCCGGGTCACGGCCCTGCGGGAAACCCGGCAGCTGGAGCAGCATCGTCAGGAGCAGGTGACAGCCTCGCTGGAAGCCCGCCGTGCTGACGCGCAGGCACGGCTCCGGGACGTGCTGACCGACATGGAAAACCTGCACCAATCCCTGAGCCGGGACACGGACACCCTCCACCGAACGGAAATGACCCGCGCCAAGGTGGACGGCGAGCTGCGCACGATGCAAAACCGCATCTGGGACAGCTACGAAATGACCTACGCCGGGGCAGAGCCCTTCCGTCAAACAGTCGGCTTCAACATGGTGGAGGCCGACCGCCGGGCCGCACAGCTGATGAGCCAGATTCGCGCGCTGGGCAGCGTCAACGTCAACGCCATGGAAGAATACACCGCCACCCGGGAACGCTACGACGACCTGACCCGTCAACAGGCCGACCTGCGGCAGGCGGAAAAGGATCTGCGGGAGCTGATTGAGCGGCTGCTGGAGCAGATGCGCGTGACCTTTGTGGACAACTTCACCAAGCTGCAGGGCTACTTCTCGGAAACCTTCACACGCCTGTTTGGCGGCGGCCACGCGGAGCTGAAACTGATGGACCCGGAGGATCCGCTGAACTGCGGCATTGAGGTCAATGCCCAGCCGCCGGGCAAGCGGCTTCAACTTCTGTCGCTGCTCTCGGGCGGCGAGCGTGCGCTGACGGCCATTGCCATTCTGTTTGCCATGCTCAAGCTCAAGCCCACGCCCTTCTGCATTCTGGATGAAATTGAGGCCGCGCTGGATGATGCCAATATCGGCTACTACGCCGACTATTTGAAAGAATACAGCCAGGGCACCCAATTCATTGTGGTGACGCACCGCAAGGGCACGATGGAGCGATGCAACGCGCTCTTTGGTGTAGCCATGGAGGAACAAGGCGTCAGCCGCATGGTCTCCGTCAGCCTCCAAGATTACCAGGAATAACGCCCTCTCCAAGGGAACGCGCCAGCGGAAAGGGGTCAAGGGGCGATGCCCCTTGTGGGGTGCAGGGGTGAAACCCCTGCGCAGGTCTGGGCGGCAGCCCAGCGCAACACGTTTGACCAATCAAAAAGGAAAGAGAAAAGCGTGAGTTTCCAAGCAGACGACGCAGTTCGTCCGCGCCGGAAACGGCAGATTCCCTGGACTGCATCAGGAACGACCTCGCCACCTTTGCAAGAAGGTGAAGGCTTTCCGCCGGTGTTCTAGACTTCCATTTTGCGTATATGAATATTTATTCATTGTGTTGGCATAACATCCTTCGACCCCAGAGAAATGTGGATGTCCGGTGGACAGCCGCCTGCCGTCAATGGCTTCCAAGTCAGGCAAATCAATATGCACAGGTTATCCACAGAAAGATATCCACAGGCTGTGAAGCATGTGGACAAGACCTTTCGGACTGCATGCAATTCCTATGCACTGCATATATACTCTATGCATATTCATCATTTTTATACATTCCTTTCCTTTTGGACAGGCAGGAATGTGCCATGGCCGTATGGAATATACTGTGACGAGCGGCATTTATCCACCGTTTGTCCCCGGCCGTCCACGGTTCATCAACTTTTGGGAAGCAGGCCAAAGTCTTGAAAAATCAAGGCTTGCGCGGCTTTTCCACAATGTTCACACCCCCTACTACGACTACGATTTCTATATACTATACCTACCTGACTGACAGAGAGGATGATTCCATGCAATTCACCATGAACGCCCAGGATCTGCTGGATGGTCTGAACACCGTGACCCGGGCCCTGGCTGCCCGGCCGGCCAAGCAGATTCTGGATGGCGTGCTGCTGGAAGCCACCGAAGAAGGCATCAACCTGACCTGCTCCGACGGGAGCCTGACCATTGAAAGCGTTCTTTCCGCCGAGGTGAAGGAGCCCGGCCGTGTGGTGCTGCCCGGCAAGCTGCTCACCGAGCTGGTGCGCAAGCTCCCCGGCGGCTCCGTGACCGTCAAGGTCAATTCCAACCATTCGGCCTCCATTCGCTGCATGTCCTCCAAAAGCAACCTGGCGGGCATGAATCCCATGGAATACCCCGACATGGCCGAGGTGGAAAGCGGCGTTGCCATTCAAATCCCGCAAAACCGCCTCAAGGATATGATTGCCCGGGTGGTGTTCGCCATCGCCACGGACGAGAGCCGCCAAATCCTGACCGGCTGCCTGCTGGAGGTTCGCCCCGAGGAAGCCCGGCTGGTGGCACTGGACGGCTTCCGTCTGGCCATGCAGACGCTGCAGCAGACCTTTGAGCTGCCCAGCGGACAGGAAATGCTCAAGGCCGTGATTCCGGGCCGCGTCCTGAGCGAGCTGAGCAAAATCCTGGCCGACGACGAAGCATGCTGCACCCTGCTGCTGGGCAAGACCCGCATGCAGGCCACCTTTGGCCATACGCGCCTGTCCACCGTGCTGCTGGCGGGCGAATACATTGATTATCGGAAGATTCTGCCCCAGAACTTCAAAACACAGGCCTGCGCCAACCGTATGCAGGTTCAAAATGCCATTGACCGCGCCAGCCTCATGGCCCGTGAAGGCAAAAACAATCTCATTCGCATGCGCTTCAGCGCAGATGGCCTGGCCATTACCTCTAATGCCGAGCTGGGCGATGTGCTGGAGGAAATGGATGCCACCCTCTCCGGCGATCCCATTGAGATTGCCTTCAACGCCAAATATATTACCGATGTGATCCGCAACATCAGCGATGAGGAGCTGTGCATGAAGTTCAACAGCAATGTCAGCCCCTGCGTGGTCAGCCCCATGGAAGGGGACAGCTACCTCTATCTGATTCTGCCGGTGCGCGTGTTCTCCTGACGGAATGGACAAACACCTATGCGCATTGATGAACTCAAGCTGCGGGATTTCCGCAATTACAGTGAGCTGACGCTGCACCCCCATCCGGGTATCAACCTGCTCTTTGGCCAGAACGGCTCCGGCAAGACCAATCTGCTGGAAGCCATCCATTATTGTGCCCTGGGCCGCAGCCATCGCACCAGTCAGGACAAGGAAGTGGTGCGCAAGGGTGCTGCCATGGCGGCCATGGGTGTGCGTGTCATCCGGGACAACAGCCGGTGCAGCGTCGCTGTCAAGCTCACCCCCGGGGAAAGCCGCAAAAAGCAGGTCTTTCTGGACAGAAAGCGCGCATCCCGCCTGTCGGATATGATGGGCAGGCTGCAATGCGTCATGTTTTCCCCGGAGGACCTGCTGCTCATCAAGGAAGGCCCTGCTCTGCGCCGCCGTTATCTGGACATGATGCTCAGCCAGCTCTCCACCAGCTATTTTCAGGCCCTGCAACAGTACAACAAGGCTCTGGAGCAGCGAAATGCCATCCTGCGCGACATGAAGAAGGGCGGACGCTGCGAGGTCGCCATGCTGGATGCCTTCGAGGACGCCATGGCCAGCCCCTGTCAGGTGATTATTCCGCTGCGGCGAACCATGCTGGCGCAGGTGGCGAAAGCAGCGGCGGACAAGTATGCCGCCATCAGCGGACGGCCTGGAGAAGTATTCGGCATGGCGTACCAGTGCTGCACGCAGGAAACGGCGGATGTGGCCGGGCATGTGCGCCGTGTGCTTCAGCAGGGCCGCCGGGAGGATGCGCTCCGGGGGGTGACGGGCTTCGGAGTGCATCGGGAGGACATTGCTCTGACCCTGTCCGGGCGGGATATGAAGCTCTTTGCCTCGCAGGGGCAGATTCGCACAGCGGCCCTGTCCATGAAGCTGGCGCAGCTGGAGGTGTTCAGGCAGGCTGCGGGGGAAGCTCCGGTGCTGCTGCTGGATGATGTGATGAGCGAGCTGGACATGACCCGTCGAACCCGGCTTCTGCGGGAGATCAGCGGGGTACAGACCTTTGTCACCTGCACGGACGAGAGCGATTTGGACGGATGCCGGGAGCGGCGCAGCTACCGGGTCAGTGTTGGCGCGGAGGGCCTGGCTGGTGTGGCGGAGACCAGCAGCGGGCAGGCGGTGACGGTGGCCGGGGAAGTGGCAGAGCCGGATTTCACTTGATGCCGTGATGCTGTATACTGGATACTGGATACAGCATGGCGGTGTTTTTTTGCGGCGTTGGGGGAGTCTGATGGTGCAAGGGCTGAAAAGGATGAAAAATATCTGATTTCAGAACGGGAAAGCTATGGAAAACCTTGAAAATCAATGATATACATGATGTATATTGTGATAAAAACATCATGATATAGAAACGTGGTGCGTTGCAGCATCCATGTTTCATGTGAAACATCGTCCTGTGGCCATCCAGTAGGAATAACGATTGGAGATTGCACAGCGCAACATGTCCGCTTGGGAAGATGGCTGGGTGCAGCGAGGTCGTTCCTTGTGCAGCCCCCGGAACCTGCCGTTTCCGGCGCGGACGAACTGCGTCGTCTGCTTGGAAACTCGCGTTTTTGCCGTTCCCTGTTGATTGGTTGGATGTGTTGCGCTGGGCTGCCGCCCAGACCTGCGCAGGGGCCTTGCCCCTGCAC
>JBJEUL010000130.1:0-20240 GCA_051883835.1 Aristaeellaceae bacterium
GCCCCTGCCAAACAGGAAACAGCAGAGTCGATAAAGATTCTGCTGTTTTTTTGTGGTCATTTAACAAGAGCAGAGTATATTTCATCGAACCCATCACCGTATCAATGTACGTAAACATTGTATGTAATGTTGACGTCGGCGTGTCCCAGCAATTTGGATAAAATTTTAGGTTCTTCACGGAAAGGTGGGGGATTAGAGAAACAAGGGGGTGAAAAAAGAGCATATGGTTCTTGAATACGCCAAGAAGTTTCGAGAGGAAGATACCCTGTCTCGGTACTGATGCTCAGAGCGGCGCACATTTCCTCAACGTTCATGATATCAGGAAAGCCCTTGAGAATGAGACTCTACGCCTCTTTACCGTACAGCTTCATGTGAATATCTCCTTCTGTGTCATGAACAGATTGGTGATATGCAAGGGGGCAAGCATCAGGCCGCGGCTGGCTGCCGCGTCATAGCCCCGCCGATACCGCTGTCCCTTGGACTGGCGCGTACCGCAGGGACTCCCTCTCCAGTCAGTGGAGGGCCGTGGTCGATGTCAGCCAGATGCTTACGCTCGGTAGCTCGGAGCATCAGAAGAAGCCATCAAGGTTGTCTGCTGACAGCAATCCGTGCTGATGATGAAATCGCATCGTGACCGGATATGGGTCGCTGCAAAATAATGCTCCTCCAGGGGAATCCATTCGGATTCGAAACGGGTGAGCATGGCTTCACCGTCACGATGCAGCAGACGTTCCTTCTGCAACTGCGGGTCGATGGTCATGAGCAGGCGCAAATCATAATGGCTTTCCAACATAGGATGCAGGCTGTATGAGCCTTCGACAATGGCAAGCGGGTAGGTGTCCATTGGCACAGGCTCCATCAGCTTTTGATATCGGCAGCTGTACGGACGGTAAGCAAACGCCTGAGCATTGCGCAGCGGTGTGAGAACCTCGGCAAGGAAACGCTCTGCATCCACATTGCCGCCGGGCTGGGCAAACCGCTGCGGTGAACGCTGATGGGGCTGAAGGAAGAAATCATCCATATGCACAACGGGCGCACGATAGATCTCTGCCAGCAAGGATGCAAGCGTCGATTTGCCGCTGGCACAATGGCCGTCGATGGCGACAATCACATGCTCCTTTTCTCGCATGAGATGGTCAATGCGCAGCAGGATGGGCAGCATCGAGGCAGTCTCACGGTCAATCACACGATAAGCCGGATGATAATGTTGCCTGAAGGATTCGCTGTGATGGATGGGCGGACAGCCCTGCTCACGATACTTCCGGAGCAAATCGTCAGCTTCCGCAGCTGAAAAAGGCATACCGCCATCCTGTGCCATCGTAACAATGCAGTCCAGCGCATCGGAAAAGTGTTCCTGATTCCCGCAGCGCACCTTGGATGCATGCAGGAACATCCGAAACAGTGTATCCATGCTCAGTCCCTGTGCTTTGGCAGCAGCAATATGCAAACGGGCAAAATTATCGCCCAGAGGCTCAACCAGCGAACCGTTCAGGGTGGCCGGAGTTTGTTCCCATTCATTTTTCAGATAGCTGTAAACACCCTGTTCATCGCTGATGAGATGCTCACATCCCCATTCAGCCTGGAAAAGTGCTTTGAGGCAATCGCGGCACTGCATCTGCGGGTATTTCTGATACTGACTGGTCAGCAGTTCCAACGTGTTCATGAGCAGTCCTCCTCTGTACAGCCAAATTGTAGGCTGTATCGGTAGGTTTGTCAACGGCATGCGGTGAAAAAGGAATCCCGGTCTTGATTTTCGGATGAAATCGTGTTACACTACATGCGCTGACACAAGCCAGCATGATTGGCCAAGCCAATCCGTTTTTTTGCATACAGCCCGATACAGAAAAGATTCGAAAGCGATATCATGAAGATATCAATACCTCCTTGCAGGGAGGCTTATTGGTATCTTTTTCTGTATCCAAGAATCTGGCTTCAGCCAATTTCAGGAGGTAGATTCATGACCCGTAAACTTCTGAGCCTGTTGCTGGCGATGTGCCTGGTGCTGGGCATGACCACCACTGCTTGGGCCGTGACCTTCACCGATGCGCATGGCAATGGAATCGAACTGGACGACACTCTGGAAGCCTACACTGAATATGCGCTCTGCGGTGCCAACGACGCTGCCCGCAAGGAGGAAACCAACCTGGGCGATTTGTGGACCGATGCCATGCTGTGGTTTGCCACTTCCGGCAAAATCAACGAGTCCTTCGACGAGGATGATGTGGCTGCCGGCAATAACACCATCAAGGTGGAAGCAGACCACATCGTTGCCCTGTGGAACGGCGGCAACCTGCGCGAGGACGTACCAGCCGGCAAGTTCAACGCTGAAACACTGGCTCAGGTGCTGCCTTATCCCAACAAGATTGCTGTGATTTACATGACCGGTGCTGAGCTGCTGGAAGCTCTGGAAGCGGCTGCGCAGGGTCTGCCCTATACCGAGGAGACTGCTGCTGCCTGCGCTTCTTTCATGCAGGTTGCCGGGATGAAGTACACCGTGGATGCCACCAAGGCTTTTGATGCCGGTGAGGCTTATGGCGAGAACTGGTTCAAGGTGAATAACGTTGCTCGCGTGACCATCGACGAAGTGAACGGCCTGCCCTTCGACGAGACTGCCACTTACGCCGTCATCACCCACAACGCCAACTTCAACGGCATGGACTCCTCCTATAAGTTCAAGGAAGCTGCTGCCGCCAACGAAGATTGCGCCATCACCACTGCTGCGGTGCGCGATGTGGTCTGGATGTATCTGGACGAAGTGCTGGGGAATATCGTGGGTGCCGATTACGAGAACGCTCAGGGCCGTATCACCATCCTTGCCGAATAAAACGGAAGGCAGACGAATCCATCGCCTGCAGCCCTGCTGACGCTCGGACGTACGACGCTGTCGGCAGGGCGTTTCCATATTCGCGGAAAAGAAAGGAAGCATACGATGCACAAGGAAATCCATCTGCTGCTTGGCGAACTGGCAAAGGTCATCTCCGGCAAGGAGCATGTGATGCAAAAAATCATCATGGCCATCCTGGCGGACGGCCATATCCTGCTGGACGATATGCCGGGCATGGGCAAAACCACGCTGGCTGTTGCCCTTGGCAAGGTGACCGGTCTGACGGCCAGGCGAATTCAGCTGACACCGGATGTCCTTCCTTCCGACATCGTGGGCTACAGCGTCTATGACAAAACCACCGGGCAGATGGCCTATCGTCCGGGCGTTGTGATGGACACGAATCTGCTGCTGGCGGACGAAATCAACCGGACCTCCAGCAAGACCCAGTCAGCCTTTCTGGAGGCCATGGAGGAGCGGCAGGTGACGGTGGACGGCACAACGCATCCGCTTCAAGATCCCTTTGTGGTGATTGCCACGCAGAACCAGGTGGGCACGGCCGGAACGCAGCTGCTGCCGTATGCCCAGCTGGATCGATTCATGGTGGGTTTGAGCATGGGATACCCCGACAGGGCGGCGCAGATGGAACTGCTCAAGCGGCGTCAGAATGCCGAACCCATGGATACGCTGTGCCAGACGCTCACATTGCAGCGCGTGCAGGCCATGCAGCAGGAGGTACAGGCGGTGCTGGCCAAGGACAGCATCCTGGCGTATATCACCGACTTGACCATGGCTTCCCGGCAGAACGCGCTCATGCAGGTAGGCCTGAGTCCGCGTGCTGCGCTGCATCTTGACCGTATGGCCAAGGCAAGGGCGTACATGATGGAGCGCGATTATGTGATTCCTCAGGATGTGCAGGCCGTCTTTGCGGATGTGGCGAATCATCGCATCATCCTTTCTGCTCAAGCCCGCATGAACGGCGTGACGGTACAGCAGGCCTTGACGGCCGTGCTGGACAGCGTACCTGCGCCGGATTGGAAGTAAGCGCATGGGGAAACGCAGAGTGTGCTGGCTGATATGGTGCGCCATGCTTGGCGTGCTGTATCTGTTTGAGAATAACACCGCAAGTCGTATGCTGCTGGTCTGTTCGCTGGTGCTGCCGTTCATCGACTGGGTGATGGTGACCGTGGCGATGCGTCATCTGCGCTTCAGGATGGAACTGCCGGAGCAGGCAGAGAAAAACAGCGATATCCCCATTGAGGTTCATGTGGATGGCACTGTTCCCATGGTGCGCTTTTTTGCGGAGCTGCAAAGCGAAAACCGGCTGACCGATGAAACCGTGCAGTATGCGTCATGGGTTCGGCAGACGGCATGCAGCTATCTGATGCAGACAGAGCATTGCGGTATGCTGCACCTCCGGCTCAAGCTGACGGTCAGCGGACTGTTGGGTTTGTTTGAACGTACTGCGGGCGAGAACAGGCAGGGCGTTGTTTGGGTGCTGCCAACCGTGGAGCCTGTGCAGATTGTTCTGCGGGAGGACGGTGCCTTGCAGGAAGGGAATACGGTGGCAACACGCCGTCCATGGCAGGATGTCAGCGATTCATCCGGCATCCGCGAGTATGTACCGGGAGATCCTGTGCGCATGATTCATTGGAAGCTCTCCGAGAAAATGGATACGCTGATGCTCCGCGAGGATGCATATGCCGTATCCGAGCAGCTTTTGCTTGCGGTTGATTGCTCCTCTGCCGTGGATGGCGAAGCTGTGAGCGATATGACAGAAATGCTGTTTTCGATTTCCCATGCCTTGCTGGATAACGGCATACCCCATGGCGTACTATGGCATCCCGCTTCTGCGGTGCAGCCGGAATTGCGCAGAATTGAATCGCCGATGGAGCAGGCGGCGTTTGAGACGGACTATTTCAGCGTTACGCCGCATCGCAGCCTTCCGCTTGCAGCAACGGAAGCCGCGCAGCAGTATGCACATGTGGTGCTGATTGGAAACACATCGTTGCTGCAGAGTTTCGATGGCTCGATGACGCACATCACGACTCGGGCGGATTTGACAGAGCCAATCATGATTTGAACCAGTCAGCAAGGCGAGAAAGGGTGAGCACATGAATATCCGATGCCTGTCGTCGGCAAGGCAGCAAAACCGTTCATTATCATGGGCCATGCGGGTCATCCCTTCTTTGCTTTTGATGGTTGCGCTGTACGGATGTGCCGTGAATTTCGGATGCGTTCCCGTCAATGGTTCGTTGCTGATGCTTGGCAGTGCCTGTGCGGTTCTGCTATCCATGAAGCGTATCCCTCTATGGACAAGCGTGATCGGCGTTGCCTTGCTGGCAACCGGCTTTATCCTGTTGGACGAGGTGCGCACAGGTGCCAGCATGGCCTGCAACGCGCTGTTTTCCGCCAGCGAAGAAGTCAACAACTATGCGTATATCCGCATCGCATTGCCGCCCGATGCGGATGGAGCGGCCTGTCAGATGGCGTTCGGGCATTGGCTGGCGATGCTGATGGGGATGGTTGCCGCCGGAATGGCCTGCAGCCAATCGGCAGCGATGCCTCTTGGGGGTGCATGGCTTGTGATTGCGCTGGAGATATACTTCGGAATTGTTCCTGCAACGGCTGTGCAGCTGATGCTGCTGGGATGTCTTGGAATGCTGGTCATCCGGAACATGGCGGGAACCCTGCTGTGGCGCGATATCACGGCGACAGCCGCAGTGGTTCTGGTGATTGGACTGCTCGTTGCGCTGCTGCTGCCTGGTGTCCATGCTGCAACGGAAAGCTATTCGGAGAAAATCCGCGACTGGCTTTCCACGCAGCAGCCCGGCGGCACGACCGAAGCTGCGCCGGAGGACATGTCCCTGAATCACCTGCGGCAGGAAACCCTTCTGACGCAGGAAAATGCCGCAGCAGCATCGAAGGATGGGATGCCTGCAAGCGGCTATGAGCGGCAGCAGAAGTTCCAGAGGGATATATCCGACCCCCGACCTGTGAACTATTTGAAAACTATGATGTTGTTTCTTTTGATGATTGTGCTGCTGGTGGGGCCGTTTGTGCCGTTTGTGTGGTTTGACCGCAGAAAACGGGGTGCATTGGCTGTGCGGAAAGCCTTTGATGCACAAGACCCGGCAGAAGCGATTGCCGCGATGTTCCCCCATATCGCCCGTTGCCTGACGGCGATTGGTATCCACCCAGACAATCGGGGCTTCCCCATGCTGGAAGGGCAGCTTCCCGATGCATACTGGGCTGCTTATCATCAGGGCGTTGTGCTTTGGCAGGAAGCGGTTTATAGCAACCATCCCATGCACGAGGAGCAAAAGGAGCAAGTCAAAGCACTGCTGAAGCAGACAGAGCAGCTTGTTTACGAGCGTGCAGACCGCAGGCAGCGTTTTCGCCTGCAATATGTGGATGCACTGATTCTGATGGAGGAGCTGGAATGAAGCACGGAAAGGGCTGCCTGTGCGCGTTGATGCTGTCGATGCTGCTGATGCTTCCCGGCTGCACGCTTCGCACACGAATCATTCCGGCCGATGATGCCGCTCAGGCTGCAGTGCAGAACACAAGCGGCAGTTCGTTGCCTGCCGGGGAACAGGCTGCGGACGCATGGACTGGGATACCTTTTGCGCTATCCGGCGAAAACAGGGATGCGCCATCCGATGAACCCGACCCGAATGCGCCTTCTGTCCATGACCCCAATGTCCGGCGCAGGGAATACCATGAGCATGCTGATGCTGAGCTTGTTGAGGGCGACAACAACCCTCTATGGCTTGCTGCGCAGGATGCCAGTACCCATGCCGCCGAAGGCAAGGCAGGTCAGAGCGGTATGGAGGCAGACAGCGCAGACCTGAAAGCAACGGAGATGCTGTCGCAGCAGGAGGCGGAACAGTTGGGCGTTTCGGAAGAGGCACCGAGGGCCGAGCAGGTCTATCAGTTCTATCAGACGCTCCTGAATGAAAGAGTGGGCTCGCTTTTTGAGTGCAAGCGTCTGTACGTTTACTGGGAAACGTCGGTGGATTACCAGACCGTTTTCAAAACCTCGCCGGAACACCAGGTCATTTTGATGGCCGGCGGCTATGATGTGGCTGCGAAGCGTCAGGCGGATGCGCTGTTGGTGGATGACGGATGGATTGCGCGTAAGACCCCCGGATGTATCGTGAAATGCGTGGATTCGTCTGTGCTGGGAAAGCGTGTACGCGGCATACAGGAAGCACAGCGCAGATTGGATGCACTGTGTGCAAGGCCGGGCTGGCAGGCAATGAACGCCGTCAAAACCAAGACCGTCATCCTCCTTTCAGAAGAGTTGATGGTTACGCAATGGGGACAGTTGGCGGCAGCACTGTATCTGGCGCAAATCATGTATCCGGATGCAATGTCGGATGTCGATACAGACGAAGCACTTCGCCTTCTTTCGCAGGAGGCGACAGGGACAGCAATCAACGGAGTTTTCGCATACGCACAGCAGGAGGTGCATTGATATGAGAATTGCGGTCATGGACGGACAGGGCGGACGGCTGGGTCAAAGCCTTGTGGAACGGATTCTTGCACAAATTCCTGATGCGGATATCATTGCCGTAGGCCTCAACATTCAGGCAACGAAAAGTATGATGAAGGGCGGTGCGCAGACGGCTGCCACCGGTGAAAATGCTGCCATTGTGGCCTGCCGTCATGCGGATGTCATCGTGGCACCGCTGGGCATGGCGATTGCGGATTCACTTTGGGGAGAAGTGTCTCCGGCGGTTGCTGCGGCGGTAGGAGACAGCAGCGCACACCGCGTTCTGATTCCCATGAATATGTGCAAGACCTATGTGCCGGGTGTGCCGCAGTCCTCAGCAGCATTGATTCAGGATGCGATTGAATTCATCAAGCAATTGGCGGGTGATGAACGATGAGCAGAAGAAAGACGGCGTTGCAGATTCGGCGCATGACCTTTTCAGCACTTTATCTGGCGATTGCGCTGGTGCTGCCGTTTTTGACTGGCCAGATTCCGGAAATCGGTTCCATGCTCTGCCCGATGCATATTCCGGCCCTGCTGTGCGGATTTGTCTGCGGCTGGCCTTACGGACTGGCGGTGGGCGCGATTTCCCCCTTGCTGCGCAGTGTACTTTTTGGCATGCCGAAGCTGTATCCCACAGCCATGGCCATGAGCTTTGAACTGGCTGCCTATGGTGCTGCGGCAGGATGGCTCTATCGCTGCCTTCCGAAAAAAATCTGGGGGCTCTACGCTTCGCTGATCGGTGCGATGCTCATCGGTCGCGTGGTGTGGGGCATTGCGGAATATGGGCTGCTCCGGCTGATGGGAGAGACTTTCACGATGGCAGCATTTGTTTCGGGTGCGATTGTATCCGCCATTCCGGGCATGATGCTGCATCTGATTTTGATTCCTGCCATTGTTCTGGCTTTGGAGAAAGCGAATCTAACGGTTCATGCCTGATGATAGCCTGCCGGATGAGAAAACGAAATGTCCGGCTTGGCAGCCACCGCGTCCGTGATGCACCCAATGCAAAACGAAAGCCGTGGCGTGCATCATCCTTTGAACCATGCCACACCTTGGGACTCCGGTTTGGATACAAAGCCGGGGTCCTTTCTTTTGCAAACATGCAAAATGGCCCCGCATCACGGTCTGTGGGGCTTGATATTGGCGAGTGGGGTGTGCGCCGACCTGCTCTGACTGAACGCAACCAATGATATCAGCGGGGGTCACGGGATAGATGGCGCACGGCTGAACGTTGAGCAATGCTCCTTCTGCGTTTTCATCCATACGCGCCTTACCCGGCTACATAGCCCTTGCCTTTGTCCTTTGCACTGCGGATGAGGGCGGGAAGCGCGGTTTGCAGCAGATGCTCCATGTAGTTGAGCACCCACTCCTTGTCCCGGGTGACGGCAGTGGGCTGCTGCACCCAGGAGAGCAGCACGCTGGCCAGGGCTTCGGTGAAACATTCGCACAGGAATGCCCGATAGGGCTCCGCCAGGGTCACATCCTGCTGCTGGGCCAGGCTGTCAATCAGCTGCTGCGCCAGGCCAATGAAATCATGGTACAGGAACTGCTTCAATCCCTCGCGGCCCACGGTGTCGCAGGCGGCGTTGAGCATGTGCTGGTTCGTCAGCACATAGTCGATGGCGAAGGCCAGCACCTCCCGGAAGTCAATCAGCATATCGAACTGCTTGACGACCTCGATGATTTCCTGCTCCAGCGTCCACTTGAAAAGGGCATAGATATCCGCAAAGTGATAGTAGAAGGTCTTACGGTTCAGATGGCAGTCGCTGACCAGCTCACTGACGGTATTGACACTGTGTACTGCTTGTGATATTCTGCTGATATGATTCGTGATGCTTGCTGGTCATATGACGATAGCTCGTTATCGAGAGAGGGAGAATGGCCCTGTATCGTACCCTTCTCGACCCTGGCCTGGACGCTGCGGGACAAGGTCGTTGCCAGCGTGATGACAGGCGCGTCCGAGCCATCCCAGCCGGAGACCAATGTTCTGGCCGGAGATGTGCAGCTGCCTCCAGAATGCCGTGGACGAAATGGGCAGAATCCAGGATGAGCATCCTTTCTGCCGCCGCATTGGGTTAACACCGGCTCCGGCAGGGAAAACGTCTTCTGCCTGATGGGTTCGCTGACGGGCAGAAGCCTTTTTCGGGCATAGCGACAGGGCAAGGGCCGTGATCATGACAGCCATGAAGGGAGAAATCAGGCAATGAATCAGGATATCCGCAGGAAGCTGGAGCAATGGCTGGATGAGCATTTTGACGACATGATACAGGACATCGGCACGCTGGTGGCAGTACCCAGCGTGGCGCAGCGACAGGACGACGAGGAGGCTCCCTTTGGCAGCTCCTGCCGCAGGGTGCTGGATGAAGCACTGGCGATGGCAGCGCGCTACGGCTTTCAGACCCGCAATTATGAGAATCACTGCGGCTCGGTCACCCTGCGGCCTGGGAAAGAGGAGATTGCCTTCTGGGGCCATCTGGACGTGGTGCCGCCGGGCGACGGATGGCTGCTGACCAAGCCCTTTGAACCCGCAGTGCGGGCAGGCTATCTGATTGGACGCGGCGCGGACGACAACAAGGGGCCTGCCGTGGGCATTCTGTATCTGCTCCGGGCCTTTGAGGAGCTGCACATTCCCACACGGCACGGTCTGCGCCTGTTTCTGGGCTGTGACGAGGAAGCAGGCATGGGCGATGTGGCCTATTATACCCGGCATTATCCCGCATCAAAGCTCGTGCTGATTCCCGATTGCGGGTTCCCTGCATGCTATGGGGAAAAGGGCATCCTGACGGCGGATATTGTGACTCTCCGCCCGATGGATGCCGTACTGGAGGCGCAGGCGGGCTCTGCCAGCAATATCGTCCCTGCGCAGGCCAGGATGACGCTGCGCGGCGAAGCACCGGGGGAATATGGCGAATGGGTCTGCGCGTCGGCGCAGGATGGCTGCACTTCGTTCGCAGCCCGGGGGCTGTCGCGCCACAGTGCCTTCCCGGAAGGCGGCGTGAACGCCATCCGTCAGGCCACAGGAGCCGCCGTGGCCAGCGGCCTGCTGATGGCCAGCGACCTGCAGGTCATGCAGTTCTTCAACCGCATCAATGACGACTATCTGGGTACCGAGCTGGGTCTTGCAGGCTCGGATGATATCAGCGGCTATACGACCTGCACCGGTACCATGCTGTCCCTGCGGGAGGACGGACGGATGGTGCTTCATGTGAACATCCGCAGCCATATCACCGCAGACCTGGAGCAGATGCGGAGACAATTGACGCTGCGGTGCAGCAGCAACGGCTGTACGCTGGACAATGTGACCGTCAGCCAAGGGAACTACTTTCCCCGGGAGAATCCCATTGTGGATGGGCTGACCGCAGTCTATCGTGCAATGACCGGGAGCAAGGCGGAGCCCTATGTGATGGGCGGTGGCACCTATGCCCGCAAGCTGCCTCATGCGCTGGGCTTTGGTCTTGGCGGTTTGCCCCGTGAACAAACCGACCTGTTTGCTCCGGGCCATGGCGGTGCCCATCAGCCCGATGAAGGATTGCATCTGGAA
Source organism: Aristaeellaceae bacterium (assembly GCA_051883835.1). Classification (GTDB taxonomy): domain Bacteria; phylum Bacillota; class Clostridia; order Christensenellales; family Aristaeellaceae; genus UBA11524. The sequence goes on from JBJEUL010000130.1 coordinate 10,864, forward strand.
AATTTCCGGAAGGCACTGCTGATTTTCGGTATGGGCATTCTGGAGGCAGACCGGCTGCTGCCATAAAACGCGATAGGGGATAACGAGTTATAGGGCTTGCTGGCTCCTTGCCAATGCTTATGCCGCAACGCCATGCAGTCAGATGCCTGCGGACGATGTCCATTCCTTTTTGCGGAATTTTCATGATGGAGCAGGTATTCAACAACTGAAAATGGCACGGATATCCAACCAGATTGGTCGGTGTCCGTGCCATTTTCGATGAGACAGAAAACGTTTGGAGAAAGCCCCGTCTGAACGTTGCTGATGCTCAAATGGTTATTTGTCCAGAGACAGAATCCGACTTCCGCAGCGCACGCCCCAGGCGTGTCCGTTCCGGGTGAAGAACTCCAGCCGGGCGCGAACCCGCTTGTCGTCAATCGGATCCATGCCCAGGAATCGCAGCCCCCCACAGTAGACCAGCTTCAAATCCCGCTTGTTGACCACTGCCCGCAGCTGATGCTCCACCAGGCGAACATTCACGATGGAAGGTACGCCCTCATGGCCTACATAGCACCCCAGAAGCATCTCAGGGTCGGAGAACGCCCGTCCGGCAGACACAAACCAGCGGTGACAGGTGTCCAGCGGAAGCCCCATCACGGCATTGTAGAGCGTCCAGATGATATCGTCCATGTCCTCGTCGCCGCAGTTGCACAGTACCGCAAAGCCATAGCCCTCGCCCAGCAGCAGCCCGCCCTTGGTGGATACGCCGTGCAACCCACCGGAGTGCTCGCAGATGGTATGCCCGCACTTCACACGCTTGTACAGGCCAAGACCATAGCAGGCAATCTCCTGCGCCGGAATCCCAGGGCCAATCATGGCTTCCACCGCCGCGCGGGGCAGCACCTGCACGCCTTCGTGCATGCCGAAGCTGGACAGGCAGCGATAATAGGCTGCCATATCCCGCGCTGTGGACTTCACCATGGCACAGCCGCGGAAGGGCGGCAGCACGCTCCAGTTGTCATCGCAAATCAGCTTGCCATCCTCCCGTTCAAAGAGGGAAGTGATGTTGCCGCCGGACAGCGCACGGGCGGACACGCAGTCATCATCCATGATGGTGCGCGTCATGCCCAGCGGCTGGAAGATGCGCTCCATGCAGAACTGCTCCAGGGGAATCCCCGCTGCCCTGTCGGCTACATAGGAGAGAATCGCGTAGCCCTCATTGCTGTAGGACATGTTCTCACCCGGTGCACCAACCGTCGGGTACGGGCAGTTGGCAATGTACGTGATAATCTGGTCAATGGTATTCATCGGGTTGGGCGCACTTTGCCGCATCGCGTCAATCCATTCGCCGCTGCGGTTCACACTGTTGACGGCGATGGACCATTCGAGAGGCTCCATCGGCGGAATGCCGCTGGTATGCTGGGCCAGCGTCCGCAGCGTGACCGTATCCCGCGGTGCGCCGGGCACACGGAAATCCGGAAAATACTTGCACACCGGGTCATCCCAGCTCAGCTTCCCCTCTGTTTCCAGCATGGACAGGGCCAGACAGGTGATGGACTTGGACATGGAAGCAATGCCGAACATGGTATCCAAGTCAGTGGGCACGGACAGTGCCGCATCCCTGTAGCCATAGGCCTGCTCGAACACCACGCCCTCAGGCCCCTTGACGCAAACCGTCACACCGGGCAGCCGCTCCTTGCTGACCAGCTCCCGGATGCGTGCGTCAAGCACTTTTGCATCCAATTGCATCTGTATTTCTCCTTACTCCGTCACAGCACTTTCCAGCACGGTGAGGGTACACGCATCGGCATCCATCCGGCACTTCACGCCCAAGGGCAGCGTCAGCTTGGGGCTGCAATGACCGCAACGCAGCCCGGTGAAAACAGGCTTTCCGCTGGGAGCCACCACGTCCCGGATGACTTCCTCCAGGGTCAGGCCGAATCCTGCATACTCTATCGTGCATTTGGCAAAATCACCGAACACCACACCGGCACAGTCAGCGAATTTGCCCGCATTCCGCAGCTGGGTCAGCAGACGGTCAACGCGATAGGTATGTTCACAAATTTCTTCAATAAAGAGGATGCGTCCCTTTGTGTCCAGCTCCCAGGGGGTTCCCAGCGACCCCGCCAGCAGGGTCAGGTTACCGCCAACGAGCAGGCCCTCCGCTTGCCCGGGATTCACCGTCTGCCGGGGAAATTCCGGCGGATTCATCAGCTCTCCTGCCGGTTGCGCATGCATCAGCACACGGTACATGCACGCGCGGGAGAAATCATCCAGCGGCTTGTCTGACCAGTCGGACACGGCCATCGGGGCGTGGAAGGTCGCCAGTCCGCACTTTTCCAGCAGTGCGATGTGCAGGGCCGTGATGTCGGAATAGCCCACGAAGATTTTCGGGTGCCTGGCAATCAGGTCATAGTCGAGGCGGTTCAGCAGGCGCATCGTGCCATAGCCGCCGCGAATACAGATGATGGCATCCACCTCATTGTCCGCGAACATGGCATGGATATCCCTGGCGCGGACTTCATCCGTCCCGGACAGATAGCCGTACTGCTGCCCGATGCTTTCGCCCAGCTTGACCTTGAAGCCCATGCGCTTCGTTTCAGCAACAGCGCGTTCAATCGCACCCTCCTGGCGAATCGCGCCGGAGGGCGCAATGAATCCCAGCGTATCGCCGAATTTCAGCTTCCTGCCGTAAATCATAGGCCGCTCCTTTTACAGTACCCAGTGGAAGAATTTCAGGCAGTCCATCCAGTCGTCGGCATCATAGGCCACCGTTTTTTCATCCACCTGCGTCGCGCCGGGATAAAATCCGCCGTCATAGGCACGGTAATGCTCCCGGAAGTTGATTTCCACATGGAAATGCTCCGGCAGCGGGAACATGCAGTCCTGGCCGTCCTTCTGCACGGCCTTTGCCACGGTTTCGCGGATGCGCCGCACCGCCACGTTCGGATGAATGGACAGGGAGCCGTTGCCCGTGCCCTCACTGACGGGAACAACCTCGATGTTGGGGTTCACGGACTGAATCCAGTCGCACAGCCCCTTGTCGCCGCACACGCAGAACACCGGCACACCGATGTAGGCGGCTGTCAGGCTGTTCATCATCAGCTCGGAAGCAATCACGCCGTTGATTTTCACATAGTTATTGCCCAGATTCATGGTGTGGGACAGGGGATTGCTGTTGGTACCCGCCGCGTTGTGATAGCCGGTGAACACCACGCCATCAAAGCTGTCATCCAGGCCAAACATCATCGAATAGGGATGGCGGCTCCAGGCGCGGAAAATGCGGGCCTGCTCGGGCAGACCGGCGGGATTGATGTTGCGCCCGGAATCGTGGGCATCCTTCACCAGAATATCCTCGTAGCCCGCGTCGATGGCCCCTTCGCAGGCCGCAGCAACCTCGCGGGTCATCTGGGCGGCAAAGCGGTCGTACAGCGGCTTGCCGATTTCGGTTTCATCCCAGTGGGTGATGCCGGTAGTTCCTTCCAAATCAGCGGAAATGAACAGCTTTTTCATCGCACTTCTCCTCCTTGTGTATCGCAGTTTGTGCCATCGAGCACCAGGGCCACATGCATCAGGGTGCCGATGGTCAGGCAGTCCTCGTCAATGCGGAAATCCTTGCTGTGCAGCGGGGGCGCAGGCATCCACGCCGGGCTGACGCATCCTACATGGAAAAATGCTCCAGGCGCACAGTCCCGGAAGAACGAGAAATCCTCGCCACCCATGCTGGGCGCAGGCTTGTCCACCACGTTGTCCGCGCCGAACAGCCTTCCCGCGACACGCTTGACCCGGGCCGCTTCACCGTCATCGTTGACCAGTGCCGCATAGCCGGGTGTAATGCTGACCTCCGCCGTACAGCCCATGCCAGCAGCGATATGGTCAGCAAGCTGTGCGATACGCTCCTTCATCGCGGCGCGAAGCTCCGCATTGGCTGTGCGCAGGGTGCCGCGCATGCGCACCTCGTCGCAGATGATGTTCTGCGCGGTTCCGCCCTCGATGGTGCCGATGGTCAGCACCGCACTTTGCAGGGGCGACACATTCCGCGCAACCACGCTTTGCAAGGCCGTAATCACCTGCGCCGCACAGACAATCGCATCCATGCCCTGCTCGGGATAGGCACCATGTCCCGCCTTGCCGCGAATGGTCAACCTGATTGAGTCGGTGGAGGCATTGAGTGTTCCGCAGCGGGTTTCCACCTTGCCCACCGGCAGATGGGGCATCACATGCAGGCCGTACACGCGGTTCACATGGGGATGCTCCATCACGCCCGCCTTGACCATGGGTTCAGCTCCGCCGACGGTTTCCTCCGCAGGCTGGAAAAGAAGCTTCACACGCCCATGAAGCTGCGCCCGTATGCCGCTGAGCACCTTGGCCGCGCCAAGGGCCATCGCCACATGCGCGTCATGTCCGCAGGCGTGCATCATGCCGTCATGCTCCGAACGGAAGGGACAGCCCTCCGGTTCGGTCAGGGGGAGCGCGTCCATATCGGCACGGATGGCCACGGTTTCGCCGGGATACGCCCCCTCAATCAGACCGACCACCCAGGTGCGCTCAGTGGTATAGGGCACGCCGATTTCATCCAGCGCATCCATGATGACCTGCTGCGTTTTGAACTCCTGAAAGCCGCGCTCCGGAATGCGGTGGAGCTTCCGGCGCATGGCAACAATCCATTCCTTCTGGGCATTGACGAGTTGTTTGAGCTGCTGATCGTCCATTTCCGCGTCTCCTTATGCCAGCGTGTCGAGGATTTCGACAACCTGGCCGTTTTCAAGATAAACTCGCGGCACCCGTTTCCCGGTACGGGCAAGGGACTCGTTCCGGTTGAGGTTTCCCCACTGGGCGTATTCGTCCACGCCGATGGAGCCGCCCAGCAGCGTCACCGCATCGCCCTCGCGAGCCTCCGGGATGTCGGTGACATCCACCATCATCTGATCCATACAGACCAGACCGACCACCGGCGCACGTTTGCCGCAGATTTCCACCTCGCCTGTGCTGTTCAGACGGGGATAGCCGTCAATGTATCCCGCCGAAAGCGTTGCAATCATGCTGTCCCGCCGAAGGGGATGCGTTTCGTCATAGCCCAGGCATGCCCCGGCAGAAACGCGGTGCAAATGCGCAATGCGGGTCTTGACCGTCAGGGCAAGGAGGCTTTCCTCCGGATGCTCGTAGCGTTTGGGGTATACGCCGTACAGCCATGCACCGGTACGCACGGCATTCAGGTGGTCATCAGGATAGCGAACCATGCCGATGCTGTCCAGTGCGTGAACCATCGGCATGGTCACGCCCTGCTGCGCCAGCTCATCCCGGCAGTTGGTCAGCAAATCAATCTGCCGCCGGTCTGACGCACCATTCCGCAGGGCCAGATGGGTGAAAAGCCCCTCCAGCGCAATCACCCCGCTGTCACGCATGCGCATCACCGCGTCCACGGCTTCCTCCGGCCCGAAGCCCAGTCGATTCAGCCCCGTTTCCAGCTTGACATGCACACGCGCCTTGCAGCCTGCTTCTTTCGCCGCCCGGATGACCGCATCGGCATAACGCGCCGAGAATACCGTCAGGAGCATGCCCGCCTGTACCGCATGAACCAGCTGAGTCTCTCCGCACAGGCCGAGAATCAGCACCTCGCCATCCGGCACAGCCTGCAAAAGCTCCGCCGCCTCATTGTAGGAGGCCACGGCAAACAGCCGCTGCCCCTCCTGCCGCAGCCGCCGGGCAACCATAGGGGCACCAAGGCCGTAGGCATCCGCTTTCAGCACGCAAATCAGCTGCGTGGGCGGTTTCAGATGCCCCCGCGCGGTGTGATAGTTGTGCAGCAGGCGGGACAAATCAACCTCCGCCCAGCATCGGGAGGTCGCTTCTTCATAGGAGAGCATAACGCCCCTTCTTTCCCTCTGTATGCAAGAGGGATTGCTGCGGCCCATGGCCGGAGCAATCCCTGCTGCGTGGTATTCCGTGTCATATTACGCATGCAGCATCTTGCGGTAATGTTCGGCTTCCTTCTGATTGGCCCAAACCATATGACCGGGTTCCATCTCGACCCAGGCAGGCTGATCGGTGGCATAGTCGTGCTGACGGGGGTCATAGACCAGCAGCTGCTTATGCTTTTCCCGCGCCGGGTCGGGCAGCGGAATTGCGGACAGCAAGGCCCGCGTGTAGGGGTGCAGCGGATGGGCAAAGAGTGTCTCCGTTTCAGCCAATTCCACCAGCACGCCCTTGTGGATGACGGCGATGCGGTCACAGATGAAACGCATCACCGACAGGTCGTGGGAGATGAACAGGTAGGTCAGGCCGCGCTCCCGCTGGAGCTCACTGAGCAGATTAAGCACCTGCGCACGGATGGACACGTCCAGCGCGGAGATGGGCTCGTCCGCGATGATGAACTCCGGCTGCATAATCAAGGCCCGCGCCACACCGATGCGCTGCCGCTGCCCGCCGGAAAACTCATGGGGGAAGCGGGTTGCAAACTCCGGCAGCAGACCGACCTCCGCCAGTGCCTTCTCGACCTTGGCCTTGCGCTCCGCCTCCGAGATGCGCCCGCCGCTGTACAGACCCTCGGATACAATATAGTCCACCTTGGCGCGTTCGTTCAGCGAGGCCATGGGATCCTGGAAAATCATCTGAATCTGGCGCGTCACCTGACGGTCCAGCTGCTTGGAGATTTTGCCGTTGATTTTCTGCCCCTTGAAAATCACCTCGCCATCCGTTGTGGGATGAATCCGCGCGATGGCACGGCCGATGGTGGTTTTGCCCGAGCCGGACTCACCGACAAGGCCGAAGGTTTCCCCCTTGTAAATGTCAAAGCTGACGTTGTTGACTGCCTTGAAGCGGTTCTTGCGCTTGCCGAAGCAAACGTCCATGTGCTTCACCGAAAGGAGAATTTCACGCTGCGCATCAGTCATAGCCCTTCACTCCTTCCGTTGCGAGCTTGACCACGGCCTCCGGGGGGTCAATTCTGGGCGCACGGGGATCCAGCAGCCAGGTGCGGGCCTTGTGCGTGGGCGATACGTCAAAATAGGGCGGACGTTTCTCAAAGTCAATCTTCAGTGCCTTGGGATTGCGGGGTGCAAAGGCATCGCCCTTAATTTCCTGAAACAGGTTGGGCGGCGTGCCGTGGATGGAATACAGCGGCTCGCCCTTCACGCCCATCTGCGGGAGCGAGGACAGCAATGCCCAGGTATACGGGTGCTTGGGCTGATAGAATACTTCCTCACACAAGCCGATTTCCACAATGTCACCCGCATACATGACCGCGATGCGGTCTGCCACATTGGCCACCACGCCCAGGTCATGGGTGATGTACACCGTGGTCAGCTGATACTTCTCGCGCAGGCTGCGAATCAGGCGGAGAATCTGCGCCTGAATGGTCACATCCAGCGCGGTTGTCGGCTCGTCGCAAATCAGGATTTTCGGACGGCAGGCCACGGCAATGGCGATGACCACGCGCTGACGCATGCCGCCGGAAAACTCATGGGGATACTGCTTGCTGCGGCGTTCAGGCTCCGAGATGCCCACATCCGTCAGAATGGACAGCATCTCCTTGCGGGCTGCTTCACCCCGCATGCCCTGATGCAGCTCAATCGCTTCGATAATCTGCGCACCGATGGTTTTCAGCGGGTTCAGGCTGGTCATGGGGTCCTGGAGCACCATGGCAATCTCCTTGCCGCGCACCTTCAGCCACTGCTTCTCCGTTTTGAACTGGGTCAGGTCTTCCCCCTTGTAGAGGATGCTGCCGCTGTCAATCCAGCCATTGGCATCCAGCAGGCCCATGAAGGTTTTCACAAACACGGACTTGCCCGAGCCGGATTCGCCGACGATGGCCAGGCTCTCGCCCTTATACAGCTCCAGGGACACGCCGCGGATGGCATGGAGCCTGCGTCCGCGAAGGTTGAACTTCACGTCGAGGTCGCGCACCGAAAGAATGGTTTCCTGTTCCACGTTCGTTCAGCCTCCTTACATGTGATTCTTGGGGTCCGCAGCATCCGCGAAGGCATTGCCGATGATATAGAACGAAATGGTCACGATGGACAGCACAATGGCCGGGAAAATCAGCTGATACCGCAGGGCCGCCGAGGTAATCAGCTTGCGGCCCTCGTTAATCAGATTGCCCAGGGAGGGCGTATCCACCGGCAGACCCAGGCCAATATAGGTAATGAACACCTCACTGCCGATGGCACCGGGGATGGACAGTGCCATGCGCAGCGTAATGACCGACACCAGATAGGGCAGCAGATTCTTCAAAATAATGCGCCAAGTGCTGGTACCCAGGCAGCGGGAAGCCAGATTGTAATCGCGGTCACGGATAATCACAATCTGGTTGCGGATGAAGCGCGCCATGCCCAGCCAGCCGGTCAGGCACATCGCAAAAATCAGCGTTTTCAGGCTGGGCTTCATGATGTAGGAAATCAGAATCAGGATAATGGTGTTGGGAATGTTGTCAATCACGTTGTAAACTTCCGTCAGCAGGCGATCCAGCTTGCGGACGTAGCCCCACAAAACGCCAATCAGGATGCCCACCAGGGCCTCCACCAGGGCAACGACAAAGCCGATAAACAGGCTGGTGCGCGTGCCGCTCCAGACGCGGGCCCACAAATCCTGACCGATGTTGTTCGTGCCAAACCAGAAGGCATGCTCGTTGGGCAGAATGCGCAGCTTGACCTCCTGCTTCGCCGTCACGGTACCGTCGGCATTCAGTGTGAAGGCGGAAGCCTCGGCATACAGCGCATTGCCGTTGTTGGAGTACTCCATGGGACTGGAATACAGGTCAATCTTGAAGTTGGAACGGCTCTCATAGGGGACAGCCGTCGGGTCGTCGGGCAGCTTCAGCTTGGTCTGGAAATTGTTCTTTACATAGCCGGTCATGTCCCCGTATTCGACCTTGCACCATTCCTCGCCGTATTCCACGATGGTGAAGGCCGTACGAGCCTTCAGGCTGGCCAGAATGTTATCCACCGCGAACCAGCTTTCATCATCCCCCACATGCGTCGCATTGAACACGGTGCCTTCCGGGGCTGTCATCATCACCGTGGACAGGCTGGGGGAGAGATTCGACAGCTGCTTGCCCGTCTGCGGGTGATTGTTGATGAGGTTGGCCGGATACTGTCCCGGCAGATAGGGCTGCACGATGGTAAACAGCAGCAACGCAAGGAGCACAAAGAGCAGGAACACCGCGACCTTGTTCTTGAAGAACACCCGCAGGGTGCTCTGCCAATAGGAATAGTTGGAGTAGCCGCTCTTTTCCGCAGCGGTTGCATCATAATCCGCCAGGACAAACAGCTCATCCTCGTTGATTTCCGGCTCACTCAGCTGGCTTTGCAGCTGCTCGGAGAGTGCCTTTTCGAGCTTTTCGCTCTTATGGTCCTTGATACGCAGCATCAGCGGGCACCCTCCTTCTTCACAAAGCTGAT
>JBJEUL010000131.1:0-20236 GCA_051883835.1 Aristaeellaceae bacterium
GGGGTGCAGGGGCAAGGCCCCTGCGCAGGTCTGGGCGGCAGCCCAGCGCAACACCCTCCAATACCCCAAAGGGGAAGGAAAAAGCCAGAGTTTCCAAGCAGACGACGCAGTTCGTCCGCGTTGGAAACGGCAGGTTCCATGGACTGAAAGGAAACGCCCTCATCCGACCTCGCTTCGCCCGGCACCTTCCCAAAAGGGAAATGCTTTCCCCGAACATGCAGCGGCTCCGCACGAATCAACCGTGCGGAGCCGCCTTGTTATTCCGGACGATTACTTTGCCCATGGCTGCGTCTGGGTGTGAATGGTCTGCCAGGGATGGGTAAGGGCTTCCTCCATCATCAGGCCAATGTAGGCATCCTGCAAGCCGTCGGCCAGGGAATAGGCCGGCGTATCGGACTCGCCCCGGCTGAGCCGACCCATGCGTTCCATCAGCTGGGCAATGGCCAGCTCGTCATCATTGAGCCGGGCGTAAAGGTATGGGTTGCGCCACAGCCAGCGTCCGCCCAGCTCCAGGCCAAGGCAGCACAGGTGATTGTTGTTGTTCAGGCCCATGTCGTGGCGCGTGAGCGTCTGGCACAGGGGTAGGCCGTCCGGGCCGATGCGGCGCAGGATGAGGTCGTCAATCTCGCCCTGGTCGCCCTGAAGATTGAACTGCCGGGTGCGGATGAAGGAATGGTACTGCACACCGCTGAAGTCGAAGAAGGCCACCTTGCCGTCCTCGAACTGGAAGGTGAGACGGTCACGGATTTCGGGGCGGACGGCACCATCGGTGATGATGCCCTGACGGCTGTCGGTCTGCCGGACGGGGAAGCTGTGACGGCATCCGGTGAGCGCGACATTTTGCCAGCCCGCGCCCAGGAAGCCGCGAATCATGCTCACGGCGTGGTAGGTATGGACAGCGGACAGGCTGAAATTGCTGACCTGTCCCAGCATGCCCTCCCGGACAACGGTCTGCCATGCCTGATACATGGGCCAGTCCAGGTATTGCTCCGCGACCTGAACCACAGCGTGCTTTTCCTGCGCGGCGGCCCACAGGCGGTGCATATCCTCCAGCGTGTTGGCAGGCGGCGTTTCGCACAGGATGGGGATATGGAAGTCCATCAGCTGAATGAGGATATCCGTTGACACACCCTTCGATACGCTGAGGATGAGGAAATCCGGCTTGTCCAGCAGCAGCTCCTCCATGGAAGCCGCCATGTGCCCCCCAAACCGCTCCTGCCACGCCCCCCGCTTCTCCGGGTTGCGCAGATACGTTCCCGTCAGCTGAAACTGTTCCGGCAGGCTTTGTGCAATCCTCGCAAAAAACGCCGCTCTCCACCCACCGCCAACCAATGCAAATCGAGTCAAGTCAATCCCTCCTTTTGTCCAGTATAAGCGATAGGAAGCATGTTGGCAAGGGGAGACGCGAGGGGCTCTGCCCCTCGACCCCGCCAGAGGGCCATTGGCCCTCTGGACTCCCATTTTGGGGGATGGGTGTTGGTTCCTCCGATGCAGGAGTCGCGCCGCGCAACGGGCGCGGCGCGACGCGGTGCCGGAGCTGTCGAATCTGCATGCCCCCGGTTCCCTTGTAACACGTCTGCGTCGCGGCGCACCCTCCGTGCGCCGTGACCCCTGCAAGGGGACGACTAAGCAACGGCCTGCCCGAAAGGGAGTCCAGAGGGGCAATGCCCCTCTGGTGGGGTGCAGGGGCAAAGCCCCTGCAATCGGCTCTGGACAAGTTGCAAGGGATTCAGTATAATACAAGATGAGCATCCGTCCAGAGGACGGGATAAGGAGATAAATGCCATGGAATTTACGACTGATTGGTTGTCCGATCCGACGGTGTTTGCGGTCAATCGACTGCCTGCTTGCTCCGATCATGAAATCTATGCTTCTGCGGCTGAGGCGGAGCTGGAGAACAGCTCTCTGGTGCGCAGTTTGGACGGTCCCTGGCTGGCACACTTCGCCATGTGCCCGGCTGAGGCCCCCGATGCGCTGCTCCGCGATGATTCCTGCGACGAGGCCCTGCGGGAAATCACCGTTCCCTGCGAGTTCCAGATGGAGAATCCCGAGTGGGATCCGCCCCACTATGTCAATACCCAGTATCCCTGGGATGGCCGCGAGCCCCTCATTCCGCCGCAGGTCAGCGACACCTACAACCCCACTGTCACCGCCATTCGCCGCTTTGAGCTGTCCCAGGCGGACATGGGCTGCGGGCGCATCGTGCTGACCTTCGGCGCGGTGGAAGCGGCTGTTGCCCTGTATGTCAACGGAGCCTTCGTGGGCTATGCCGAGGACAGCTTTACCCCCCACCGCTTCGATGTGACCCCCTTCGTCCATGCGGGGGAAAACCGCATTGCGGCCCGTATCTTCAAGCGTTGCACCGGCTCCTGGATGGAGGATCAGGATTTCTGGCGGTTCAGCGGCATTCACCGCAGCGTCATCCTGACGCTGGAGCCCCGGGTGCATCTGGCGGACATCTTCGTGCATACGCCCCTGACGGAGCACTACACTCGCGCCGCGCTGGTGGCCGAGATGAAGCTGGACCGTCCTCAGGGCAGCGTCCGCGTGACCCTGACGGATGACGCGGGCAAGGTCATCGTGGACGAAACCCGCCCCGCGCAGGCCGAACTGACCGTCTCCGCCCCTGCCCCCGGCGTGTCCCTGTGGACGGGCGAAACCCCCACGCTCTATCAGCTGACTGTCACCCTGACGGATGCGGAGGGCAAGGTCAGCGAGGTCTGCCGGACGGAGGTAGGCTTCCGCGCCTTCGAGATGATTGACAAAATCATGTGCCTCAACGGCAAGCGTATCGTGTTCCATGGCGTGAACCGGCATGAGTTCAACTGCGATACGGGCCGCGTGATGACCCGCGAACTGATGGAGCGGGATATCCGCGACATGAAGCGCATGAACGTCAACGCTGTGCGCACCTGCCATTACCCCAATGACAGCTACTTCTACAAGCTCTGTGACCGCTACGGCCTGTACGTCATTGACGAAACGAACATCGAAACCCACGGCACCTGGGCCCGCAATGGCCATGACCCCGCCCTCGCAGTGCCCAATGACCGCCCCGAGTGGCTGGAGATGACGCTGGATCGCGGCCGTTCCATGCAGGAGCGGGACAAGAATCACCCCTCCATTCTGCTGTGGAGCTGCGGCAACGAGTCCTGGGGCGGCAAGGATCTGTTCGAGCTGTCCGAGATGTTCCGCCGCCGGGATCCCTCCCGTCTGGTGCATTATGAAGGCGTGGCCAATGACCCGCGTTACCCCGACACCACCGATGTGTACTCCCGCATGTATCACAAGGTGGCCGATATCGAGAACTACCTGAACAGCGACCCGCAAAAGCCCTTCGTCAACTGCGAATATACCCACGCCATGGGCAACTCCTGCGGCGGCATGGTGCATTACACCGAGCTGGAGGACAAGTATCCCATGTATCAGGGCGGCTTCATCTGGGACTATGTGGACCAGGCCCTGCGCACCGTGGCTCCCAACGGCGAGGAGCGGCTGGCCTATGGCGGCGATTACGGCGACAGGCCCACGGACTATCACTTCAACACCAACGGCATTGTGCTGGGTGACCGTACCCTGACCCCCAAGTGCCAGGAGGTTCGCGCCCTGTTTGCCGATGTGCGTCTGACCCCGGATGAGAAGGGTGTGACGGTCAGCAACCGCCGTCTGTTCACCGACCTGTCTGACCTGGTGCTGATGTGGGACATCATGCAGGATGGCGGCGCGGTATCCATGGGGCAGAAGGAGATGCCCTCCGTCCAGCCCGGCGAAACCGTGCATGTGACCCTGCCCTATGACCTGAGCAGCCTGACGGGCGAGGTGGTCGTGACCTGCACGGCGGTGCTCAAGCAGGACAAGCTGATGATGCTGGACGGGGACGAGGTTGCCGCCGGTCAGGCGGTGTATCAGCTGGGTGAGAAGCCCGCGCCTACCGCGTCCTGCGGGCCTGTGCCGGTGCTGGGCGACAGCAACCTGGGCGTGCATGGGGAGCATATCAGCACGCTGTTTGCCAAGGCCTACGGCGGTATGGTTTCCTTCAAGGATGCCATGGGCCATGAAACGCTGCTGCGTGCGCCGCAGCTGTCCCTGTTCCGTGCGCCCACGGACAATGACCGGGGCAATGGCGATGCGGTGCGTCAGGGCATCTGGCATCTGGTCAGCTCCCACAGCTTTGTGCGCTGTGACGACCCGGTGGCGGAGCCCGGCAAGACCAGCATTACCTATCATTACACCAACTTTGCCCTGAAGGACTTTGACATGACCGTCACCTACACCTGCGAGAGCGAGGATGCCGTGAAGGTCACGGTGGCCTTCCCGGGTGTGGAGGGTCAGCCTGACCTGCCGGCCATGGGCTTGTCCTTCCAGCTGGACAGCCGACTGGATCAGGTCACGTATTACGGCCTTGGCCCGGATGAGTGCTATTGTGACCGCGAGACCGGCGCGCTGCTGGGCGTGTATGAATACGGCGTGGAGGATGGCTTCACCCGCTACTGCAAGCCGCAGGAGAGCGGCAATCGTATGGGCGTGCGCTGGCTGACCGTGACCGGCGAGGACGGCCACGGTGTGCGGGTGGAGAGCATTGACCAGCCGCTGGAGGTCAGCGTGTCCCCCTGGCTGCCGGAGGAAATGATGAACAAGTGGCACCCGGACGAATTGGTCGGTTCCTGCCGGACGATTCTGGATGTGGCCATGTTCCGCAAGGGCGTGGGCGGTGATGACAGCTGGGGCGCGCCTGTGCTGCCGCAGTATACCTTCCCCTCGGACAAGCCGTACAGCTTCTCCTTCCTGCTGAAGGGTATTTGATGGGATATGTCAGGGGCCGTGCTTCCAATAGGGGCACGGCCCTTTGATGTATGGGAGAGCGGGGCGTTCCTCTGTCAGTCCCCGGAACCTGCCGTTTCCTACGCGGACGAACTGCGTCGTCTGCTTGGAAACTCACGTTTTGTCGTTTCCTTTTTGATTGGGTGGACGTGCTGCGCTGGGCTGCCGCCCAGACCTGCGCAGGGGCTTCACCCCTGCACCCCACAAGGGGCATCGCCCCTTGACCCCTTCGACGCTGGCGCGGTCCCTTGGAGGGGTTTGTGGTTGAAAATTTGCCGTTTTTAAGGTATACTGTTGCTTATCCGGTGGGTTTCAGGTGCCTCAGAAGCATGAGGAGGAGCTGGCTAAATGAATAGCATTCCCTTTAGCGTGCTGATTGCAGATGATGAGTTCGCCATCCGCAACGGCCTTCGGGAAATCATTCCATGGGGGGAGTACAATGCCGTGGTCGTGGATGCCGTGGCGGACGGCCTGTCCGCACTGGCCTCCATCCGCCGCAACCGGCCCGATTTGGTGGTTATCGACATCAAAATGCCCGGCATGGATGGCCTGGAGGTCATCCGTCAGGCCAGAGAGGAAGGCATTCTCAGCCGCTTCCTCATCCTGAGCGGGTATGACGACTTCAACCTCGCCCAAAAGGCCATCCGCTACGGCGTGAAGGCGTACTTCCTCAAGCCCCTGCGCCTGCAGGAGTTCGAGGATGAGCTGCGCAGCCAGATTACCGAGCTGATGGCCGAACGCAACATGCGCGGCAATGATGCTGTCATGACCTCCATTCTCAAGACATCCCGGCTGTTCCTGCTCAACCAGCTCATTGCCAATGACCTGCACAGCCAGGAGGATTTGACCCGCCGGGCTGGCATGCTGGGCTTGCAGCTTGACCCGGGCAGCCCCTGCCTGTGCGCGGTGGTCATGCCCCTGAGCCCGGGCCGGGAGACGGATGAAACGGTGCATGCGCGCATCGCCGCCGTGCTGACGCAGGAGATGAACGGCCACCGGTGCGAAATCTGGTCGCGCAACGGGCTGTGCGTGACGCTGTGCCAGCAGGAGGAAGGGGAGGTCTTTGACCCCACGCCGCTGCGCCGGTTGATTCAGCGGCTGCGGGAGGAGGACGGCCTGCGCTGCTGCGCGGGGATTGGCTCCCGGGTCAGCTCGCCCCTGCATGCGGCGGAGAGCTTCAGTCAGGCCATGCGGGCTGCTGCCTATGAGCTGTATCAGCTGCCGGGGGATGTGTATGACGCCAGTATCATCTGTGCCCAGATGCCCCCGGGCGTGGCCACGGACGGCGGTGTTTATGACAGGATGCTGGAAGCCATCGAGACGCACAGCATGGATGACCTGTCCGAGCAGATTGGCGCGTTCATGGACAGGCTGTTCTTTGTGCCCATGCCGCCGCCGGATTATGTGCGGGGCAGCTGTACGTCCCTGCTCCATGGCGTGTGCGAGCGCATGAACAACCGCCATCCTTCCCAGCCGCGCCTGACGCCGCCCCCGGCGGAGGCCGCCAAGCAGCACCATGCGGTGGCGGAGCTGCGGGCATGGCTCATGGCGACCCTGACCCAGTATGCGGACATGTATCAGCAGGCCCGCAGGATGACCGACCCCATCATCGAAGCGGCGAAGGAGTATATCCATCAGCATTTGAGCGAGAATGTCAAGGCCAGTGATGTGGCGGTGTGCGTCAACCTGAGCGCATCCTATTTCACGACCTATTTCAAGCAGAAAACCGGCTGCAACTTCCGGGATTATGTGTTGCAGGAGAAGATGCGCTATGCCAGCGAGCTTTTGCGCCGGCAGGAGATGAACGTCAGCCAGATTGCTTATGCCATGGGCTACACGGATTACCGCTCCTTCTCCCGCGCCTTCAAGAATGTGACCAACCATGCCCCATCTGACTATCAGCATACGGAGAAAAAGAAAACATGATTGCCGCCATCAAGCAGCGCGTGGCCCGTTTGGACCCGCGCACCCATTTCATGAGCCGAATCTGGCTGCAAATGGCGGCCCTGATTGTGATCGTGGTGCTGGCCCTGCTGGTTTTGCTGCACCTGCTGCTGCGCGGTACCTTCCTGAACAGAGCACTGGAGGAAGCGGCTGTCAGCACCTCCGTGGCGGCCACAGCCCTCAAGGACAACTATGACCAGACGATGCTGGGCTTTGTGGAGATATGCGCCACGGAGGATTTTGAAAATCTGCTGGCGGATATCATACAGGCTGACCCGCATGACCAGACCCAGCTCAACATCAGCCTGCAAAGCACCCTCCATGCCATGGTCAGCCGCAATGTGCTGGCAGACTCCGCCATGCTGGTCAACCGGGAGGGATTGTGCTTCCAGCCCCTGTCCCAGCGGGTGCAGGAACCGGTCATGCCCATGGATTTGGGCTGTCCCCGGGAGCTGATACAGGGCGTGAGCTTCCTGCCGATGATGGACAGTCCCATCATCGGGCAGCAGATGGTGGTGCCCATGGCCTTTCCGCTGACGGTGCTGCCGGGCAGCACCAAGCCCATGATTGCCCCGGACTACGACTCAGCGCAGGCGGTGCTGTACCTGTACCTGGACGTATCGGCCCTGCGAACCCTCCTGCGGGCCTATGCCAGTCAGGGCGTATGCGGCGAAATGTACCTGCTCTCCCGGGACGGGCAGCTGCTCACCGATGACCCGGGCATCGAGCAGGCCGATTTGCTGGCCATGGTGGGGCATGTGAATGTGAACCGGCAGCAGCAGGGGGTCATTACGGGGGACGGGCAATACCTGCTGTGGCAGTATTGGCCGCAGGCGCGCATCTTCGTGGTGAATCTGGTGCCGACCTCCCAGCTGCTGTCCTCCCTGACCCGCATGACCTCCATGATTCCCATCTTTGGGCTGGGCGGCATTGTGCTGCTGTCGCTGCTGCTGCTGCCCATCTCTCGCAACATGATTCGCCCTGTGCGCAAGCTGCACAAGACCGTGCTGGCCATCCAGGATGGCTGCTACGATGGCCAGGAGGTGCTGCACATGCAGGACGAGCTGGGCCAGCTCAGCCACGCCATTGCCGTGATGTACCGCACGATGACGGCGCAGATGGTGGCCCTTCGGCAGGAGGAGGAAGCCCGGGCCCGGGCGGAAATGCGCGCCATGTCCGAGCAAATCAACCCGCATTTCCTCTATAATACCCTGGAAGCCATCAACATGGAGGTCTACGCGGGGCATCCCGCCAATGCCTCCGGCATGATTCAGTCCCTGGGCGAGTTCCTGCGCATCGGGCTGAGCTTCGGGCAGGACATGATTACCGTGGAGCGGGAGCTGGAGCATGTGCGGGCCTATGTCAGCATCATGAATGCCCGCTTCAGCAACCGCCTGATTTTCACCAGCACGGTGGACGAGGGCTGCCTGCAGCATCCTGTGGTGAAGATTATCCTCCAGCCGCTGGTGGAGAATGCCATCCGCCACGGCTTCCGCATGGACGGCAGTCAGGATATGCTCAATGACCAGTTCATTGAGGTGAATGTTCACGCGGTGGGGGAGGAATTGCAGCTGTGCGTGGTGGACAACGGCGTGGGCATTGACGTGGCCCATGCCCGGGAGGTGCTGCATACCAGCCCTGCGCAGCAGAAGCATGTGGGCCTGAACAATGTTTATCAGCGGCTGATCATGCGCTACGGCGAGAAGGCGGACATCACCTTCGAGTCCATTCCCTATTACCGCAATACCGTGTGCATCCACATCCCCCTGGACCCGGACTTTGCCCCGAAATCATGAAAACTGTTGTGCAAATCATGAAAAGTGCGCTTCTTCCGCCTGCATACATATGCTATAATGGTCAAAACTACGCCAGAAGTGGCAAAAGGAGTCAGAGCTATGTTTGTATACAATGCTTCGGCTGTCCCCACCAACTGTGAACCCGGCGTAACCCGCCGTGTGCTGGCCTACAACGAGCAGGTCATGATGTGCGAAATCCGCTTTGAGAAGGGTGCCCGGGGCAACATGCATGCCCATCCCCATACGCAGGTGACCTATATCGTCAAGGGCAGCTTCGCCTTCACCGTGGACGGCGAGACGAAGGTGGTCAATCAGGGCGACACCGTGCTGATGCCCTCCGGCAGCCAGCATGGCTGCGAGTGCCTGGAGGAAGGCATCCTGTGCGACGTGTTCAGCCCCATGCGGGAGGATTTCATCAAGTAATCGCGGGCAGGCAAAGGAGGAAGCAGTATGCAGGAGTACATTGAGCGTTATCTTGCACCGAGGATTCAGGGCGATGGCGGCTGGGTGGAGTTTGTGTCCAGGGACGGGGATGAAGTGAAGCTCATCTTCCGGGGCGAATGCTCCAAGTGCTTCGTCCTGAAGCACTGCGTGAACTGGATGGAAGAAATGATTCTCAAAGATAAGGGCGAGTACGTCCGCATTGTGCCGGTGCGTGTCAAGCCGTATTTCCAGGATACCTGAAGCAAAGGAGGAGAGCGACAATGGCACATGTCAAGGTCGTGCGCCGCAGCATGCGGCCCGAGGAATGGACGGAGCTGCGCTTTGCGTGGCTGCAGCGCGGCATTTATGACCAGAAGGTCGAAATCACGGACCTGTCCATCCGGGACGCGCGGCAAATCAGCGAGAATGAATACGAGTATTACACCGAGGACTACCGCCCCCTGCGCAAGGGTGACATGATTTTCACCCCCGACGGCACGGCCTTTATTCGCGGCCATGCCACCATTCCCGAGCATATGCGGGGCAAAAAGCTGTATTTCTCCCTGCACACGGCTGCGGAGATGATTGTGAAAATCAACGGCGTGTTCGTGGGCGGCGTTGACCCCAACCGCGAAATGATGCCCCTGCAGCCCTACATTGGCGATGCCACGGAGCTGGACATTGAGATTGAGGCCTACAACCGCTCCAAGCCTGATGACGAGCGCAACCCCGCCGCTGAATCCTCCCGTGGCTGCCGGCAGATTTTTGACGGCGCGTATCTGGCCACCGTGCGCGAGGATGTGCAGAGCCTGGTGTACGATTACATCCTGCTCATGGACATTGCCCACTGCGAGTATTTCAACGAGGATTACCGCAAGTTCCTGTTTGTGGAGCTGAGCCGTGCGCTGGATTTGGTGGACTTCGACACCTTCGAGGGCATCAAGGATGCCGCCGAGTATGTGGAGAAGCACATTTATGCCAATACCGATTACAAGGGCACCGGCGATGTGGCCCTGGTGGGGCACAGCCATCTGGACATTGCCTATTACTGGCGGCGCATCCATGCGGTGCAGAAGAATGCCCGCACCATTCTCATTCAGCTGCGCCTGCTGGACCAGTACCCGGAATTCCGCTATACCCACACCCAGGCCTACACCTATGAAACGCTGGAGAAGTATTATCCCGAGCTGTTCGCGGAGCTGAAGGAGAAGGTGGCCGAGGGCCGCTTCGAGCCTGTGGGCGCGATGTATGTGGAGCCTGACTGCAATGTGCCTGCCGCCGAGAGCCTGATTCGTCAGCTGCTCTATGGTCAGCACTTCTTCCGCCGGGCCTTCGGCAAGACCATCGACAATGCCTGGCTGCCGGATGTGTTCGGCAACAGCTGGATTTTGCCGCAGATTCTCAAAAAGAGCGGCGTGAACTACTTTGTGTCCAACAAGATGTCCACCTGGAACGACACCAACCGCTTCCCCCACAACAATTTCCTGTGGAAGGGCATTGACGGTACCAGCGTGTATGCCTGCGTGCCGCCCACGCACTTCATCACCTGGAACATGCCCAGCCAGATTCAGGAGAACTGGGAGAGCTATCAGGACAAGCAGGTGGGCGGTCAGACGCTGAGCATGTTCGGCTACGGCGACGGCGGCAGCGGCTGCACCCCGGAGATGCTGGAGGTGGCCCGCCGCTTCGAGAAGCTGAGCATCATGCCCAAGACGGAAATGATGGGCGGCGCGGAGTTCCTGCACAAGAACCTGGAAGGCAACACCGAGCTGGCTACCTGGGACGGCGAGCTGTATCTGGAAATGCACCGGGGCACCTTCACCACCAAGAGCAACCTGAAGCGGCTTAACCGCATGCTGGAGTTCAAGCTGCGCGAGGCCGAGCTGCGCGCCAGCCTGGCGGCCCTGACCGGCAAGCCCTATCCGGCCGAAGTGCTGCGGGAATGCTACAAGAAGCTGCTGCTGAACCAGTTCCACGACATTCTGCCGGGCAGTCACATTCATCCTGTGTATGAGGATGCCATGGCGGATTATCGGGACATCAGTGCCCGGCTGGACGAGGTGTTGATGCAGACCGATGGGGAAGCCTACTTCAACAGCCTGCCGGTGCAGCGTGATTTCATCACCTTCCTGGCGGATGAGAGCGGCGAGGAGATTCGCCGCGGTGAGAAGGGCTTCTGGGCGATTCCCGGTTTGCAGGGCCTGACCAGCGGCGCGGTCAGCAAGCCTGCCGGCTGTGAGGACTGGCTGCAGGCCACGGCTTCCGGCGATACCCTGCGGGTGGAAACGCCCTTCTACCGCATCGCCTTTGCGCCTGACGGCAGCATGGTCAGCCTCTACGACAGGGAGCTGGAGCGCGAGTGGGTGAAGGAGGGCTGCGGCTTCAACAAGCTGCACCTGTACGAGGACCGTCCCGGCAACTATGACGCATGGGACATCCTGCCCAACTACAAGGATGTGGAGCGGCCCATCACGGTGGTGGAGCCCCTGCACCTGACCCGTCAGGACGGCGTGAGCGCGACCCTCGCAACGGTGCTGTCCACGGGCCGCAGCACATGGAAGATGCTCATCCGCGTGTATGCCGTCAGCCGCGCCATTGAGGTGGAGCATATTGTGGACTGGGACGAGAAGCACAAGCTGGCCAAGGTCAACTTTGGCCCGGAGGTGCTGACTCGTGAGCTGGTCTGCGACACCAGCGCGGGCTTTATCCGCCGTGAGCTGACCAAGAACACCACCTGGCAGCAGGCGCGCTTTGAGGTGTGCCATCACAAGTGGTGCGACATGAGCGAGAGCGGCGGCGGCGTGGCCCTGCTCAACGATGGCAAGTACGGCGTGGGTCTGGAGGGTGATGAAATCAGCCTGAGCCTGCTGCGTGCCACCATCCGCCCGGACATCACCTCGGATATTGGGCATCATGATTTCTGCTATGTGATTCTGCCCCATGAGGGTGACTTCCTGTCCGCGGGCATCAACGATGCCGCCATGCAGTACAACGTTCCCCTGCGCAAGGCGGATGTGGTCATGCCCGACGCGCTGCGGGAGAGCATCTGCGCCAGCGGGTTGCACCTGCAGGCCATGAAGCTCAGCGAGGACGGCAGCAAGCTGGTCATTCGGCTGAGCGAGCAGAACGGTCGCCGCGGTGTGATTCGCTTCCCCTTCGAGGTGGAGAAGCTGAACCTCATCGAGGACGGCGAGGGCATGGCACAGTCCGTGGCCTTCAAGCCTTTCGAGCTTGTGACTGTGGCTGTCAAGCTCTGATCGACATTTCCTGGCCCTTTGCACACAAGGCAGAGGGCCTTTTCTGTAGCAGAGGGGGACGCTGGGCTGCCGCCCAGACCTGCGCAGGGGCGTTGCCCCTGCACTCCACAAGGGGCATCGCCCCTTGACCCCTTCGACGCTGGCGCGATCACTTGGAAGGAGCGTGGTTGTGATGATGGATAAGGCAACGTATCCGGGGTTTGGCAATGTTTATCCGGGGGATTATTATCAGGATATTCCGTGGGGGGAGTATATCAATCCCAATCAGACACGGCCGGAGGGACGGGTGTTTGATATTCGGGATTGGGGCGCGCAGGCCAGGGAGAATTGGCTGAACACGGAGGCCATTGCGGCCTGCTGCCGGGCCTGCAGGGAAGCAGGGGGCGGCGTGATTCTGGTGGAGGGCGGCAGCTATGTGACCGGGACGGTGCGTCTGCCGTCCAACTGCACGCTGTTCATTGCCCACGGCAGTGCGCTGGTGGCCAGCCGGGATGTGGAGCAGCTGCTGACCCATGATGATACCTACACCGATGACCGCAAGGGCGAGTCCATTCAGGGTGCGCTGCTGCTGATTGACCATGCGGCTCATGTGACGGTGACGGGCGGCGGCAAGATTTGCGGCAGCGGTGAGTGGTATGTGTATGAGCCGCGGCAGAAGCCTGCGCTCACGCCCTTCCCGGTGACCATGCTGCCCCGGCGGGATCAGGTGAAGGACATCAACACGGTTCCCGGCTCCATCCGCACCTTCTACCGTGACCGCATCCGCTACAGCGAGGACAAATACGGCGAGGGCAAGCCTGACCTGCGCCGTCCCTCCGCGATGGTCTGGGTGCAGGAAAGTCAGGATGTGACATTCCAGAACATTGTGCTGGAAGCCTCCATGAGCTGGACGCTGCATGTGGACCGCAGTGACGGCATCACCGTGCGGGACATGGTCATCAACGACAACCGCCATGTGGCCAACGCGGACGGCATTGACCTGGGCGCGACCAGTCACGCGCTGGTGGAGCACTGCTTCGTCAGCTGTGCCGATGACGGCATTGTGCTCAAGAACCCGGGCTTTTCCGGCAGGAGCATGGAGGATATCACCATTCGCCGCTGCACGGTGCTGACGGTGATGAACGCCTTCAAAATCGGCACGGAAACGGGCAGTGACATCCGCCATGTGCTGGTGGAGGACTGTGATTTCATCTTCCCGGACATCTATCCGGGCAGCGTCAGCGGCATCAGCCTGGAGAGCTGTGACGGCACCGTATTGGAGGATGTGACCATCCGCAATATTCGCATGAATCAGGTGGTCTGTCCCCTCTACATCGCGCTGAATCGGCGCAACCGCTATCGTCGGCCCTATACCGAGGATGTGGAGGATCGCTTCTGGGGCGGGCATATCCGCAACATGACCATCGAGGACGTGACGGCGGAAAACTGCGAGCTACCCTGCATCATCACGGGCTATGACAGTGCGCTGCCCGGGGAAATTGCCGTGCGCCGTCCGCTGGAGAACATCACCGTGACCAACCTGACCATGGTTTATCGGGACAATGAGGAAAAGCTGTTCCTGCCGGATAAGGTGGACGAGCTGCTCTTTGATTACCCGGAGAGCAATGCCTATGGCGATGTGCCTGCCTGCGGCGTGTATGCCCGGCATGTGAATGGTTTCCATCTCACGGGCCTGAAGGTCACGCCCCGGAGCATGAATACGCGGCCTGACGTGGTGACGGAGGACGTGCGGTAAATCAATCATGGGAAACGCCTGAAGGGTTTGCGGTATGGCGAGGGGAGGCCCTTGCAGTGCGCGGAACCTGCCGTTTCCAACGCGGACGAACTGCGTCGTCTGCTTGGAAACTCGGGCGTTTCCTTTTCCTTTTTGGGAGGCGGGGCGTGTTGCACTGGGCTGCCGCCCAGACCTGCTTGGGGCCTTGCCCCAAACCCCACAAGGGGCGTCGCCCCTTGACCCTTTTCCGCTGGCGCGAGCCTTTGGGGGATGTGTTTTTTGCGGAATTGAACACCTTGCACACGAAAATTCACAAAATGTGTTACACATACCATAAAAGAGGTTGTTTTCTTCACATGTGTTCAATGGTAAAATAAGAGCCAGAAACGGAGCAGAGGCAAACCGCCCACGCTGCGTGAAAAACGAAGGAGGACATAACCATGAAGAAGCTCCTGGCCCTGGTTCTGTCTCTGGCCATGATGGCGACGGTGCTGTGCATCGCTCCCGCCGCGCTGGCTGAGGACCCCATCGAAATCACCTACTGGGTGAACGACCGCCATGACATGGAGTACATGACCGCCATGGTGGAGAAGTTCAACGCCGAGAACACCGACAACATCCACCTGACCATGCAGATCATCACCGATGACTACGAGAACATGATTGTTCTGGCCTACTCCGGCGGCACCGCCCCCGACATCATCGGCCAGTCCGTCACCCTCAAGAACTTCGTGGACAACGGCATGCTGCTGCCCCTGAACGGCTACATCGACGCTGATCCCGAGTTCCAGAAGGTCAATGAGCCCTATGAGCATGCCTACGAAGGCCTGAACTACATGAACGGCAACCTGTACTGGGTGTACACCGGCATGCGTTCCGGCGTGCGCATCGAGTACAACAAGGCCCTGCTGGAGAAGTCCGGCTTCTCTGAGATCCCCGCCACCCTGGACGAGTACATCGCCATGGCGCAGAAGATTACCGAGGACAACAACTACGACTACTACGGCATCGGCTTCACCAGCTCCTCTCCCTTCGAGCGTCAGCTGGAGATGATGGCCCAGGTTTCCGGCATCTTCTACTATGACTATGTGAACGGCTGCTTCGACTTCTCCGGCTACAAGCCGATTCTGGAGAAGGGCCGCGAGCTGGTTGCGGTTGCTTATCCCGACCAGCAGGGCGTTGACAACATGCGCGCTCTGTTCGCCAACGGCGAGTTCGCCCTGTGGGGCAACGCTTCTCAGGAAGCCGGCGTGTTCACCAGCCAGCTGCCCATCACCGACTTTGAGTGGGGCGTGGCTCCTGTTCCCTCTCTGGACGGCGAAATCAAGGGTGCCCTGCAGACCACTCCCTCCAAGGGCTATGCCATCATGAGCTCCTCCAAGAACCCCGACGCGGCCTGGAAGGTCATCGAGTTCTTCCAGTCCGAGGAAGTGGAGAAGGGCTACCTGGAGAACGGCTTCTGCCTGCCCATCTCCTCCTACATGGACAGCGTCATCGACAAGAGCAAGATCGGCCGTCTGGCGGACTTCTCCCTGCTGGAGTATGAATCCGTGTATCCCACCGTGCCCACCATCAACCTGACCGGCGACAACTACCGCACCGTGCTGTGGAACGCCATCATGGGCTATGTGGAGATTGACGAGGCCATCGAGGATCTGAACACCCGCTACAATGCTGCCTACGAAGCTGACATCGCTTCCGGCACCCTGAAGCGTCTGGTGATTGCGGACTACGATCCCCTGCATCCCTCCGCTGGCACCGCCACCTACCTGGACAAGTAATCCCTGTCCGAAATCCGCGCACGCCTGGAGCAATCTGGGCGTGCGCTCTATCCCGAAGGCGTGGGCATGACCGGGCCTTGGGGGCATTATCTGCGAAACAGGGAGGTTCATCATGAGCAATCTCACCACAGCTCGCGCCAAGGGGTCGATGAAGGAAAGACTCCACCTGGCATGGCGCAACGGCAACATTTCCTCCAACCTGATGCTCGTCCCCGCAACGATTTTCCTGCTGGTCTGCTCGGTGTATCCCTTCCTGTGGATTTTCCGTTATGTGCTGTGCAACTATAACGGCTTCACCTCCACCTACACCGGCATGGCCAACATCACCCGCATGCTCCATGATACCACCTTCTGGAAGAGCGTGGTCACCACCTTCGAGTACGCGCTGTACAAGCTGGTGTTCATCATCCCCATGGCCCTGCTCATGGCGGTGCTGCTCAACCAGAAGCTGCTGGGTGCGTCGGTGTTCCGTGCGGTGTACTTCATGCCCACGGTGATCGCTACCTCCATCAGCGGTATGATTTTCACCTTCATCTTCGCCACCAAGAACGGCGTGCTCAATGGCGTGCTGCGTCAGCTGGGCCTGCAGGTTGGCCCCCGCGTCAACTGGCTGGGCGACCCTGCCATGGTCATGGTGGCCGTCACCATTCTGGCCGTGTGGGGCGGCTTTGGTAACTACATGCTCTACTTCATCAACGGCATCAACGGCATCTCCGAGGACGTGTACGAGTCCGCGAAGATTGACGGTGCCAGCGGTGTGCGCACCTTCTTCTCCATTACCCTGCCCATGCTCAGCCCTGTGTTGAAGGTCATCCTGATGCTGGCCATCACCGGCGCGTTCAAGGACTACGAGGCCATCATGGTGCTGACCCAGGGCGGCCCCGGCAACCGCTCCATGGTCATGTTCCTCTACATCTACAACCTGATTTTCGGCAGTGCCGCAGGTTCTCAGGCGCAGATCGGCTATGGTGCACTGCTGTCCGTGGTGGCGGCTGTCATCGTTGGCTGCGTGACCATCATCTACAACATGGTGTCCCGTAAGCTGGACAACGTTATGTAAGGAGGCGAGCAGGATGCAACAAACGCATGAGGTCCGTTCCACTGGTACCAAAATCGCCCGCGCACTCATCTGGGTTTTCCTGCTGCTGATTGCAGTCATTACCATCTTCCCCGTGCTCTACGTCGTGTTCGGCTCCTTCAAGGGCAACAAGGAGCTGCTGGTCGGCGGCGCGAACATCTTCCCCTCGGTGTGGATTATCCAGAACTACTTTGACGCCTGGCAGCAGGCCAATTTCGCCCGCTACACCATGAACTCCCTGTACATCTCCCTGGGCGTGATGGTGCTCTCCCTGCTCAACGCCACCATGACCGGCTACGTTTTCTCCCGCCGCAAGAGCAAGTTCAAGAGCATCCTGTACAGCGTCTTTATCGCCTTCATGTTCATCAACGTGGGCTCCGTGTCCCTGCGCCCGCTGTATGAGCTGGCGGTTGGCCTGAAGATGAACACCAACCTCATCTCCGTGATTCTGTTCTCCGTGGGCGGTGGTCAGGCGACCTACATCTTCCTGTGCCGCGGCTTCACCGACAGCCTGCCCCGTGAGCTGGACGAAGCAGCCACCATTGACGGCTGCACCTTCTTCCAGACATACTGGCAGATTATCCTGCCCCTGCTCAAGCCCGTGCTGGCCACCGTGGCCCTGCTGTCCTTCCGTCAGGGCTGGAACGAGTACATCATGCCCCTGGTCTTCACCATGACCAACGATGCCCTGCGTCCCCTGACCGTCGGCGTGAACATGCTCAAGAATGCCGGTGACGGCACGGCCGCGTGGAACATCATGTTCGCCGGTGCGACCATCTCCATCGTGCCGATTCTGGTTGTGTACTGCTGCTTCAGCCGCTTCTTCATGAACGGCATGACCGCAGGCGCAGTGAAGGGCTAAGTCATCCTATTGCATATCAAATACGGCAGTCTGTGGTTTCCCGCAGACTGCCGTTATGCCTGTCATCAAGGAGGTACCATCATGCAAGGACTGTGGAAGGTTGACCGTCAGGGCTTCCTGACCTGCTGCATGGTCAGCGGGCCGAAGGTGGAGCCCTATACCAGCGAGCTGCGCGACAAGCAGCAAATCCGCTACGAAACCCGCCTGCGTGCCATGATTGCCGATCACGCGCCGGTAGAGGCCGCCTGCAACCCCGTGCTGGGTCAGCCCAGCCGCCTGGGCAAGGCGTGGCGATATCAGGACGACATCGGCAGCGGCTTCGTGGACTGCTCCTCGTTCTATTCCCTCATGCGCAAGGTCACGTTTGATGTGGCCATGTGCGTGGTGGCCCCGCAGGCCATGGACGTGGCTGCAACCCTGTGGTCCTATGCGGCGGTTGATCTGTACCTCAACGGCGAAAAGCTCAGCCAGATTGACAAGCCCGTCTACAAGCCCATCACCCGGCTGGACGTGACGCTGCCCCTGAAGGCTGGCCGGAACCTGATTTATCTCGCCTGCTGCAATCTGGGCGTGCGCGACACCCGCAGCACCGTGGCCCTGCAGCTGCGCGACCATCTCGATGACGTGACCGTTGACCTGCCCGATGCCGCCAGCGCGCAGGCCATCCACGCTGCGGAGCGGTTCCTGCTGGATACCCGCATGACGGACAGCCACCTCATCTTCCCCAGCCCCATCACAGCACCGACCCGCATGGCCTTCATCCGCACCCGCAAGGATGAGAGCGAGGCCCTGTCTGCGCCCGTGACGCTGAACATGGGCACGGTGGAAGCCGCACTGCCCGAGGGTCAGCCCTATGTGACCGTAGAAACCGACGCCGCAGGCGTGACGCTTTCCCGCCGGTTTGAGCGCACGGAGCTGCTCCAGCCCATGTATGCCGATACCACCCTGTCCATGGAGGACAATTTGCAGGCCATCTTCCAGCGCATCGCGGACGTGCCCAGCTGCCCCCGGGGGGAGGGCATCTCTTTCCCCATGGCGAACATGCTGGCCCGCAAGCATCTGGGTCAGGAGGATGCAGCCGACCTGGAGCGGTTCGCCTACACGCTGGAGCTGATTGAGCAGCGCATTGACTGCTCCGACTTCATGATGTGCGGCCTGCTGCGCTGGCTCAAGCTCTACGGCATCCCCGCGGGTCTGGAGGAGCGCACCAAACAGGTGCTGCTGAATTACCGCTACTGGATGGACATGGATGGCTTTGACGGCATGTGCTTCTGGAGCGAGAACCATGCCCTGATGTTCTATTCCAGTGCGATGCTGGCAGGCGAAATGTACCCGGAGGATGTATTCCCCCGCGCCAAGATGACGGGCCGGGAGCTGGCTGCCTACGGGCGCAGTCTGGTAGACCAGTGGCTGACGGATGTGGAGGAAGGCGGCTTTGAGGAATTCCTGAGCACGGTGTACATGTGCGTGACCTTCGCAGCCATCCTGAACGTGGTGGATTTCGTGCCGGACATGTCCGAGCGTGCCCGGAAGGTGACCGACAGGCTGCTGTCCATGCTGGCCCTGCATACCTTCAAGGACGGCATCATAGCCCCCATGGGCCGCGTGTACCGTAACGTCCTGTATCCCTTCGCCACCGGGGCCATGGCCCTGATGAACATGCTTGACCCCACGCGCCCCTATGCCTTTGGGGAGGGCTGGATTGGCTTCTACGCGGGCAGCAGCTACCGTCTGCCGGATGTGAAGCCGCTGATGGATACCCCTGTGGAAACCACCTACACCACCGGCAACGCCCGCATTGTGCTGGAGAAGAATGCCGACTACTGCATGACCTCCGTGGCCTCTCCCCGGGAGGATGCGGACTTCACCCGCTGGACGAACGAAACCCTCCTGCCCGATGCCGACCAGCACACCCACGCCTACACCAAGTCCTTCAACGAACGCTTCCACGGCACCACCTGCTTCCAGCCCGGCACCTACGGCTACCAGCAGCACATGTGGTATGCCGCGCTGGACGGCAAGGCGTCCGTGTTCGTGAACCATCCCGGTTCCATGTCCGAGCGCGGTGACCTGCGCCCCGGCTACTGGCACGGTAATGGCGTGATGCCTGCCGTCAAGCAGGCCCATGGCGTGATTGGCGCGGTGTACTGCATCCCGGGGGCGCATCCGCTGCACTATACGCATCTCTATGCCCCGGCCTGCCGCTTCGACGAGGTCTGCCGGGAGGACGGCTGGCTGTTCCTGCGCAAGGATACGGGCTATATCGGCGTGTGGTGCTCCGCGCCGCTGGAAGCCTTTGAGGAGGGCATGAACCCCGGCTGCGAGTGGCGTGCCTACGGCGATGCCATGGCCTACCTGACGGTGTGCGGCGGCCGCGAGTTTGCCAGCATGGCAGACTTCATGGCCCATGCCAAGGCCCAGCAGCCCGTCTTTAACGGCCAGACGCTGCACAGCGCATCCCTGAACGTGACCTGGACTCCCTCCAACGACCAAACCCAATACCTATAACCTCCAAGGGACCGCGCCAGCGTCGAAGGGGTCAAGGGGCGATGCCCCTTGT